>JBCCEL010000211.1:0-10567 GCA_039030315.1 Pseudomonadota bacterium
CCCACCCGAGTTCGCCGACATAGGACACCCGGCATGCCCTTACGCGCGCATGACCGATCTCGATCTCTTGCGTGTGGCCGTAGGGAAAGCTCTTGTTCGCAAGGTCGTCCGGCGTCAGCGCGGAAAGCACGTTTCGTGCTTCAGGCCCCATGACGCCGAGGACGGCATAGCTGGAAGTCACATCGGTGATGGCAACGCGGTCGCCGCGAACCGAGCGGTTCAGCCAGGCCTGGTCCTTGATGCGTGTTGCCGCACCGCTCACCATCAGGAACCGGTCTTCGCTCAGCCGCATGACCGTGACATCGGCTTCGATGCGTCCGCGCGCATTGAGCATCTGGGTGTAGATGAGCCGGCCCACGGGGATGTCCATATTGCTTGGGCACACCCGTTGCAGGAACCTCAAGGCATGGCGGCCTTCGATGAGGAACTTGCCAAAAGGTGTGAGCTCCAGCAGCGCGCCGCGTTCGGTGAGAGCTTTGATCTCCTGCTCGACGGATGGCCACCAGCGCTGGTGGCCGTAGGTATAACGCTGGGCCGGGCCGAAATAGAGCGGACGTTCAAAACCCGTGGGTGCGCCGAAGACGGCGCCTTGCTCAGCCCAGGCCTTGTGGAACGGGGATCTGGCGAGGCCCCGCCCGGTCTTCATCTGCTTGTACGGCCAGTGCATCTCGAACTGGCTGGCTACGGCTTCCTGTACGCGGGCTTTCTGGAATGCTTTGCCGCTGTGGCGGGGCTCGAAACGCGCGATGTCGAGGTCCCAGATATCCATGGGACAGGCGCCGTCGGAGACCCATTCGGCCATGACTTTCCCGGTACCGGCCGATGAGATGATGCCGATCGAGTTGAAGCCGGCGGCAACGAAGTAGTTGCGGCACTCCGGCGCTTCGCCCATCACCTGCTTCGTGTCAGGCGTAAAGCTCTCCGGGCCGGTCATGAAATGCTGAATGCCGGCGGATGAGAGGCCGGGAATACGCTTGAGGCCGGCTTGCATGAACGGCTCGAACTGGTCCCAGTCCTCCGGCAGTTCAAGGAAGGGTGCGTCCGGTCCGGCGCCGTCGGGATGCCAGATCTTGGCATTGGGCTCAAAACCGCCGAGCACCAGTCTGCCTGCATCCTCTTTGATATAGATGCGGCCTTCCAGATCCCGAATCACTGGGAAGGGTTGGGGCAAAGCCGGGATCGGTTCCGTCACCACGTACATGTGCTCCACTGCCTGCAGCGGAATGCTTATGCCGGAGCTTTGCGCGAGGCGTTTTGCCCATGCACCGCCGCAGTTCACGATCTTCTTGCAGGAGATGATGTGGCCGTCCCCGGCCTCCACGGAGCTAACCGCACCGCCGCGATGATGGACGGTGGCCACGGATGTATCCTCGAAGATGCGCACACCACGGTCTCGGGCGCCCTTCGCATAGGCCATGCACACGTCGACCGGGTTCGCCTGGCCGTCTTCGGGCACCCACATGCCGCCCGCCAGGTCTCGGGTATGGATAATGCGCAGTCTGTCGGCGACCTCGCCGGGCGTCATGATTTTCGGGTTGAGGCCGGACATCGTGCCCACATCGCAGATGCGGCGCAGCTCGCGCATGCGCTCTTCAGACTGCGCAAGCCAAAAGCCACCGGTCTGGCGGTATCCGGTGGACTGGCCCGTCTCCTGCTCGATCTTCGGGAGGAGCTTGGTGGCGTAGGCCGAAAGGTGGGTCAGGTTCGCAGATGCGCGTAACGGACCGATTATGCCTGCTGCATGCCATGAGGTGCCGCTGGTCAGCTTGTGCCGTTCCAGCACGATGACGTCCCGGCAGCCGAGCTTGGCGAGATGGTAGGCGACGGAAAGGCCGATCACGCCTCCGCCGATGACCACGATCTCAGCACTGTCCGGCAGTTCCGCCATACCCTATACGCCCACCCACACCAATTGTGAGCACTAAAGAGCCAGCGTGCCGTGAACGCAAGGGAGAGCTTGTCGCTGAGGCCAACTATTTTGGCCGATGAGGCGCTTCGTGCTTCAGATCTGGTTGACGGGGATCTTCAGGTATGTTTGCCCGTCTTCTTCGGCCGGCGGCAGATTTCCGCCGCGCATGTTGACCTGGATCGAAGGCAGGATGAGCTTCGGCATGCCAAGCTTGGCGTCGCGCTCCTCGCGCATCGCAACGAACTCATCCTTTGATTTTTCGCCGCCGACGTGAATGTTTCGGGTCTTCTGTTCGCCTACGGTGGTCTGCCATGCGAACTCGTCCCGGCCAGGCGCCTTGTAGTCGTGGCCGACGAAGATCACGGTGTCGTCGGGTAGCTCGAACAGTTTCTGGATGGAGTTGTAGAGCTGGGTGGCGCTGCCGCCTGGGAAATCGCAGCGGGCGCTCCCGAAATCGGGCATGAAAATCGTGTCGCCGGTGAATGCGGCGTCTTCGATGACGTAGGTCAGACATGCCGGCGTGTGGCCCGGCGTTGAGATCGCCGTGGCGTTCATCTCGCCGATCGTGAAGGTGTCGCCATCTTCAAAAAGCGCATCGAACTGGCTTCCGTCGCGCTCGAACGCGGTACCGGCGTTGAAGACCTTCCCGAAAGTTTCCTGGACGACTGTGATCCTGGCGCCGATCCCCAGCTTGCCGCCCAACTGTTCCTGCACATACGGCGCGGCGGAGAGATGATCCGCATGGACATGGGTTTCCAGCACCCATTCGGTGGTCAAGCCCTGACTGCGAACGTAGTCGATGACCTCATCGGCGGATTCGTGGCTGATCCGCCCGGCTGATGAATTGAAGTCGAGAACGCTGTCGATGACCGCGCAATGCCGGGTGGCAGGATCGGAGACCACATAGGTGATGGTGTTGGTGGCGTCGTCGAAGAAAGCCTTTACCTCAGGTGTCATGTGGTTTTGTCCTTGCACATCTTATATTCGATACATCGAATATATTGTCCATCCGCTTAGCGGAATCAAGTCACCTTATACCAGTCTTTGTGCGGCAAGTTGAGCGGCGGGGGCAGGCCTATCGTCATCGGCCTCAAACCACTTCAGCTTGTCCCGCAAGCTGACCACCGTTCCGATAATGACCATGGCCGGGCCTTTGAGCCCTGCCTGCTCGGCCTCCCGGGCGATGGTTGAAAGTGTCGCCGTGACAACGCTTTGACTCTGCCGGGTGCCGTTATCAATAATCGCCGCAGGAAGGTCGGGATCGGCGCCTCGGCTTACAAACTCCTCCGTCACCTGCAGCAATGACGTCAGCCCCATATAGATGGCAACGGTCTGTTTCGGCCGGAGCAGGCTGGTCCAGTCCAGATCTATCACGCCGTCGCGCCCGTGGGCGGTAACGAAGACGCAGGACTGGGCATGATCGCGGTGCGTCAGCGGGATGCCAGCGTAGGAGGCGCAGCCGGAAGCAGCCGTGATGCCGGGGACGACCTGGAACGGTATGCCTTCGCTTGAGAGTTTTTCTATCTCCTCTCCGCCACGTCCGAAGATGAAAGGATCGCCGCCCTTCAGCCGCAGCACGCGTTTGCCCTCCCGGGCGAGCCGGACCAGCAACTCGCTGATCTCCTCCTGGGGAAGCGTGTGATCCTTCGGCCGCTTGCCGACATAAATGCGCTCGGCATCACGCCGGACGAGATTCAGTACGCCTTCTCCGATCAGGCGGTCGTGAACGACCACGTCAGCCAGCTGCATCAGGCGCAAGGCCCGGAAGGTAAGGAGATCGGGATCGCCGGGACCGGCACCGACCAGAAAGACCTCGCCTAGAGTTTCCTCCTCCGCACTGCCGGACGCTGCCTCAAGCTCGGCCTGAAGCTGCGCCGTTGCCAGGCCCTCGTCTCCGGCAAGAACGAGATCGGCCACAGCGCCATCGAAGACGCGCTCCCAGAACCTTCGGCGCGCAACGCCGTCCTCGAGCCTGTTGGTTACGGTCTCCCTGAAGTTTCCCGCGAATTCAGCGAGCCGGCCATAGCTCGCCGGCAACATTGTCTCCAGACGCGCCCGGATGAGACGCGCGAGCATGGGCGCGCTGCCGGCAGATGAAACAGCGATGGTGAGCGGCGAGCGGTCCACCATTGTGGGCATGATGAAGTCGCACTTGTCAGGGACGTCGGCGATGTTGGCCGGAACACCGCCCGACTTGGCCAGCTCGGCCAGATGGTCGTCAGCCTCTTCGTCCTCGGCCGCGCCGAATGCGATGATGGCGCCGGCGAGGTCCGAAGGATCGGGCATCCGGCGTTCATGCGCAAATCTGTCGTGGTCCAGGAAGGGACGAAACTCGTCGCCAAGGTTTTCTGTGAACACTGTGACCTCAGCACCGCAGCGCAGAGAAATCTCTGCACGACGCGCGGCCACGGTGCCGCCGCCGGTGATCACCACCTTGCGGTTCTTTACATTAAAGAAGAGCGGGATCTGGTCCATTGCGCAAGCTTCCGGCGCATATCAAACGGGGCCGCTACAACACGCTCACGCGCTGCATTGTCAATGGAAATCGGCTGGTCCGAACGCGATTTGTGTCAGGAGCTGATCCTGCCCAGCCATGCGCTCCGGTAACCGTCTTCGCGCCACAGTATGGGAAAGAAGCTTTCGTCCATCTCGTCTGACCCGTAGCGCTGGTAGCGGCTGTAAACCGGGCTGAGGTGCTCACGGTGGAAACGCGCCTCGGACGACATGCAATGCGCCACGATTGAGCGGCGGTGATTGTCCCCCCGGTTGTCGCGGGAGCCATGCCAGGTTCTGCCATGGTGGAACACCGCGGATCCCGCTGGAACTTCGATCGGAACGATGTCCGGCTTTGCGCCGGCCGCCTCTGCCGCCGGCCGCATATCTGCAAGAGGATCGTCGGGCGCATGAAACTGTCCGATCGGCGGAGCCAGGGGCCACAGGTGGGAGCCGCGGACATATTCGATGGTTCCACCGTCCGCCGAGGTATCGTCAAGGGTAATCCAGCAGGTCATCATCTCGTTGGGAACAATCCAGTTCTGATAGCTGTCGTCCTGGTGGAAACCCAGAGGTCTGGTGCCTGGAGGCTTCCAGATGACATTGTCCTGGTTGATGCGCGCGCCGGGCCAGCCTCGGAGCTCTGCACAGGCGCGGCCGATATCCTCCCTGAGCACGATCGATGAGACAGTGCGGTCGGCCTTCCAGCCGTTGCAGATCTGGCGCGTCAGGGCATCGGAATCGCGTCCTTCGCGCCAGTTCCATTCGTCAGGCTGCAGGCCGGTTTCGAACTTGCCGCGAAAGAGAAGGGGGAAACGCTCTCGAGCCGCATCGATCTCAGCGGAGGTGAGAATGTTCTCGACGATGACAAAACCGTCGGTGTTGAACGCCTCCTGATGCTCGTGGCTCAGCTGGATCATTTGCCCTCCAGGCCAGAAAGTATGGCAACGCCGATGAATGTCACCGCAATACCCGTCCAGCGCAAGGGCGGGATCTTTTCCTTGAGAAAGAAGCGGGCCAGCATGATCGTGATGACGCCGAACGCCGAGCCGGCCACCGAAGCGATTTGCGGCTGGGCGGTGTTGCCTGCGGCATTCAGGAGGCAGATCGCAGTTGCGTCCAGGGTTCCAATCCCGGCCAGTGTGAGAAGCATCGAAACCCGGCACGATGGCGATTTGCGCAAGAACATCAAGATCAGAGCGGCGAGAACGAGGCCCGCGATCCGGCCGACCCATGTGGCCTGCAGCGTACCGATGGATGCTGATGCAATCTGGCCGGCGAAGATCGCCGCTGCGAAACAGACATGGGCGCCGATTGCACAGAGAATCGAGGCTCTGATGGAGGCGGGTCCCCACTTTCCGTTTTCCTGCTCGTCCTGTCCGGTCAAGGAAACCATCACCACGCCGCCGACCACGCCCAGGGATGCTGCGAGCTGAAGGGCGGTGATTTCCGTTCCCTGGATTGCTGCGAAGGCGAGTGAGGTGAGCGGGAAGGAACCCGAGATCGGAGCGGCGAGGGAAAAGGGCCCCTGCGAAAGCGCAGCGAACAGGAAGAGCGCGGCCACCAGATAGAGGCTGCCGGCCACGGCGGGAAGCGCCAGCGTGGACGCGTTCAGCGCCGGAAAGTCGTCGAGGATAGCCAGAGCTGCCGTCAAGGCGAGCAGGCCAAAAAGGGTGACCCAGAAGACTGTTTGAACGAACCCGATCTTTCGGCTGGTAAGGCCGCCGACTAGGTCATGAACACCCCAGAAAATTGCGGCCGAGGCGCCGAGAAGGGCTGGATTCATCCGCTTTCAGCGCCGATCAGGTCCTGCCGGGCGGTTTCGAGATGGGCTTCGATACCTCCGGATGCCGCCTTCAGATCGCGTTCGCACAGGGCCTTGTAGATGGCGCGGTGCTGCTGGTTGTAGAGATCGATCTGCTCCGGCGTCAGGATCGTGCGGCGCATGGCCCGCCACTGGGCGTGGGAGCGGACTTCGTTGATGTTCTGGTAGAGCTTCACGATCAGCGGATTGCGCGAACACCGGGCAAGTTGCTGGTGGAACTCACCGTCCCAATGAGTGAACACAGCCTCGTCGATTCGCGTGTCCTCAAGGCGCACGAGGATTGCCTCGATATTGTCCAGATCGCGTCTGGTGGCATGGAGGGCGGCCTGCCGGGTCATGTAGGGTTCGATGGCAAATCGCGCTTCGATAAGCTGCAGGGGACTTACCAGGTCAATGATCTCATCGCCCTGGTCCGATATCGGACCAGAGTAAGAGACGTAAGTGCCGCTGCCTATGCGCCGTTCGACCAGGCCTGCATTTTCCAGCTGATTCAGCGCCTTGCGGATCGTGCTCCGGGCGGCGTCGAATGCCGTTGCCAGCTGCCGCTCGGGCGGAAGCTGGTCCCCTTCTGCGTATACGCCGGTTTCGATCGCGTTGCGTAAGCGCGCCGTGATTGCGCCAGCGCCGCGCCCTGGTGCGAGATCAGCGGTCGCCGAGTGCAAAAGCCTGTCTGGGTCGAAATCTGCCGTCTTTGCCATGTAGATCTTATTGGTCGCAATTGGTGCTAATTGGTATGATATTGGTCCGTTTACTCAACCTATTATGGACCAGATCAACCCAATCCGTCGAGATGCAAGGTGTCGGAAAAGCACCAAATGCGACGGAATGGTGCAGCTTGCCTGTCCCTCCGATGACCGCCTTCCGCGCGGATGCCCTCACGATTTTCACAACCAGGGAGGTCATGCGAATTGTGCAAACAGCGGCAATTTTACGACGTTTCAGGCGAAAATATCCAGGCTCTTCAGTGTCTTTGTCGCCGCTCCGATGGCAGTGGGAGGGGGCGGGTTTAGAATGAGTTTAAAATTTCCGCTTCCATGTTCGGAAAATTGGTCTAGAATTGGTAGGCTATAGCAAGCCTGAAAACAGGCACAGGATAAATCAGCGAAGGGGTGCGAGGGTACCATGCCGATGGATATCGAGAGTTTTGTCGAACAGGAAGGCCGCGCAGAGAAGGTCAAGCAAGTCCGCGCGAAGATTGACGAACTGGGGATTGAATATCTCTACCTGCAGTTTGTCTCCGTGACGGGCAAGATCATGGGCAAAGGCATCCCGGCCGATCACTGGGAGCGGGTCGCCGAAAAGGGCTTCCAGCTCGTTTACGGCGCCACCATGAACCTGTTCCTGAACCGCGCCGGCGAGTACCTGGGCTACGGTCCGGAAGCTGCCGAGCTCGTCGGTATTCCCGAGCCGGAAACCATGATGCAGCTGCCCTGGGACAACCGCATCGCACGGTTTTACTGCACCCTGTTCCGCAACAGGGAAGAGAAGGAAAATCCGGGCGGCTACCTGACGTCGGATGGCCGCGGCAACCTGCGCCGTCTGCACGATGACTTCCAGAAGAAGCATGGCCGTCAGCTGCGCATCGGCACAGAGCCGGAAATGATGTGGCTGAAGTTCGACGAGAACGGCAAACCGAAAGAAGGCTTCTCCAAGCCGTACTGCTACCACATCGACCAGTTCGAGAGCCTGCGTCCGGTCTACATGAAGGTCATGGAGTATTCCCGGAAGATGGGTCTCGACATGATCCAGGGTGACCACGAGGACGCCCCGGGTCAGCTTGAGCTGAACTGGATGTTCGATGACGTCCTCCGAAATGCCGACCGGCTGACGACGTACCGTCAGATCTGTGCCCAGGTGGCGCGCGAGTTCGGCATCTTCGCCTGCTTCATGACCAAGCCGTTCATGGGCGTCTCCGCCTCTGGCTGTCACCACAACATGTCCTTGTGGCGAGGCGGCGAGGACGTTTTCGTCAAGACCGGCAACGATCCCGACAACCTGCCGGGCATGAAAGACAATTACATGTACGTGCAGGGCGGCGAGAACACCTTCATGCCCGATGGCGACGACCCGCAAATGCCGGGCAAAGACGGCCTGGAAGCCATCGGCGGCGTCGTGCATCACCTGCAGGCTCTGACGGCCATCGGGTGTTCAACCGTGAACTCCTATCGCCGTCTCTGGGACACTGGCTTCTGGGCGCCGGTATTCGCCGACTGGGGATTCCAGAACCGCACCACGGGCTTGCGCGTCTCGGCACCGGGCCGCTTCGAGTACCGTTCAGTCGACTCCATGGTGAACCCGTACCTGATGGGCTCAACGCTTCTCGCGGCGATGGACGATGGTATCGACAACAAGCTCGATCCGGGCGAGCCGGAAGAACGTAACATTTACGAAGCCATCGAGGCTGGCAAGCAGGTCAAGAAGCTTCCGATGTCTCTCGGCGAAGCACTCGACCATCTCGACGACAACCCGGTTGTTCAGCGCGGTCTGCCGGATGAAATGTATCGTTTGTACACGGAGTATAAGCGTGACGAGTATGCGCGCTTCATGTCCACCGTGACCGACTGGGACAACGAAACCTACATGGAGTGCCTGCCCTAGGAAAACGGGCTGTGCGCGAGAAGAACAGGGCGGATGGCGCGGTGGCGCCGCCCGCCACCTAAACGTTCAACCTAAATTTGAAAGGGAGAGCTTCATCATGTGTGGAATCGCAGGGCTGATCCACCGCAAGGGTACCAGCAATATCGGCGGCGAAATGACCGCCATGCTGCAGGCTCTGAAGCATCGAGGACCGGATTCAACCGGCTTCGCCATCTATGGCCCGCCTGGCCAGGACGAGTACGTCATGCGCTTCAAGGTGGCCGAGCAGGAAGAGCTCGCCACTGGCTTCCACATCCATCAGGAGATCAAGGATCGTCGGGCTGAAGTCGACGCTCTCCTGAAGGAAGTCGGCGTGACGGTGACAAAGGAAGAGGAGGCGACGCAGTACGCCTACCGCTACCGGATCGCCTTTGACGGTGACATGAAGCAACTGGCTGACAGGGTGGAAGACATCAACGGGGCTGAAATCCTGTCGATCGGAAGCTCGCTGGAGCTGATCAAGGATCTTGGCGATGCCACCGTGGTCTCCGATCAGTACGGCCTCGGCGAGTTTGAGGGTACGCACGCCATCGGCCACACCCGGATGGCCACCGAATCCGACGTCGATATCCGGTCAGCTCACCCATATTGGGCCTACCCCTACAACGATATCGCGGTGGTCCATAACGGACAGATCACCAACTACTGGCTGATGCGCCGGCAGCTGGAGCGTATCGGGCAAAGGTTCGTGTCGAACTGCGACTCCGAACTCCTGGCCGTGTATACGGCGGTGAACATCGAAAAGGGGCTTTCGCTGGAAGAGTCCTTGAGGATGTCGATCGATGAGATCGACGGCGTGTTCACCTATCTCGTGACCACACGCAATGAACTGGGCATGGCCAAGGACACGATGGCTGCAAAACCGATGGTGCTCTACGAGGCCGACGATATGGTCGCGCTGGCTTCTGAAGAGGTTTCCATTCGCGCCATCATCCCCCACGAAATCGATACATACGATCCCTATGATGAGGAGGTTCGCGTATGGCGGGCGTAATTGAGGGCAGCGTCTCCCATGAAATGGGGCTGCACACCGAGCCTCTCAAGGGGCGCGATATCAAGACCATGTTCACCCTCGAGAACGAGGGCGGCTACGGCTATTTCGATGCGTTCGACGTAGACTACAACAAGCGCGCCGAAATCAATGCCGACAACATGGAGGCAACGGAGGTCAACGAGCGTATCAGGGAACTGATGAGCGAGGGCCACGGAACCATTGTGATCAAGAACCCGGGTGCCAAGCACTCGCTTGCCGTCGGAATCCTGAACAGGCTCAACCTGATCATCGAAGGCAGCCTGGGCTATTTCGGATGCGGCCTGATTGACGGACCGAATGTCCGCATTTCTGGCCGGGTCGGTTGGTCGTGCGCCGAGAACATGATGGCCGGGACCATCGTGATCGAGAAGAATGCAGGTTCCACATTTGGCGCAGCGCTGCGCGGCGGCGATCTGGTCTGCAAGGGCTCGGTCGGGTCCCGAACCGGAATCGACATGAAGGGTGGCACGATCATCATCGGTGGTGACACAGGTGCATTCTCCGGCTTCATGATGCAGCGCGGCCGCATGGTGGTTTGCGGCAATGCCGGCAAGAACCTCGGCGACAGCATGTATGACGGCACGATCTATGTCGGCGGAGAGATACAGGATTGCGGCGTCGACGCTGTCCCCGGCGAACTCACCGATCTGGACAAGGCGTGGCTGACCCG
>JBCCEL010000212.1:0-10530 GCA_039030315.1 Pseudomonadota bacterium
ACCGAACGTACCGCTTTGGCGTGACCCGAATAGGTCGCCAACCGTTCCCCGCTCTCCATATCAAAGACTTTCGACGTATGATCGCGCGCCCCCGAAGCCAACCGCTTCCCATCTCTGCTCCACGCGACCGCATTCTGTGAAGCCGCATCGCTGGGCTGGTAGCGCGCGTGCCGGCGCTGTTCATCTCCTGCTTCGCCGTCGTCCTTGTTGCGCAGCCATTCCAGGCGTTTCTGCAGCCTATCCGCCTGCGACGCACTGAGGGACAGGCCCAGCGTGAAGCCGGTGGCAGTGCGGTGGATGACCTCGCCCTCAAGACGTCCGATTTCGTCCAGATATAGTACGAGGCGCTCGCTGAAGTCCGCTTCCCCGCGGGTGATGACGGTCACCTGGGTGTCGTCGATCGAGGAAAGCTGGCAAGGAAACTCCTGCTGGTCGGGACGCATGTAGCGGCCGAACAGGATGCCGAAAGGGCTTCCGCCATCGGGCGGCGCTGCATCTTCAGTCGGGATAGCTTCTGCCAGGCTCATTGGTCACCAGATGTTCGGGGGCTGTGGACAAGTCCAGCCGGCGAATCTGGTTCAATCTTAAGTAGTGGACTGTAAAGACCGGGTTAAGGATAGCCCGGGAGGACGGCTTGCGCGCCCATATCCAAGGCGCGGAGCGCAGTGCGATGCGGGGCATCGGACAAGCTTTGCAACGACGGAGATGGGCTGATCTGGCCCACCGAAGGCTGAGCTTTTCGCGCCGCTGAGCTTTGTTGCGGCCCGCTTGTAGTCGGCCAGACCACGGTGCGAACAGCCGGTCCAACGGTGCAGTATGAGCGGAGCTTGCTCTAATCTATTCCGCCTCGAATGAGCTGAAGCCGGGCAGCGGTCTCGATCTGGCCGGACGTGGCGGGCGCGGGGGCGGCCGGTGCGGTCGTGTCCGAGAAGGATTCGATCCAGATCTCGCGGATGGAGATCAGCTCGGTGCGCACGACCGGTTGATCGCCCAGCCAGTAAGGCTCGGCGACAGGCACCATGGTGGCCAGGATATGGGTGACGTTGCGCCGGGCCGGGAGAAGCGGCAGCATGAGCAGTTCGATGGTCTCCGCGCGCCCGTCGGAAGTGAAGCCCTTGAACCGGATCGAGGCGGGCTTGTGGCGAAGGATGACGTCGGAGGCAAGGCCAGCGATCGTGCTGCGTTCCACCCGTGGCCAGATTGCCATGAAGTCCTTGTCGGTAAGTTCCTTGCCAAAGATCTTGCGCAAGCCGGTGCCGGCGAGCCGGAACGAGAACTCGAACTTGAGGGGGTGGCGTTCGATCAGGGCGATATTGGGCAGGAGGCGCTTGATGGATCTGAGATCCAGTTCGCTGCGGCACGGTGCCGACCGGCCCTGCCTGATCGCATCCCAGACCGCGAACACATCTCGCGCCGCGGGGTGAAGTATGTCCTCAACCGGACCGTTTGTCGCCTGAACCGCCATATGCATAACCTTGTCGCTCGCGCCGGAGACCGGCAGCCCCGCATCCGGCAAGGTGTGCCAGACGTGGAACATTTCAGGCGGGTTGTGCAGCTACCGTGCCACTTGCCCTTTTTGTGGCCGGGATTTGGTGAATCCCATGGCGTCGGCGGTAAAGGAGCGCTAAGCGGGGCGCGGGAATTGGTGGAGACAGGTCGGCATGAACCAGAGCCAGAGCGAACATCCGGAAGGGCCGGCGCCCAATCCAAGATCCGCGCCGGCGATCAACGCCCCGTCCGTGGTCATATCGTTGTTCGCTCTGATGCTGATTGTCCAGGTCGTACAGACGATTGCGCCGTGGGAAACCGTCAACTGGCTCATGCTCCACTTCGCATTCATCCCGGCGCGATACGCGAGCGCGTTGGGCTTCATCTATCCCGGCGGCGTGGCCGCGGATGTCTGGACCTTCGTCAGCCATATGTTCCTGCACGGAGACTGGCTGCATTTCGCCGTAAACGGCTTCTTCATGCTGGCCTTCGGCTCAGTTCTGGCACGGCGCTTCGGAACCGGCCGATTCCTGTTGTTCAGCCTGCTTGCCGGTCTCGGCGCCGTCGGCGTGCATCTGTGGGCTTATTGGGGTGACCAGGTTCCCCTGATTGGCGCTTCCGGGGCAATCTCCGGCCAGATGGCGGGCACGGTCAGGCTGATGTTTGGACGGGCTGCGCCGGGCAGCGCCTTAACGCGGCCGACGGCCAATACGGTGCAGGCGCTCAGCCTCGGGCAGGTCTTCACCACGCCGCGGGCCGTGTTCTTTCTCTGCGTCTGGGTCGGCATCACGATCGCAGCCGGCCTCGGCGGGTTCATGGCTACTGAAGGCAGCTCGATCGCCTGGGAGGCCCATCTTGGCGGATTCATTGTCGGGATGCTGCTTTTCGGGATGTTCGATCCCGGGCCCGGGAATACTGACGTATCAGGATGAGGGCGGCGGCGTTGCGTGAGCGGCGGCATCCAGCCAGCCGATAGCCCGCTTGATATCCGGTACGATCTTGGCCGCCGCTTCCCGTCCGGCCTCGATTGCGACCTGGGCCTTGTCGAAGTCGAATAAGCCCACGTCATTTGCCGGCGGGCTTATGGTGATATCGGCAGGATCGCCTGCCAGCCGCGAACGGGCGAGGCGGTCTTGCGAGATGTTGAATGCCGCCATCAGCACGGTCGTCAGTCCCGGCTCGTTTGAGGCCCGGCCGAACATCTGGCGCAGGACGCTGCGCTGCGGCTTCTGCGGTTCCTGTTCGGATTTGAGCGGCATGATGGCCTTGTTGACGTCGGCGATCTCAGGTGTCTGGATCACCGTGCCGCCAAAGGCGTCGCTGTTGAGGTTGACTGCGATGACCATGCGCGCGCCCATGGCACGGCATGCGGACACCGGAATGGGGTTCACGACCGCTCCGTCAATCAGCCAGAGTTCCTTCATGTAGATCGGAGAAAAGATGCCGGGCAGGGCATAGGATGCCCGGATCGCCTTGGAAAGACGGCCCTTGCGCAGCCAGATCTCATGTCCGGTCAGGAGTTCGGTACCGATACAGGTAAACGGTTTCTGGGTGTCCTCAATCCGGGTTTCGCCAAGGGCTTCATCCAGCAAATCACGCAGCCGGTCGCCCGAGATCAGGCCCGCCTTGCCCCAGGACAGATCCAGCAGCCGGAAGATCTTGGTGCGGGTAAGGCTGAGCGCGAATTCCTCCAGTGCATCGAGCCTGCCGGCCGCATAGCAGCCGCCAACCAGGGCGCCGACGGAGGTGCCGGAGACCACGTCCGGTTCTATGCCTTCTTCAATAAGGGTCTGTATGACGCCGATATGGCTCCAGCCGCGGGCGACGCCTGCACCTAGAGCCAGTCCAATTTTCGGGCGTCCGGGCCGGCCACCGTTCATACTGTTCATGCTGTCAGCCGGAAACTCGAGCGCCGGCGATATTGAGTTGTTGAACCAGAACATGACGGTCCAGCTGTGCAAATGCCGTACCGAACCGTCTGCGACCTATTTTGACAATGTGGACTTGAAGATTCCAGTCACAAAGGATCGTCGGCGTGTGACCCCCAGTGATCAAGAAAGCTACGCGCCATAAATGTCTTTAGGGTTAAAGAGCCGCTCTGTGTCTTCGGTCACGAGTTCCACATCCGCGATTGACTCCGCGCCGATGGGGACCGAGCGGTAGAAGCATGATTTCCTGCCGGTGTGGCAGGCGCCGCTGGTCTGGTTGACGCTGATCCAGACGACGTCCTGGTCGCAGTCGGTGCGGATTTCCACGATTTCCTGCGTGTTGCCGGAAGTCTCGCCCTTACGCCACAGCTTGCCGCGCGACCGTGACCAGTAGCAGGCCGTTCCGGTCTTGATGGTGATTTCCAGCGCCTCGCGGTTCATCCATGCAAACATCAGCACTTCACCGGAGGAGGCATCCGTGCAGATGGCCGGGATCAGTCCGTTGTCGTCGAAACGGGGGGTGAAGGATTTGCCTTCTTCCAGTTCTTCACGGCCGCTCACCGCAGGATGTCCCAATTAGCCGGACGTCGTGCGGATCAGCTGGAAGAACCGGGCTTGCAGGGTAGGGTCGGCTTTGAATTCGCCAGTGAACTGCGTTGTGATGGTTGATGCGTTCTTTTTCTGGACACCGCGCAGCGACATGCACTGGTGCGCGGCATCAATCATGACGGCCACGCCGCGTGGCTTGAGAGCCTGGTCGATCGCCTCGATGATCTGGGCCGTCATCGTTTCCTGCGTCTGCAGGCGGCGCGCGAAGATCTCGACAACGCGTGCCAGCTTGGAGAGGCCGACAACCCGGTCCGTTGGATAGTATGCGATGTGCGCCTTACCAATGAAGGGGATCATGTGGTGTTCGCAATGGGAGTTCAGGTCGATATCCCGCAGCATGACGATGTCGTCATAGCCGCCGGCTTCTTCGAAGGTGCGTGAAAGGGCTTCAACCGGATCCTCGTCATAGCCCTTGAAGAATTCACGATAGGCCTTCGCGACGCGTTTCGGCGTATCCAGAAGGCCTTCACGATCAGGATCGTCGCCGGCCCATGCAATCAGCGTTCTTACGGCTGCTTCAGCTTCCTCGCGCGACGGGCGTTCGATGTCTGGGCCTTTGCCCAGCGGGAAGTTTTTTACGATTGCATCCATAGTGCCAAAGTCCACTTCGTGATCGGGCCGCCACCCGCATTCAGGTTCGTCCGCGTCTGATGCAAGGTGCTCTAGACAGACGCCAAAGCCAATTCAAGCGCTCCAGGCCCGCCCCGGGCGTGACACTTTGGCTGAATGCGACGAATGCAATCCGGTGACCGTGACGGCAAATTCCCGTTTCAGTGCTCTGAATACCATGTCCACTTTGAGCATGGCAACATAGTGCCGTTTGCATTGCTCTCTATGACAGTCACGGCGCATTAGCGCCGATTGCGTCAATTTCGAGGTTGCGGGACGGCGGGTTCATACAGATATATTGGTTGAACGCCCCGACCGTTCAATGGTTACACATTATGCTGAACGAGATCTACAACAAGGAAATCCTCAGATACGCCGCCGATATCCATCATATCGGCAAGCTGGAAGATCCCGGTGCCTCGGCCACAGCCCATTCCAAGCTCTGTGGCTCCAAGGTGCGGGTCGACGTTTCCATGCAGGACGGCGTGGTCAGCGAATTTGCCCAGGACGTGAAGGCCTGCGCGCTGGGTCAGGCATCCTCCTCCATAATGTCGCGCCATGTCATCGGGTCGTCCGGCGACGAACTGCGCCGGGTCCGCGAAGAGATGTACGCCATGCTGAAAGACGGCGGCGCGGCGCCCAACGGCAAATGGTCGGACCTGAAGATCCTTGCGCCGGTCAAGGATTTCAAGGCGCGCCATGCCTCGACCCTGCTGACCTTTGACGCTGTGTGCGAGGCCGTCTCGCAGATCGAAGCCGCTGAAGCCTAGCCGGGCGCACCGGCACGTGCATGCCTGCCAGTTCCGGCGCGGTGCGGGAATTCTCATAACTCCCATTAAATGACCGCCGCTCCCATTGATTGACCGCCGCTCCCATTGCTTGACCCTCGCTCCCATTGTTTGACCGTCGCTCCCATTGTTTGACCGTCGCTCCCGCGAAGGCGGGAGCCCAGGGCGGAACGCTCACGTCGAATCGCCTGACCCTGGATGCCCGCCTGCGCGGGCATGACGATTTGAAGAAGGCTCATGCTTTCGCAGGTGCGCGATGTGAGCTTTGCTCGGCCTTTCACCCACGCCAGATCACCCTTGAAAACCACGCGTCCTGACGGCATGAGTGGGCCTCAAGGCGTTGAGCAAGGGAGAGGCATATGACGACCATCGGCTTTATCGGACTGGGCAACATGGGCAGCCACATGGCGGCCAATCTCGTCAAGGCCGGTCATGAGGTGAAGGGCTTCGATGTGGTCTCCGCGAATGTGGACCGTTTCGTTCAGGCCGGCGGCGCGCCAGAGACATCGGCCGCAGGCGCTGCCAAAGGTGTCGACATGGTCATCACCATGCTCCCTGCCGGTCAGCACGTGCGCTCGGTCTATATGGGCGATGACGGCATCCTCGCCTCGGCTGATCCCGGAACCGTGCTGGTCGACAGCTCCACCATCGATGTGGCCTCGGCCCGCGAAGTTGCGGCGGCGGCGGAGGCTGCGGGCATGGCCATGGTGGATGCGCCCGTCTCCGGCGGCGTCGGCGGGGCGGAGGCCGGAACGCTCACCTTCATGGTCGGTGGGCCGGAAGACACATTCCGGACCGTGGAGCCCGTGCTGAAATGCATGGGCCGCAACATCTTCCATGCCGGCGGTGCCGGTAACGGTCAGGCGGCGAAGGTGTGCAACAACATGCTCCTGGGCATCTCGATGATCGGCGTGTGCGAGGCCTTCGTTCTGGCTGAAAAGCTCGGGCTGGATCATCAGAAACTGTTCGATATCTCGTCCACCGCATCAGGCCAGTGCTGGTCGCTCACCACCTATTGCCCGGTGCCGGGCCCCATCCCGAGCACCCCCGCCAATAACGATTACAAGCCGGGTTTCAGCGTCGACATGATGCTGAAGGACCTGAAACTCGCCCAGGACGCTGCCCAGGCCAACAGCGCAGCGACACCCCTCGGCGCCCAGGCGGCCGCCGTCTATGCAATGTTCGAAGCCGCGGGCAACGGCGACAAGGATTTCTCCGGCATCATCAAACTGCTGCGCGGGGAGAGCACATAGCACATAGGTCCGCCAAGGGGCCCGTCATGCCCGCGCCGGCGGAGTCCAGGGCAACCTGCAAAATCCTGGAGCGTTTTGCTCCTGGGCACCCGCCTTCGCGGGTGCGACGGGTGGCGGTGAAGGCGGTCGATGTGCAAGGGCATCTCCAAAGCCTCCAAGCTCGATAAAACGCTTCATCATGCCCGCGCAGGCGCGCATCCAGTGCAACTTGCGATATCCGGTAGCGTTCCGCTCATCGGTTCCCGCTTCCGATGTGGCATGGAAACATGCTGCAAACTGTCGGTCAGCCTCAGCCGACCACGAACCTGTCCGGTTCCGGCATGTGCACGGGCAGGGCGCGCTGGAGGACGCGGGCGGCGGAGATGACGTAGTCGTCGCCAGGTTTCGGATAGCGCAGCTCCGATTTCAGATAGGCGGCGATGCCGTCCAGTTCCGTAACCCGGGAATAGAGAGTTTCGAGCCGGGGCGTGCCGTCCAGAATTCCGGGGCACCATTCCAAATACGAGCTCAGCGCCTCGGATAGGACAATGTCCGCGAACGTCACCGACGCTGCCGCGACGAAGCCCGAGCCCTGGTCCTCGATCCGTGCTTCAAAGCGCGTGCCGAACTTGGCGAACCGCGCCCGCAGCTCGGCTTCCGCGATCTCGGCGGTGGGTTTAAACGGCGCCTGCATTGCCACCTCGGCAAAGTCGGCAACGACGCCGGCGACCAGGTCGCACCACATGGCATCGGTCTCGTCTGCGCCGTAGAAGCCGTTCCGGCGGGCAAGATAGCGGATCATCGCGGAGGACTGGCTGAGGTTCAGCCCGTCGATCTCCAGCAGCGGCATCTGATCGAACGGCAGTTTGCCCGAAGCGCGCAAAGCCGCCAGTTGTTCGGGTGTGTCCACTGCTACGTTGACGAAGTCGATTTCGGCGGCGGCGAGCATCCATCGTGTGGTCTCGGCGCGTCCGCGCCCGCGGAAATAGGTCAGGACCGCAGGTGTTGCCGCTTGTTCCATGTCCAGATCTCAGCCTTTTGGGAAACGAATGGCCGGCGGGCGCCGCGCCTTGAGCGCAGTTTGACCCAATTTGCGTCGCTGAAACAAACGGTTCGCTCGATTTATCCTCAAACTTGAATCTTTGAGGGTGAATCAGTCCTTTCCGAAATATGGCGCGAAACGCGCAAACGTAAACGAAATCTCCCGCAATCTCTTAAGTGCTGTTCCAAACAGACCCAGAGCGCCGTTTGCCTGAAAGATTCGGTTCACCTGTTCTCTTGAGACGAAATTTACAGGCGCTCCCGTAAAACCGGCATCACAAGCGAGGCCATCAAAACAACCCGGTCTCAACACAGGGCAGGTGGAACACATGAACGACGTCATGATTGGGGTGGCGCACGAAGCGCCGTTGGAAAACTCTCCGGATTTCAAGAGCAAGTATCTGGAATCCCTGACACTGATCGAGCGGCTGCACCGCCGCCTGCTCGATGTCATCAAGGATGAATTCGAGCGCCGCGGCGACCAGGACATCAACGCTGTCCAGGCATTGCTGCTGTTCAACATGGGCGGCCAGGAACTCACCGCAGGCGAACTGAAGACGCGCGGGCATTATCTCGGCTCCAACGTCTCCTATAACCTGAAGAAGCTGGTGCAGATGGGCTTCATCCATCACGAGCGCTCTTCGGCCGACAAGCGTTCCGTGCGCGTCTGCCTGACGGACAAGGGCCAGCAGGTGCATGACCTGGTCGATGAACTCTACAACCGTCAGCTCAAATCCATCCGCGAAGTGGCCGGGCTGGATTCGAGCGAACTGGAAAGGCTGAACAAGGCGCTGGCACGTCTGGAGCGCTTCTGGACAGACCAGATCCGCTACCGCCTCTGAAAGGCACAACACATTTTGGGGACGGCTGACCCGTGGGTCAGTCGGGGTAGAATGGCCCCGGTTCCGGCAACGGATCCGGGGCCTGCTCGTTTCCGCGGTCAGCAGAGCATCCCCGGCAAGAGTCCCAATCTTGCCGGATCTCAGCACAGTTTTGCCTGAATCTCCTGCAAAGAAGCGCAGTGTGCGGAGGAGTACGGGCTGACAAATTGATCGCCACCATAGCTGAAAACGCTAGGAACTTGCACCAATTGCAGCTTACAGTTGGAGCACACCGCTTCACTCGTTAATACAGTCTTAACGGGCAGGGCGCACAAGCGGCAGCTAACGGCTAACGAGCGAGGCAAATTACATGCTGAAAGAGTTTACGTCACCGACAGCAAAGGCACTGCGGACCATTGTGCTTCCGGGTCTGGCAGCTGGTTTGGTCTTGTCCCTGACGTTGCCGGAGCCCGTTTCAGCCCAGTCCTTCAACCGTACCTTCAATTTTGGAACGGTCTACAAGACCGCGCCCAGCAAGTCCGAACGCGTGACCAGTGCCCGCCACGCGGTGCCCATGATCAGCCCGCGCAGCGCGCAGGCCATGTACGATGCGATCTCGCGCTACGAGATCATCGTGCGCCGCGGCGGCTGGCCGAAGGTGAGCGCCAAACGACCCCTGGTCATCGGCGCAAAGTCGAAATACGTCCGGCGCCTGCGTCAGCGGCTGGCAATCGAGCGCTATCTACCGGCCGGAGCATCGGCCAACTCCAAGAAGTTCGACCAGAATTTGTTCCAGGCGGTGAAGCGTTTCCAGATGCGGCACGGGTTGGCGGCGACGGGCAAGGTCGACAAGCAGACCCTTGCAGTCCTGAACGTCCCGGCCGGTGTCCGGCTCCAGCAACTGCGCGAGAACCTGCCGCGGATCCAGGAATATTCGAAAAATCTCGGCGGGCGCTATGTCCTCGTCAACATCCCCGCCGCCCAGCTGGAATCCGTCGCATTCGGCCAGGTCTATTCCCGCCACAACGTGGTTGTCGGCAAGCCGTCACGGCCTTCTCCGGTCCTGGCAAGCAATATCAACCAGCTGAACTTCAACCCGTACTGGAATGCGCCGGTTTCGATCGTGGCCAAGGATATCCTGCCCAAGGTGCGCAAGAATCCAGGCTGGCTGAAAACCATGCGCATCCGCGTCTTCGACGGCCATGGCGGCCCGGAGGTCAATCCGCGGAACGTGAACTGGAGTTCGGTTGCTCCGGACCGTTTTCACTTCCGCCAGGATCCGGGCGGCGAGAACGCCATGGCCAGCGTTAAGATCAATTTCCCGAACAAGTACGCGGTCTACCTGCACGACACCCCGTCGAAGGGACTGTTCAAGCGTCCCCAGCGCTTCTTCTCTTCCGGCTGCGTGCGTGTGGACAAGGTGCACATCCTGACCAACTGGCTGCTGCAGGGCCAGCAGGGCTGGAACACCCAGCGCATCCGGGCGGTTGCCGCCTCCGAACGGCCGACCGATGTGGAACTCTACAGTCCCGCTCAGCTGCGCATGGTCTATCTCACGGCCTGGGCTCTGCCGGACGGCTCGGTCCATTTCCGCCCGGACGTCTACCGGCTGGACGGAAGCGGTTTCGTGAAGGGCCAGCCCCGGCCGACCGGCCGTGAGGCGGCTGCCGAGGCCCGGGTGTATTCGCCAAGCGGCAATTCCCAGGCGTTTACGCCCCCGGCCTCCACCTACGACAACCAGGATCAGCTCCAGGGCAACACCACCATCCTGCCGGCACCCACCCAGCCGCCGGCGGCCCAGGGCCAGGGGCACAACTTCTCCCGGTCTGCGGCTGATCAGAAATCCGGCAAGAAGTTCAAGCCGCGGTACTGATTGGCATATCCAGCGCGGCGGTCAGTTTAGAAACCGACACTTTTGCTGCATGAAATATGGTGAGTGGTCGTCAACCGGCCTCGACAGGACATTGGCTCTCCGTAACCTACCCACTCTCGTCGTCCTCGGGCTTGACCCGAG
>JBCCEL010000213.1:0-10526 GCA_039030315.1 Pseudomonadota bacterium
ACGCGCCGGTCGCGCTGTTCTTCGGCCGCGATAGCCTCTTAAATCCCTACACCCCGAACCTCGATCCCGAGCTGCTTGAGGTAGCCGGGCTTCCAGAATGGTTCGCGCCGATCGACGATCCTGACGAGGTTTTCAAACGGTCCTATCCCTCCGGACACACGGTAGACATCATCACCGGCACACACGGAAAGTTCTTCAATTCGCCCAACATCGAAACCCTTTCCAGGGCTCTGAGAAGACGGCTGACCGACCTGCATGGAGAAGAATTGGATAAAGGAGGTGCGTGAGGTCCGGGCGCGGGCCCAAAAACTTTCTCTTAGCCGGTTCCTACGGCATAACGACAGCACTTCGCCGAGAGAGACAAATCAGCACTCACGACCGCTCTGGAGACAAAGCACACATCGGCGTCATCGCATCAAAGCGAACATCCGAATGACCGCTTCCGATTTTCGCATCGCACAAGGGCTGAGCAGCGTGAATGGCCGGTTTGGGCCGTTTCCTCCCTATCTGCCGAGACGATTGATCGCCCCGTCGGGCGATCGTATCAAGATAGATGAATGTCCGCTGCTGCCCCTTTCCGAATCCACGGGCGCTCCATGGCTCGGTGATCGCGTACGGACCCAACGCCACCGGTTGAACCCCAGCGCGATCTGGCGAAGGGTGGAAACTCTAGCGTTGCGCTTTCAGCCGCTTGATCAGGTTTGAAACAAAACGAGCATCCGCTCCGCTGAAGTTTGATTGCGAAACCATGAGATAGTCGGCAACGAAGCTATCCGTATCCTGAACCGCCTGCGTGACGTAGTTTTTCTCAACGCCCGGACGATCAAATCGGAAGGGGATCGAGGCCACTCGCCTTACCTCCTTGATTCCCGCGCTACCAACCAACCTGGAAGCCTGATTGAGGGCGGCCGCTCTATGACCTTGCTGTGCAGCCATTCTCGCGTAGCGATATGAAGCTGCGGTGTCGCCTTCCTCCGAGTAGAAAAGAAACTTTTGGAACATCGCCTCTGGCTCCCCCAATTTCTCGGCCTTGTCCAGCCACGCCAGCGCCTCCGCTCGGTCTGTGACCGGACCGAGGCCGCCTGAGTAATGCCAGGATAGTCCCACCATTCCTAGGGGATCTGTCGCCTCGGCTGCTTTCCTGTACCATTTCTGACTTTGTAGGAAGTCGCGTTTGGTGCCCCGCCCAGATAGATAGAGCGCACCAAGGTTGGTCATTGCAGGGGGATATCCCTTTTCCGCTGACTGTGAGATCCACTTGAACGCTTCGTCATCATCCTTTGCAACGCCGTGGCCATAGTTCAAAATGACACCTAACGCGTTCATGGCAGGCGGATAGTAGCCCTCGGCAGCTTTCCGGTACCAGTGAGCCGCCTGCGCCGCGCCATCGATCTGCGCACTCAACGCCCTCCCTAGCTGGTATTTGTACCTGTCGACTTCATCGAACGCTTTGGCCGCGGCTCGGCAGGCCTCGACCGCAGCGGGCGCATTGGAGAAGAGAGACCGGTAGTCGACTCCCGTGCCGGGCAATCGATTGTCGTACGGATTTGCTGCGAGTTGATCACATGCTTCTCCGAGAGCGAGGGCGTTTGGATTCAACGCAGCGCTCTGCTGCTTCTTCCGCTTCAGCTCGTCGATCAGCTTTCTCTGTTCGCGCAGTTTCGCCTGAAGGGCTGCGATGTTCATCTCATCTGGCGGGGTGAAGTGGAACATCCCCACGAGCGAACTCGTCTCCCAGGGCAGCTGGCTGTCGTTCGTGGCCCTCAAGACCTCCTCGCGGGCTGCCTTGAAGGTCTCCTCGATCGTAAGCCCCGGCGTCGATATCGCCGTGCTCAGGGCCAAGGTGTAGGGAGAGTTGCCCGTATCGCCGTCTTGCGCAACTTCGTCGGGAGATGTCGCATAGGCGATATATGTTCCTTGTGGAGCCGTGACGCGGGTCAGTCCGCGAGCCTTTGAACGCGTCTTGCTGGGGAACGGGTTGTTCCGGCAGGCATCGAGGATCACGATGTTCACGCTCTTGGTGTCCCGGCGCATGACGCGCAGAAAATCGTTGATGCGGAGCGCCTGCCAGCTCAGTTCGGTTTCATCCTGGATGGCAGCATCTGTGGGGATCAGAAAATTCTCTCCATCAAGCTGCACCCCGTGTCCGGCATAGTAGAAAAGGCCGACGGCGCCCGAGTTGCGCAGCTTTCGGCCAAACTCGGTCATGGCTTTCCGCATGCTCGCCAAGTCAGCGTCAATCACACTGATGACCTCAAAGCCCACCTTCTCCAGGGTCGAAGACATGAGCTTCGCATCGTTTCTGGGATTCTTGAGGCTGGCGATCTCGCTGTAGCTGCTATTGCCGACAACCAATGCAATGCGAGATTGGGCAAGCACCTGGCCGGCACTACATACTGCGAGGACCAATACAGCCAAGACTATGCGAACGGACCCAAGCATCCTGTCGACCTATTGTTCAACTTGACCTCTGATCGACGATAACCGTCGCGCCGGAAAACCGACAATTGATCGAGGCGATTGTATGATTCCATCTTCTCCTGCACAGACCTGTGATGAAGATCACATCCGGGAAAATTTGTGTCGAGACAAGCCCCGGTCGAAGTCCAGGACGCCTGACAAGTTGGATCGCCTACTCAGCCGGTCACTCACCTCTGGACCGACAGACTCTCATGTCAAGCGGAGGAGATTCTGGGGGGCAGGTCAACCAGGCTACCGACATTTGGGTCCTTCCAGAGAGGTCAGGACGCGGGCAATTCGATCCCCGAGGTTTCGACAGTCACAGTTGATTTTCAAAGTGTCAACTCAAGTCAAATTCCAAGGATGCCAGGTCTTTAGACGGCCCCCAACATCGATGAAGCTAGATGCTCCGATTTCGGCCGTGATGATACCGGCCCTCCTTTCCAAAGCGGAGCGCTGACTGAAGCCCCTCTACTCAGTGCTTTTCGGTCCGTCCGGACCTCAATCGGACGCCACCCGCCTGACCAATATTGAAGCTGGCCAGGTCCTGGTGGCTAGCCGCATTCTCCCCCCGGCGGGGTCCACCCGCTGTCTTGTGTGAAAAAAGTTTCTCGAATTTTGCGCGGGAAGAAACCTTCCTACCCCCGCCGGTCCTGCGCGCCAGGGCCCTAGACTATTGAGCCACCCCCCAGGGTGAATGAAAAAAATACTGCTGATTCCGTCGAGATGTTGCCGGCCGGAGTATCGATCGAACCGAGCCGTTCCAAATCATTGATTTGACTCAGTTCTTACGAGCGGCAAAACGGCGTTGCAGTGAAGGGGCGGGCAGGGGGCTTTAACCCCTCTGAAATTCCATTTGCCTGAAAAAAAATCTCCGCGTGGCTCCCCCGCCGGTCCTGGGCGGAGGCCGGTCCCAAACTTTTGGTACCCCCCTCTCAAGTTCCTTTGAGCGAACGCCACCGGCTGGTCCGCAGCTCAGTTCCTCCACCTGGCTGCTCTCAAACTTCAGGCTTTTGAAAACGACTGTGACTACCGAAACCTCGGGGATCGAACTACCCGCGGCAAGTACCTCCAGGAAGGACCCGCAATGCGGCCGCCTGGGCGGATCCGCAACAACAACATCACCATAAACCTTACCCGTCCTCCGACTCCGGATACAGCTACAGCCCAGGGTGCGCGTTATCACGGGTTCAAATAGGTTCAGTAAGGACCCATCGACAACTGCCTTGACCTGCCACTGGAAGACGGGGACCGTACTGACACGGATACAGTTAGAGCGATAGGCTCGAACGACCAACAGTTCTTCGAAATCTTCGCGCCCACGCGCTCTTTCTTGCCGACTTTGCAACGATTTGCATAAGACCGTAGTCAACCAGCGCCGCCGCCTCTCGGCGTTCGGCATCCAAAGGCGGTCAGATCTGCCAAACGATACTCAGGTTGAGATCCATTCGATTGCTAGAGAGCATCTTCACGAGGCCAGGATCAATTGAGGGGTGACCCTGCCCCCATGACCCGGGCTAGTCAGGTGTAGAGCCTGTTCGTCACTCGTCTCAGGCACTCTCGAGTGGGTTGCCGCATCTGGAGCCCCGAATGCAGGTCCAGCGCGAGCCGACAAGAGTGCCAAGGTGTCCGACAGCAGGTACGTTCGAGATTTGAGCGCCCACGCTTCAAAACTATCTGAGCCTTCGAAATGCTGATGCGTCTGGCCATTGGGCCGGAATGCGTTTCATTGTATTGAGAGAGCTTTTCATTCAGAAATGCTTGTAAAATCCAAAAAAACGAATCCAAAACATTCTTGTTTTGTGTTCTTGTCTGCGTCTGAACACATTGTGGCATTTTTCATGGCAGAGCCACTATAGAATGAGCTGGTCGTACCAAATTCTGGAGAGGGCAGTTGTTGCCGAGGGCTATTTGCCGCGCCAATCCTTTCACTCCAACGAGCGCCGGGTTCTTGCGGCACGCCATGTTGATGGCGCTCTAGTTTGCGTGCGGTATGTCAGTTTGGGGCACTGGTCATTTGAGTATGTCTCTGGCGACACGACTATTCCGCTGAAGGTTGATGTGCCACGAGAAGACCATGATCCAGGAGCGGCGTTCACCAGATTTGGGCCGAGGTGTCTGGTCCGTCTCGACATCCACCAGTCCATTGCTTGCTCGCTGGGCGAAGATTTCGATCCGTCTGCATTTTCTGACTGCATATGCTCATTCCTGGGAGAGTTCCACGCCTGCAGGGACCTGATGCCCCGACCCCCATCACCTCGAATGCAGATAGTTGAATTCGAAGACCAGTTTGCAGATGAGTTACAGATCGAGAAGCGTGTTGTGCTTCTGGATGATGAAGTCGCGCCATCCAGCTTTGAAGACCTGGAACTCGGTGGACAACACAAGCCGCGCTTCGGTGAAAAACATGAGATGACTTGGCTCTACAGGCCCGTTGAAGATCCGGTGGCATGCCGTCCTCCAACATCCGCCGATGAACCGCCAAGCCCGCTATCGACGTGGTTTTTTGCGCATCCGACTAGCGGCGTAATTATGACCGCGTTGGACACCCGGGGAGGTCTCAACATTAGCTACTATTTTCGCAAGAATGCCGTTCACGTTTTTCTCTTGCCAACCGTCGAGCATGATCCTTCCCGGCCGGACGGCATTCGCCGTGAGTATGGGCCCGCGCCCACTGCCGTCATATGCACTAACCATCGTCAACCGGATCGTTTCCACGTCAGCGCCGACTTTGATGCAGCCTTCTATTCGGCTCACCTGCGAGAACTGGTTCGTGAACTCAATGAGGGCAAATCTTTCCTGACTTCGCGGGCCGAAATGAAAATTACAGAACTGGATCTGCATCCGAAGGTGTATCCACCGTCGTTTCTTCCAGCGTCGCGAGAGAACCTAAAACTCCAAGAATAACCAGCAAAAACTCACCGGGGGCTAATATGTCTGGATCGCCAGCGCAGTTGGCGCAAAGAATCAGTTCAATTCAGAACGAAACATATAAGCAGGCTGCCACAGATTTTCTCACATATGCCTCAAGCCAAAGTGCGCCCGTTGCAAGTGCGCTCTATGGGCATCTCGGCACGTTGCTCGACACGCCAGCCACCGGTTCGGGGATTCCGATCTTCTGGTCTGGAACTGCATCAGATGGCGAGTCAAACGAGAGTAAAGCCCTTGCGTGCCAGACTGAACTTGGGGGGCCTTCGCACGCGTATTTGCTTCAGGATACGATTTTTTTTGCAGCTGCAGATCAGATATCTGCGGATCTCAGTATCCCAACTAACTTACGCGAGATCGCTAGCGATCTAGCTATCAGTATGGGCTCGGCCAGAATGGCGGCCGAGAGTGTTTCACCGTACTCTTTGGCATTTGTCGAAAACTCTCAGCCATTTTCAGATTGGCAAGTTCAGGAGTTGCCGGCTCTCCTGGACAGGGAAGTCCCCGTCTTTGTGAACGGACTTGCTCTTTCGCGGTTCCAATCCTCAGTAGTCAGCGACTTGGGACGTGCCGAGTTGTCTAAGGCGATTGGCAACAAAGCGGTATGTTTTGAACCGAATGCGGAACAACCGGAGTGGAGCACTGTCGACACGGTTCTTTCGATCATGTTGCTTGCCGGGGCTGGGATTGCCCTGGCGCCTGCTGAAGCAGGTGGAATCATATTGGCAGGAGCGCTGCGGCTTGCAGGCTACACGCTCTCACCAAACGCAAGCCTGAACATCGAACAGCTGGATAGCTCTGACCTGAATCTTGGTCCTCAGGGCTTTGCATTTCTGCAGACAGCGGAAAACAATCTGCTAACCGCAACTCAAGATGCCCGCGCGTTTCTTCAACAATCAACCGGCATTACGATTGGTCAGCAGACCCAAGACTTCTTCGTGGACACCAGCCAGGGCACGAACTTCAGCAATATCGCGCATGGCTTCAGCATTTCGACTGACTCTTCGCAGGGCTTGCTCCAGCAGGACACCCGGACAGTTGAGGAGGAGGTGCAGGCTCTGCTGAATGACGGGTTGCTGGTCTCAGGCGGCAACTACTCTGTCACCTCGGTGACGGTGAACGATCCTGGCTTCTGGGCCAATGTGAACTATCAGATCGGGGATGGTCATCAGCCCGGGCGTAGCAACCTGGCGGCCGTGACCACCAGTGAGGCGATCGCAGGGCTCATCACGGGCACATATGATCTTTCGAACCCTTCGCCGGTGGCTGATCTGCCGCTCGCTCTGGCCTACACGCACGGGGTCTCCAACAGCCTGGCGGAGATCGATCCGCTGATCCTCGACCTGGATCTGGACGGTATCGAACTGACCTCGTTCGCAGATGGGTCGTTGTTCTTCGACATTGACAATGACGGCGCCGTTGAGAAGACCGGCTGGTTGGGGGCCGATGATGCCATCCTGGTGCACGATCTGAACGGGGACGGGGTCATCAACGACATCACCGAGACCCTCTCGGAATACTACGGCGCAGCGCCCGGCACCGGCGCGGTCCATGCCTCCGGATTTGCCGCCCTGGCCACCCTGGACGGCAACACGGACGGCGTGATCGATGCGGCCGATGCAAGTTATGCAAGCCTCCGGCTTTGGCAGGATGGCGACAGCGACGGGGTAACCGATGCGGGCGAACTGAGCACTCTGGCTGATGCCGGGGTCCTGTCGATCTCGCTGGCGAACACACCGGACGGGGCCTTCACCGGCGGCAACGAGGTCCAGGCCACCGGCACCTATACGTTGAGCGGCGGCGTCACCGCGACCATTGCCGCCGTCAACTTCATCGCCGACCCGAATGGCCTGACCCGGACGGCGAGCGGGGCGGGCGAACAGATCGACCTGCAGGACGGTCTCAGCGTCTATTCGGTCCTGGATCCGGCCGGTGAGGCGGTCGACCTTGCGGCGCTTGGCGCCGATGCCGCCATCGGGGGGACGGGCGACGATACACTGACGGGCGACGGGGGCGACAACTGGCTGACCGGCAGTCTCGGCCGCGACATTCTCCTCGGGGGGGCAGGCAACGACTACCTGATCGCCGATGCCGCCGACATTGCCGCCGGCCAGGCAGGCATTGACGGCGGCGACGGCTTCGACATCGTGCAGTTCGTCGGAACCGAGGGCGTTGCCTTCAATCTCCAGCAGTCTCTGGTGGAGATGGCCGTGGGCACGGACGAGGCCGACATCCTGGCGTCGGGCTCATCGGACCATTCCATCATTGCCGGCGGCGCCGGTGACGACATCATCCTCGGCGGTTCGGCCGACGATGTGCTGAACGGCGAGGAGGGCCATGATTCCATCTACGGCTACGAGGGCGATGACCTCATTCGCGGACACCGCGGGACCGACAGCCTGGTCGGCGGCAGCGGCGAAGATGTGATCTTTGGCGGTCTTGGCGATGACCTGATCCACGGCGGGGAAGGTGATGACCTGCTCCGAGGCGATGAAGGCAGCGATATACTCGATGGCGGGGCCGGCTATGATGTGGCCGAATACTCCGGCTCCTACGGTGACTATGCGCTGACAGACAACGGCGATGGCACGCTCACGGTAACGGACCTGCGCGCCGGCACTCCGGACGGCACGGACATCCTCACCAGCATCGAAGCGCTGAACTTCGCCGACATCAACGAGGTCCAGACCGCAGGCCAGAACCCGCTGCCGGTGAAGGACGTTGTCCGGATCGGCGCGGGGCAAACCGGCCCCGCCTACACCATCGCCGCAGCCGATCTGCTGGCCAATGACCTGGACTACCAGGGCGATGCGCTCCAGATCCGCGAGGTGTTCGATGCCGTGGGCGGAACGGTATCACTTTCTGGATCCGATGTGGTCTTCAATGTCGCTGACGGGTTCACGGGCGTACCGTCGTTCTCCTACAGGATTGAGGATGCGGCAGGGAACTTTGGAGCAGCGGTCGGCGTTGCCGGCAGCACCCAGACTGCCGAGATGACGGCGCAGGTGACCCTTGTCCTGCCGGAACACCCCGATGATCCCCAGTTCGCGGATCAGTGGTACCTGCCGGCGATCAACGTGCTGCCGGTCTGGAAGGACTATACCGGCGAGGGCGTGTCCGTCGGGATCGTAGAGCCGGGCCCCTGGGACGCCTCGCTCCCTGGCCAGCTCGACTACGCCCACCCCGACCTTGCCGCAAATGTGGACGCGGAGTGGCTGAGGACGGTCAACCCCTTTGTCGAACCGACCACTCACGCCACCCTGGTTGCCGGTGTCATCGGGGCCGCGCGCAACGGTATTGGCGGTGTCGGGGTCGCCCATGAGGCAACTCTTTCAAGCGAGGGTTTCACGCAGGCGCAGATTGCCGCCAATCTGTCAGCGGTCAGCGCCGGCTGGCAGCGCTATGACGTGGTCAACCACAGCTGGCTGCCGACCACGGCGTTCAGTTACGACTTCTTCCCGAATGTCACGATCCAGGATGTGTCCGGCAGCATCTCGACCACATGGTTCGACGGTTCGCCCTTCAGCGATGCCGTTGAGCTCGGGCGTGGCGGTCTTGGCACGGTCTTCGTGTCAGGCGCCGGCAACAACAGACAGGACGGCTCCAACGCCAACCATTTCAACTTCGCCAACTCGCGGCAGACGATCACGGTCGCCGCCATCAACCATGAGGGCGATCTCGGCGCCCTGCAGCTCGCCGAAGAGCCGTTCAGCAATCCCGGCGCGCCCATCCTTGTCTCTGCCCCCGGTTCGAACATCACCTCCACATCGCGCCTGCTGAGCAATGCGAACGGCTCGGTGTTCGGCAGCGATTATGAAGAGGCCCGGGGCACCTCATTCGCAACCCCCATCGTCTCTGGCGTGGTGGCGCTCATGCTGGAGGCGAACCCGAACCTCGGCTATCGCGACGTCCAGAAGATCCTCGCCTATTCGGCCACACAGGTTGATGCGGCCGATCCGGGCTGGTCGTTCAACAGCGCGGCGGACTGGAACGGCGGCGGGCTGCATGTGAGCCATGACTACGGCTATGGCCTTGTCGACGCCCGTGCCGCGGTGCGGCTGGCGGAGAGCTGGACGGCGACGTCGACAGCGCTCACCGAGGCGCTGGGGACAACCTTTCTGACCCAGGTCAATGAACCCATAAACGACTTCATAGAAGCCACGTACAATCAGCCGGTCGGCGACCCGCCCCAGATCGACACGATCGAGTATGTGGAGGTCTTTCTCGATCTCAATCACGACCGGCTTGGCGATCTTGTCATCACGCTCATCTCACCTTCGGGAACAGAGAGCACTTTGCTCAACCGGCCGGGTGTCACTGAAGAGAACCCGGACGGTCTCGGCGGCGGGCATCTGTCGCATCTCTTCACAACCACGCATCACCTGGGAGAGAGCCTCCCGGGGACCTGGAAAATCAGGATCACCGATCTGGCGAACGGGGCGACCGGAACGTGGAACAGCTTCGAACTGATTTTCCGGGGCAGCAATTCGGCTGACAACACCACCTACATCTACACCGACGAGTTCTCAGGGCTTGGCGCGGGCGCTCGCGCGGACCTGACGGACACGCTCGGTGAAGACACCCTGAACGCGTCCGCGATAACGTCAGACAGCGTGATCGATCTGCGGGAAGGCTCAGGAACCGTTCTGGCGGGCAACGCAATCACCATCTCGGCCGGCACCGTGATCGAGACCGCCTATGGCGGCGACGGAGCCGACGACATCACCGGGAATGCGTCGGACAATGCACTGTTCGGAGGCCGCGGCGATGACTTGCTTGATGGCATGGGCGGTGCTGATGCGATCGATGGTGGCGAGGGAATCGACACGGTGAGCTATGCCTCATTGCTCGGCGGTGTCGGCGTAAACCTCGGCGTCACCGGTGCGGACCACACCTGGAACGCATCGGAAGGGGATGTCCTCACCAACGTGGAGAATCTCATTGGGTCGCAGTTCAACGACAACATGCGCGGCGATGCCGGCGACAACCGGCTCGAGGGTGGTGTCGGCAATGACACGCTGAGCGCTCCGACCGGCAGCAACGTCATGCTGGGCGGGCTCGGCGACGACATCATCAACGGCGGCTACGGCACCGATCACCTGGAAGGCGGGGAGGGCGATGATAAGCTCCGCGGCTTC
>JBCCEL010000214.1:0-10517 GCA_039030315.1 Pseudomonadota bacterium
CGAGTGAGCAATGGTGACGGTGCAGTTTTCCTGCAGCAGCAGCTGGGCGACCGGCTTGCCGACAATGTTTGAGCGGCCGACCACCACCGCATTGAGGCCGGACAGATCACCAAGTGCGATCAGTCCGGCAAAGGACGTCGACGGCTTCCATGTCATCAACGCCGGGCGGCTGGCCACGGGCCAGGACGCGCTGGTGGCCTGCACCCCGGTCGGCTGCGTTTTGCTTGCCAAGGACGCACTTGGTGATCTGTCCGGCCTCAATGCGGTGGTGGTCGGCCGCTCAAACATTGTCGGCAAGCCGGTCGCCCAGCTGCTGCTGCAGGAAAACTGCACCGTCACCATTGCTCACTCGAGAACCCGCGATCTCCCGGGGGTTTGCCGTGAAGCCGATCTGCTGATCGCCGCCGTGGGACGCCCGGAAATGATCAAGGGAGACTGGGTCAAGCCCGGCGCCTGTGTGATCGATGTCGGCATCAACCGGATCGATGCGGGCGACGGAAAGAGCCGGCTGGTTGGAGACGTGGACTTTGCGGAAGCCTCGGTCGTTGCTGGGTCCATCACGCCGGTGCCGGGAGGCGTTGGCCCCATGACCATCGCCTGCCTGCTCCGCAGCACCGTCCTTGCGGCCTGCAGCCAGCACAACGTGCCGGCCCCGGCACTTTGATCGGGCCCAAGGGCCGACAAGTTCTATCCGTGAGCAAGGCGGAGCTCGCGGCGGTTCCGAGCCTCTGGGTCAGGAACCGCTCTAAAGTGCGTCCAGACACCGCTTGCTGTACTGGGGATAGTGCTGCTTGAAGGCTTCGCAGAGCAGCCGGGGTTTGGACTTTACGCAGGCAATGACCAGCATGTGCCGCAACTGATCCAGGCATTGGAGAGCGTCTGCCGCCCACTTGTCTGACGGGGACCCAGCGGCCTGCGGCGGCGATGCCGGAGCCGGCGGTGTCGGAGCTTGACCCGCTTCAGCAGCCACGTCCGCTGTCCGTGTACCCGCCGCCTGGCGGATCATCTGAGCGCGGTAAGCTTTCAGCGAGGCTTTGACGTCGGCGGGCGCTGCGTCCATCATGGAATCAACCAGCAGGATGCAGTTCACCGCAGCTCCTGTTTCAAGCTTGCCGCCAAGATTTGAATACTGTTCCACCGCGGCTTTCTGGCCTTCATTCAGGCGGAAGTAATGATCGACCCGGTTCACATCGGTGAGAACGCAGCCGTCCGGCGCATGTGCATGGCCGGTTCCGTCACTGCCGGCGTTTATGCTAAGAGCGGGAAAGGTTGTCATCGCGGCCGCGAGTGCGGCTGCAGCCAGAATTGTACGCATGTTATCTCCACTGGTGTTTCCGTTATGCGACTTTCAGCAAATCCGGCCGGCCATGCCGACGGAACTGGATCTACTAGCCCCACGCTCAGCCGCACCAGTGTGAGCGCAAGATTCTGTGTTGTGTACAATCAATAAACAAGCGTGCAATCGGGCGAATGTCAATCAAAATGGTTAACGCGCCAGTTTAGACATGCCCCGATCGAGTGAAAATTAAGGCAGAAACGTTCAAATGGTTGTACTGAGCAAGATTTATACAAAGACAGGCGATGCCGGAAACACTGCGCTTGGAACAGGCGAACGGGTGGTAAAGTTCCACACCCGCATTGATGCTTACGGAACCGTCGACGAAACCAATGCCACTATCGGGCTGGCCCGTCAGCACACCGGCACCGACGAGCTGGCAAAGGTTGATGAAATGCTGGGACGCATCCAGAACGATCTCTTCGATCTGGGCGCTGATCTGTGCACGCCCGACCGGGGGGAGAAGCTGGAATGGGAGCCCCTACGCATCTCCGACTCCCAGGTAGACCGCCTTGAGCGGGAAATCGACGATCTGAACAGCGAGCTTGAACCTCTCAGGTCATTCGTTTTGCCGGGCGGCCACGCGGCGGGCGCCGCGCTGCATCTTTGCCGGACCGTAGGCCGTAGGGCTGAGCGCCGGATGGTCGAGCTCTCTCAGGAGGAGGATGAACCGGTCAGCCAGCCTGCCCTGAAGTACATCAACCGGCTTTCGGATTTCTTCTTCGTCGCCAGCCGCTGGGTGAATGCACGCCATGGCGGCGATGTGCTATGGGTGCCGGGAGCCAACCGCTGAGCCGCGCCCATGTTCCTTCCCTTGCGCGATAACAATCCACTGCAGATCATCAGTTTCCAGTGGGTCACAGTCACCCTGATCGCCGTCAACGTGGCCATCTTCCTCTTCTATCAGTTCGGCGCACCGACCCAGGCGGAACACAACGCGATGTTTGGCTACGGCGTGATCCCGGCCGTCCTGTTCGATCACCGGGAGCTGACGCCGGACCTGGTGCGCCTGCCTGAAGAGCTCACGTTGATCAGCTACCAGTTCTTCCACGGCGGCTGGATGCACCTGATTTCGAACATGGCGTTCCTCTGGGTGTTTGGGGACAATGTTGAAGATTCCATGGGCCACATCCGCTTCGGCATCTTCTATATCGCCTGCGGGATCTTCGCCGGCCTCGCCCACGCACTTTCCGGGCCGCAATCGGAATCCCCACTGATCGGCGCATCAGGCGCTGTCTCAGGCGTGCTTGCCGCCTACATGATCCTGCATCCACGCAGACAGGTCTGGGTACTGATTTTCATGCGTATTCCCGTCCCTTTGCCCGCGGTTTGGGCGATTGGAGCCTGGATTGTCTTCCAGTTCTTCAGCCTGGCGATGGATGAGCAGAATGCAAAAGAATCGGTGGCCTGGTGGGCGCATATCGGAGGCTTTGCGGTCGGCATTCCCCTGCTCTTCCTGTTGGCGCCGGGATCTTTGCGCCGAACGCGTGAGTTACGGGAGCTTGAGGAGCAATCGTGACAGGGTGCGCTGCACCGTCGCAAGCGTCATGGAACCGTCGCGTTGAATATTGACTCCGCGCCGCGACATAATCATAGCTTCCCGCCAATCAGCCCCAGATACAAGCGCACGAATACGCTTCCACGGCTGAGAATTCCTCCGACATGTCTCAGGAGAAATGAGAGATGAAGATTATCGTGCCCGTAAAGCGGGTCGTTGATTACAACGTGAAGATCCGCGTGAAGGCCGACGGATCAGGCGTTGAACTCGCGAACGTCAAGATGTCCATGAACCCATTCGACGAAATCGCCGTCGAAGAGGCGCTGCGCATCAAGGAAGCCGGCAAGGCCGAAGAAGTGATCGCCGTGTCCGTCGGACCGCAGCAGGCGCAGGAAACCATCCGCACCGCGCTCGCCATGGGCGCCGACCGCGGCATCCTGGTGAAGAACGACGAATACGTCGAGCCGCTCGCCGTCGCCAAGATCCTCAAGGGCATTGTCGACGAAGAGCAGCCCGGTCTCGTGATCCTCGGCAAGCAGGCCATCGACGATGACTGCAACCAGACCGGCCAGATGCTGGCGGCCCTCCTGGGATGGCCGCAGGGCACCTTCGCCTCCAAGCTGGAAATGAACGGCGATGCATCGCTGACCAGGGAGATCGACGGCGGTTTGCAGAGCCTCAAGCTGAAGCTGCCGATGGTCATGACCACGGACCTTCGCTTGAACGAGCCGCGCTACGCATCGCTGCCGAACATCATGAAGGCCAAGAAGAAGCCGATCGACGAGAAAACACCTGCCGACTACGGCGTTGATGTCGCCCCGCGCATCAAGGTGATCAACACCGAAGAGCCGCCCAAGCGCGAGGCCGGCGTGATGGTTGGTTCGGTCGATGAACTCGTGGCCAAACTCAAAGACGAAGCAGGAGTGATCTGATCATGGCAACCCTGTTGATTGCCGAGCACGACAACTCGGAACTGAACGAAGCGACGGGCAAGGCCCTCACCGCTGCCAGGGAGATGGGCGGAGATGTCCACGTCCTGGTTGCCGGCAAGGGCTCTGGCGCCGTGGCTGACGCCGCCGCCAAGCTCGACGGCGTGTCCAAGGTCCTGCACTGCGACGACGCGATGTTCGAGCGTCCGCTGGCGGAGAACATGGCCGCTCTCATTGTGCCACTGATGGCCGGCTACGACGCTCTCGTCGCTGCAGCCACCACCAACGGCAAGAACATCTGCCCGCGCGTTGCGGCCATGCTGGACGTGATGCAGGTCTCCGACATCACGGCCGTGAAAGGCGCCGACACGTTCGAGCGCCCGATCTATGCCGGTAATGCCATGCAGACCGTCCAGGCAACCGATGCCAAGAAGATCGTGACGGTGCGGACTGCGAACTTCGGTTCAACCGGCGAAGGCGGATCCGCATCGGTCGAAAGCATCGCCGCACCTGCGGACACAGGCCTTTCCGAATATGTCGGCGAGGATCTCACCAAGTCGGACCGTCCGGAACTGACTTCCGCCAAGATCATCATTTCCGGTGGCCGCGGCATGCAGTCCGGCGACAACTTCGTGATGTTGGAGAAGGTGGCGGACAAACTTGGTGCAGCAGTCGGTGCTTCGCGCGCCGCGGTTGACGCCGGATTTGTTCCGAACAACTACCAGGTCGGCCAGACCGGCAAGGTGGTGAGCCCGGACCTCTACATCGCCGTCGGCATCTCCGGCGCGATCCAGCACCTGGCCGGTATGAAAGACTCCAAGGTCATTGTCGCCATCAACAAGGACGAGGAAGCCCCGATCTTCCAGGTCGCCGACTACGGCCTCGTGGCAGATCTCTTCCAGGCTGTGCCGGAGCTGGAAGGCGCACTGTAAGCGCTCCCCCGATTTCTCGAAACCATGATCCCCGGGGAGCCCCCGGGGATTTTTTTTGCCACATTGCCACTGCGAGGGAGCAAGGTTGCATCAGATGAAGCCGCGCCAATCACGGCCAGCAATCTTGATTTTTTGCCAAAACCCCCCACATTTTCAATTGAATTAATACTAGCCCAGGCGAAAGGGATGCTCATGCGCGCGATTAGAGATGTGTCCGTAATCAACTACAATGGATTCATTGTTCTAATTGCTGGAATTGTTTTTGCACTGCTGGTTCTGGCCTTGCTGCCAATCGAGTTCTGGCCTGTTCTACTCGTACTGGCGCTTGTTGTGACCGGTTTCAAAATTATCCGACCGAACGAAGCCAAGGTCCTTACATTTTTCGGTGAGTACATCGGCACCATCAAGCGTCATGGGCTGGTGTGGACGGTCCCCCTATCGACAAGCAACCGCGTATCGCTGCGCATCGTCAATTTCAATACCGAGAAACTGAAGGTCAACGACCTCAAGGGCAACCCGATCGAGGTGGGCGCGGTCGTGGTCTGGCGGGTTAGCGATGCCGCGCAGGCGACCTTCAATGTCGATGCGTATACGCAGTTTGTAGCCAATCAGAGCGAAACCGCGATCCGCGGCATTGCTGCAACATACCCGTACGATTCCGAACACGAACCCTCGCTGCGCGGTAACGTGGAAACCATTGGGGCCGAGCTACGCGAACATCTTCAAGCAAAACTGGCGGTGGCGGGGATCACTGTGGAAGAGGTACGACTGTCACATCTCGCCTACGCCCCCGAAATCGCATCATCCATGCTGAAACGGCAGCAGGCAGAAGCCGTGCTGCTCGCGCGGAAGTTTCTGATTGAGAACGCCCTGACGATTGTGGATGACGTCCTCACGCACTTCGTCGCGAAGGGCAACATCGATGTATCGAACGATAAGAAGGTCGAGTTGATCAACAACCTTCTCGTCACGCTGACTTCCGATAGAGAAGCTTCTCCCGTGGTGAACATCGGCTCTTGAGTTTCCGCTGAATTAGGTTCATGCCGGTGATGCGTCGTTGCTGATCCATGCTTCGGCGTGCCCACTTCCAAAGCCGTTCTGGCCAGTTTCTCACTGATCCAAACTCCGTGTCGCCAGCCGAGCCTGTTCTGCTGAACTGCACCGAGCAGACCACAGGGGCTCCAAAAGGTGCAGAAACCCAATCTCCTTCTCGGCCTTGGCGCCGCACTGGCGGTGATCTGCATCTGGTCGGGCTTCATCGTCTTCTCGCGCGCCGGGGTGACGACCGGGCTGACGGCCTACGATATCTCAGCCCTGCGGTTCGCAGTGGCCGGAGCCCTTGTTCTGCCCTTCGCGTTCGCCTGGTGGCCGCGCCATCTTTCGATCTGGTCATTGATCGCCATCATGATCTGTGGGCCAGGCGCGACATATTCCATCCTGGTTTATCTCGGCCTGACCAATGCTTCGGCGGCTTACGCGGGCGTCTTCGCCAATGGCTCGCTGCCGATCTTCACCGCCATTCTGACCTTCGTACTGGCCCGGGACTTGCCGGGCCGCGGCCAGGTTGCCGCCATCGCTTTCATCATCCTTGGCGGCGTCTTTGTCGGCTACCGGGGAATGACCTCAGGAGGCGCCGATGTGCTCTCAGGTATCGGCCTGTTCCTCGCCGCGTCAGCCGTCCTCTCCTTCTACATTTACGGTGTGCGGTATTGGGCGCTGACGCCCAAGCAGGCCCTGGTGGCCGTGAACATCCCGAACGCCGCCCTGTTTCTGCCGATCTGGTACTTCTTCCTGCCATCCGGGATGGCGGAGGCGGAGACCTCGATGATCCTCTTCCAGGCCGCTTTCCAGGGATTGGGTCCCGGCTTCCTCGCACTCATCCTGTTCTCTGTCGCCGCCTACCATCTCGGCCCGACGCCGACGGCAGGATTCTCGGCCGTTGTGCCCGCCAGCGCAGCACTACTCGCAATACCCGTACTCTCCGAGGTCCCCACTCCGATGGAGTGGGCCGGGATTGCAATCGTAACGCTTGGTCTGGCACTGCTCATGGTTGCCGCACGCAAGAGCCCGGAATGAGCGAGGTTGCTTGGAAGCCGGAGCAGAACACCGGCCTCGCCCTTGCCTGGACCGCGGGCACTCTCACCTCCATGCTGATGATGGGCATTTCGGGCCGTGAGCTCTCTGCCGAACTGCAGCCGCACCATTCCGCCTTCTACCGCAACGCGATCTGCCTGCTGATCCTCCTGCCCGTGGTACTGAGATTCGGCGTGCAGCGCTTCCGCACGCAGCATCTCAAGCGCCACGTGGCGCGGAACACGGTTCATTTCTTTGCCCAGTGGTGCTGGCTCTTCGGTCTCAGTGCCCTGCCGCTGGCGGAAGTCTTTGCGATCGAGTTTTCGGTCCCGATCTGGGTGGCCCTGTTCGCAACCGTCTTCCTGGGAGAGCGGCTGACGGGCTGGCGGGCCCTGGCCATCGGGCTCGGTTTCGCCGGCATCCTCGTCATCCTCCGTCCGGGCATGGACATCGTGCACCCGGCAGCGCTGATGGTGCTTCTTGCGGCCGTCGGATATGCCTCGGCCTACGTGTTCACCAAGAACCTGGTTGGTGTGGACGATGCCCTCACGGTCGTCTGGTGGATGAACGTGGTGCAGCTGCCCATTGGCCTGACGTTGTCCGCAACCGATCTCGTGTTCCCCTCCCCTCCGCTGATCCCCTGGATGATTGTCATTGGCGTCTGCGGGTTCACATCGCACTTCTGCCTGAGCCAGGCCCTGCGGCATGCCGATGCGACGATCATCGCTCAACTGGACTTTCTGCGCTTGCCGCTTGCCGCGATCATCGCCTGGTTCGCCTACAACGAAGCGGTCGACATGTTCCTAGCCATCGGCGCGGCCTTTATTCTGCTGGGAAACTGGATCAACCTGAAGAAAGGCACATAGGCGAGAGACACGAATGTCCGGCGCAGAACATCTCCGCACTACCTTCAACAACCTCTTGAGTGAGCTCGCCAGCTGGTTCGGGCGTGAAGGGCGAAGCGGCGGAGGTCTTGCGGCAGAGGCTCTCAAAAGGGCCGATACGGACACATACCGCCGCTGCCGCTCCGAAGCCGACCCCGGAGCTCTTCTGGACCAGGCATCTGCCCTGCCCGGCGCTCTGGCGCCGGCACAGCATGTGCTGGCCTGCCGTGCACTCCTCGACTGGACGTGCTGGTCAGGTGGAGGGCTGGGGGACGGCGTCTCTGCAAGGCTCTTCACCACAGAGCTTGTCGGGCCGGACGGTCACATTCCGGCCGACGATGTCCGCGTCGGGCTTCTCGTCTCGGCGCCACACACAGACTATCCGCTCTCCAGCCATTCCGGCGAAGAAACCTATCTCGTGATCTCGGGAGAAGCGGAGTGGATCGTGGGCGATGAGGACTACCGGCCTCGGCCGCCAGGTGCGCTTGTCCACCATCCCGCCTGGATGCCGCACGGCCGCCGGACACTCAACGAGCCCTTTCTCGGCGCCTGGCGGTGGAGCGGTGATCTGAATCTCGGCAGCTTCAAGGTCGAAGACAACGGCTGACCGGCCGGAGCGTCTACTCGCGGGTCCCGCACTTGCCATTGCTCTTGCAGAATTCCCCAGCATCGCAGAACTTGCCGCTGCCGCAGTAGACAGCACCCTTGGGAATGCACTTGCCGTCCACAGTACACTGCCTGTTCGGACCGCAGACGCCGCCGTCGCCGCAATCCACCGCACCGATCTCCGAACACTTGCCGTCCTTCAGACAGATCGCATCCTCATGGCAGAGATGCCCGGACTGGCAGCGCTGCATGTTGGGCTTGGAGCATTTCCCTCCATCCAGGCACAGGCGGCCGGCCGGACAGGATTTGCCTCCACCGCAATAGTTGCGGCCTTCCTTCACGCAGTATCCGCCGGGAGTGCACTGTGTCTTGGGCGGACAGACACCACCATCGCCGCAATCGACGGCACCGCGCGCTGAACACTTCCCGCCCTTCAGACAGATCGCATCAAGATGACAGAACTGCCCGCCCTTGCACTTCTTCATGCCAGCAGGCGTGTCGGGATCGGGCTTCAGGCACTTATCTCCGGGACCGCACACCTTGCCGGCCGGGCACGATTCGCCCTTGCCGCAGTAGACACGGCCCTTGCGGACACAATAGCCGTCATTGGTGCATTCCGTTCCCTTGCCGCAGACGCCGCCATTCTTGCAGCTCACAGCACCAGGCTCGGAACACTTGCCGCCTTTGAGGCAAAGCGTGCCCTCCGGGCAGAAATGGCCGCTGCGGCACTGGAAGTGCCCCGGCCTTGAACATCCGCCTCCTTCCAGGCACTGCGTGCCCTTGGCGCAGGTCTTGCCATTGCCGCAGTAGACCCGGCCGGGCTTCAGGCAGAAGCCGTCGGACGCGCAGATTTCTCCCTTGTTGCAGATCTGACCGCTCTCACAGCGGACAGCACCGGGCTTGGAGCATTTGCCGCCGGGCAGACACAAGGTGTCCTTCCCGCAGATCTTGCCATCACCGCAGTCGACCGCGCCGACTTCCGAGCACCGCCCGCCAGTCAGGCAGAAACTGCCCTTCGGACAGACATGGCCCGCCTTGCAGCGTTTGGCGCCTGGGGCCGAGCATTTTTTTCCGCCCCCGGTGCAGAGCCTGTCCCCCTCACAGGAATACCCGCCACCGCAGTAGTTGCGGGTCTTGTCCACACAGTGGCCGTCCTGCGTGCAGCGCTTGCCGGGGAAACACACCTTGCTCCCGCAAGATACCGAACCTGGAGGCGAGCACTTGTTGTTCTTCAGGCAGAACGTTCCTTCCGGGCAGTTCTTGCCGCCGCCGCAGTCCACTTTGCCAGCGTCGATGCAGCCGCCGCCGGACGCGCACTTCTGGCCGGGATTGCAGACGGCACCGCTCCGGCACTTGACTGCCCCCAGCGCAGAGCATTTGGTCCCGCCGGCAACACACAGGCGGCCCTGCTGACAGAAACGCCCCTTTCCGCAGTAGTCGGCGTTTTTCTTCCCGCAATAACCATCCCGCGCACAGAAGTATCCGGGCCCGCACAGCCGGCCGTTGCGGCATTTAACGGTGCCGCGCGGATGGCAGCTGTAGAAGCCATCGCAAAACTGGCCCCTCGGGCAGCTGCGTCCCCGGCCGCAATAGGTCTTTCCGACCTGGGCGCAGTAACCGTCCCGGGCGCAGACCGTGCCCCGGTTGCAGACCCGGCCGTTCCGGCAGAGTTTCGCTCCATAGGCCGAGCAGCGGCCATTGCGCAGACAGATGGTGCCGCGCGGACAATGGCGCCCGCGGCCGCAATACACCTTCCCGCGCAGGCCGCAATAGCCATCGCGCATGCAGAGCTGACCGAGACGGCAGCAGCGTCCGTTGGGGCACATCCCCCAGCCGGCAATGCAGCCGTCCTGGAAGCCGCCGTCAGAAGCTTCTTTCGGTAACACCGAGAGCTTGCTGGAAAACGGCGTCAGATCGCGCCAATCGCCTGGATCACCTTCGCTGGAGGCTTCCTCCTCAGTCTCAGCAAATGCCGCTGGCTCCGAGGCTGTTCGAACGCTTTGGGAGCTGTCGCCGGGAATTGGAACGCCCATGCGTTCCAGAAGCTCCCGGGTGGTCGGTTCCCCAAAAGCGAGGGCCGAGGACGAAAGGCCGGCAAGCCCTGATGCGAAGCTCGCCAAGAGAGCAAGCGCGACTGCGAGAGCGCGCGCCCGCACGCAGAGGGATCGCATTGGTCGCCCCACCATCATTGCCCCAAGTCCTGATTGCGATTCCCCGTCAGCACGCTAGCGGGCCGGAAGCATCCCGTCCACCCGGATC
>JBCCEL010000215.1:0-10508 GCA_039030315.1 Pseudomonadota bacterium
ATGCTACTGCTCGCTATCTTCCCCGGAGGCGGCCGAAAGGCCAGCGTCTTTGAGGGCTGTATCTAGGGCAAGACGGGTGATGAGTTCAGCTAGATTTTTCGCCGCATCGGCCTTGCCGAGCATTTTGGCGAAATCCGCCGCGGCTTCCAGGTCCCGCTCGGAATAGCGCAGCTTCACGATCAGGGACGACAGACGGTCCGGGGTGAAATCGTCCTGCTCCAGAAGCCAGCCTGCGCCGTTCTGCGTGAAAGCCCGAGCGTTCATCAGCTGGTCGTTGTCCAGTGAATGGGGAAGTGGAACGAGGATGGCGGGACGGCCGATCACGCTGAGCTCGGCCACCGTCGAAGCCCCGGATCTGCCGATCACCAGATGGGCGTTCGAGATGCGCTCCGGCATGTCGTAGAAGAAGGGCGCGAGATCCACATCGATGCCGCTGTTCACATAGGCTTCCTGCACCCTGCCCATATCCTCCTGGCGCACCTGCTGGGTGACCGAGAGCAGCTTGCGGACGGTCTGCGGCAGGCTGGTAAGTGCGGCCGGTATGACTTCGGAAAAGATCTGGGCGCCCTGGCTGCCGCCGAACACCAGGAGGCGGAACATGCGGTCGGCTTCCGGCGCCACATACTTGCGGAACGATGCGGCGAGGACAGAATCACGCACGGGATTGCCGACATAGCGCACCTTGGGGGCGGCCCGCGCAGAGAGGTTGGCAATCTTCGGGAACGAGGAGGCGATCGCCGTTGCCCGGGCGGCAAGAAAGCGGTTCGCCCTGCCCATGACGGCATTCTGCTCATGAATGAAGGTCGGGTAGCCTTGCGAGAGTGCGGCCACCAGGGGCGGCACGGACGGATAGCCGCCAAAGCCGACGACCGCGAGCGGTTCCAGCGTCTTGAACAGCGCCCGTGCTTCCACAAAGCCGGCAAACAGCTTGTAGAGCTGGCCGGGGACGCGCAGGGGCTTGCTGGTGGTCAGGGTGTCGGATTCAACGATGTGCACCTGCGCGGCGGGAAAGCGCCGGCCGTATTCGCCGACCCGGTCGTCGGTCACCAGATGGATGGCGTAGCCGCGGCGCACGAGTTCTTCCGCCAGTGCCTGGGCGGGAAACAGATGTCCGCCGGTGCCGCCGGCAGCAAGGACGATCAGCCCCTTCACGCCGCTGTCAAAGGCGAACGCCATGCGCTCAGGCTCCCGCCGTGCGGGCATGCGGGATGCCCGGCGTCTCCAGCCCGCTCATGACGTGTCCGGCCGCCCGCCTGCGGGTCAGCGTGAGGACAAGCCCCATGGCGAACGCCATGGAAAGAAGCGAGGAACCGCCATAGGAGATGAATGGCAGGGTCATGCCCTTGGCGGGCAGCAGGGCGACATTGACGCCCATGTTGATGATGGTCTGGAGGCCGAACAGGGAGATGAGCCCGGTGACAGCGAGGCGCCGGAAGGGGTCTTCTTCGCGCATCGCCCAGGTGAGGCCGCGCACCACCACATAGCCGTAGACGGCCACCAGGGCGATGCAGGCCAGCGCACCGAACTCCTCGCCGGCAACGGCAAAGGTGAAGTCGGAATGGGCATCGGGAATGATGCTCTTTATGCTGCCGCCGCCTGGTCCGGTACCGAAAATGCCGCCGCGCTCGAAGGCGTCCCGCGCCATGTCCACCTGATAGGTGTCGCCGGAGGCCGGTTGGAGGTAGCGGTCGATGCGGGAGGCGACATGGTGCACAGTAAGATAGGCTGTGAAGAGCCCCGCCGCCCCAAGGCCGGCAAGCCCGAAGATCCAGAACCAGGATACCCCGGCCGCAAACAGCATGACGGCCCAGACCGTACAGATGAGGATGGTCTGGCCGTAATCCGGCTGGAGGATCAGCATACCCACGACTCCGGCCAGCAGGGCCGCCGCGATGATATTGCCCGGCATGTCGGGCCGCTTCAGCTTTTCGGAGAAGAAGAAAGCCGCAATGACGATGAAGGCAGGCTTTAGCAGTTCGGACGGCTGGATGGCCATGCTGCCGATATTGAGCCAGCGGGTAGCGCCCTTGACCTCCGGGCCGATCTTCAGGGTCAGGAAGACCAGGACCAGGCTGAGAAGAAAGGCGCCGGCCGCGGCTCGCTTGGCGCCCTTTATAGACAGGAACGACATGGCCAGCAGCATGGCGAAGGCCGGCAGCATGAAGATGATCTGCCGGGTCACGAAATGAAAGGGCTGGAGCCCGATCCTGGTCGCCACCGCCGGGCTTGAGGCCATGTTGATCAGAAGGCCGATCGCCATGAGCAGCATGAAGGCGCCGAGCAGCTTGTGGTCGACGGTGAACCACCAGTTGGCCAGCGCGCCCCGGTCCGTTCTGCGGATAAACATCAGGCCGCCTCCTGTGCCTTGAGGGACACGCCGTCAAGCGCCGCCACCGCGGCCTTGAAGGCATCACCCCTAATCTCGAAATTCCGGTACTGGTCAAACGATGCGCAGGCCGGTGACAGCAGGATCACAGCATCTCCGCTGTCTGCCGCCGCGTCCTCGAAGGCGTGTGCGACCGCATTGTCGATCGTGCCGCTTTGAAAGGCCTTGACGTGTCCCAAAAGCGTTTCAGCAAAGGCCGGTGCCGCTTCACCAACCAGATAGCTTCTGCGGATTTCCGGGAAGAAATCCGACAGCCCATCGATCCCGCCGTCCTTCGCGAGCCCGCCGGCGATCCAGTAGACGTTCTGGAAGCTTGCCAGTGCGCGCGCGGCCGCGTCCGCGTTCGTGGCCTTGGAATCATTGATGAACAGGATGGACCCGCGGCCTCCGGGCTTTTCAAACCGCCCGACCTGTTCCATGCGATGGGCAAGCCCGGGAAACGAAGCAAAGCCGGACGCGATCTGAGCCGGCTTCAGTCCGATGGAACGGCAGGCGGCCCAGGCCGCGGCGGCATTCTGCCAGTTGTGGCTGCCGCGCAGGCCTTCAACACGTGTCAGGTCCGTGCCTGCCACGCGCGCGCCGTTGTGCCATTCCTCCAAAGTCCCCTCTCGCACACTGACGCCCTGGAAAACCGGCGCCTCGACGGAGATGCGCATGACTTCAGGCCCTGAAACCTGGCCGGCAATCACGCGGCAGTGGTCATCGTCGACGCCGATGATGGCCACATCGTCTTCATCCTGAAGTGCGAACATGCGCTGCTTGACTGCAGCGTAGCCGGCCATGTCGCCGTGCCTGTCCAGATGATCCGGCGTGAGGTTGAGCAAGATGCCTGCATCCGGTTTGAGCGAGGGTGTCAGGTCGATCTGATATGACGAAAACTCCACGACGTAGTGCCGGCCATCCGCTGGTGGCTGGAGATCCAGCACCGCCCGGCCAATGTTACCGCCGACTTCAGTGGCGCGGCCGGCGGACTTCAGGATGTGACCAAGCAAGGCGGTGGTCGTCGATTTTCCGTTTGTGCCGGTAATGGCCAGATGCACGGTCTTGCTGCCCGATGCGGCAAGGGCCTGAACGAAGATCTCCGTATCGCCGATGACCGGTACACCTGCCTCCTTCGCCTTTTTGACCGTCCAGTGGGGCTCGGGATGGGTCAACGGCACTCCGGGCGCCAGAACAAGCGCGTCAATCGTTGTCCAGTCGGCGCGGCGCAGGTTGGTCGGCGTCAATCCGCTCCGGGCAAGTTTGTCCCTCGAGGCCCTGGAATCGTCCCAGGCGAAGACGTCGGCGTTCACCGCCTCAAGTGCTTCGATAGTGGCACGTCCGGACGCACCAAGACCGAAGACGGCGACCCGCTTGCCTGCATATGTGACCGCCGGGATCAATCCGCGCGCCTATCTCAGCTTGAGGGTCGAAAGACCGATGAGAGCGAGCACGACCGCGATGATCCAGAAGCGGATGACGATGGTGGGTTCAGCCCACTGGTGCTTCTTCTCGAAGTGATGATGCAACGGCGCCATGGCGAAGACCCGTTTGCCCGTCAGCTTGAAGGACGCCACCTGGACGATGACCGACACGGTCTCCAGAACGAACAGGCCGCCGATGATCGCCAGGACGATCTCATGCTTTGCCGCAACGGCGATGGCGCCGAGCAATCCGCCGAGCGAAAGCGAGCCCGTGTCGCCCATGAAGATCATCGCCGGCGGCGCATTGAACCAGAGGAAGCCGAGCCCCGCGCCGAGGACAGCGCCGCAGAGCACGGCGAGTTCGCCGACGCCCGGCACGAAATGGAGCTGCAGGTATTCAGAAAAGATCTTGTTGCCGACGAGATAGGCAATGAGCGCGAAACTCGCCGCCGCGATCATCACCGGCACGATCGCCAGGCCGTCCAGGCCGTCCGTCAGGTTCACCGCGTTGCCGGTGCCGACGATCACGAAGATCGCAAACGGGAAGAACAGGATGCCGAGATCGATGACGAGGTTTTTCAGGAAAGGGAAGGTCAGCGACGTGGAGAGCGGGTCCTTGCCGACCTTCACGAACACGTAGCAGGCAATGCCGGCGATGAGGCACTCCAGTAACAGCCTGATGCGCCCGGGAAAGCCCTTGCTGGAGGACTTGCTGACCTTCAGGTAGTCATCATAGAGACCGATGAGGCCGAAGCCGAGAACGACGAACAATACGGCCCAGACATAGCCGTTCTGCAGGTTTCCCCAGACCAGCACGGAAACCAGTATGCCGAGCAGGATCATCAGGCCGCCCATGGTCGGCGTGCCGGTTTTCAAGTGGTGGGTTTCAGGGCCGTCCTCACGGATGGGCTGGCCCTTGCCCTGGCGCACCTTCAAGGAGGCGATAAGGCCGGGGCCGAACAGGAACACGAAGAACAGGGCGGTCATCGTCGCCCCGCCGGTTCTGAAGGTGATGTAGCGGAACACGTTCAGCGCGGAGAACTGGTCCGTCAGGTCGAGTGCAAAGTAGTGCAGCATAGTCGTCTCTGTGTCGCCTCTGCCCGGAGATGAGCGTCACGCCGCCTCTCTTGAAGCGAACCGGCTCTTCAGGGCCTCCACAATGGGTATCATTTTGCTTCCGAGAGAGCCCTTCACCATGACGACGTCCCCAGATCTCATGTCGTCAAGCAAGGCATCGGTCAGACCGGCGGAGGTTTCCGCATAGACAGCACGCTTCTTGGCAGGCAGCGCCTCCCAGAGGTGCGCCATCATCGGCCCGCAGGCATATACGGCATCAACCCCGGCTTCGTCTATTGGGGCAAGAAGTCCCTCATGCAGTTCCGGCGAGGTCTCCCCCAGTTCCAGCATGTCGCCCAGCACGGCGATGCGGCGGCCGCCCTTGCCGGGCTCGGCACTTCCAAGGAGCGACAGGGCCGCTCGCATTGATGCGGGGTTGGCGTTGTAGGCTTCATCAATCAGGGTCAATGCGCCACCGCCCGGCATCGGCAACCTGGCACGGGCGCCGCGTCCTTGAGGCGCGGCGGTATCCGCCAGGGACAGTGCGGCAAGGGCAAGATCGGCACCCAGCAGCTTGACGGCGGCCAGGACCGCAAGCGAATTCTGCACGAAATGGGCGCCCGGCGCGCCGAGCTTGTAGGTGACGCGGTCACCCAGGATCTCGGCCTGCACGCAGGAACAGGTCTCGTGCAGGACCGACTTGTGCAACCGGGCATCGGCCTCGTCATGCTCCCCGAAGGTCACGATGGTTTCGATACCGCAGGCCGTGGCTGCAGAGCGCAGGCGCTCAAAATGCGGATTGTCGCGGTTGAGCACCGCGGCGCCCCCGGTCTCGACCCCGGTCAGGATCTCCGCTTTCGCATCGGCGATCTCCTCGACCGAATTGAACTGGCCGAGATGAACCGGCTCGACCGTGGTGATGATCGCCACATGCGGGCGGATCATGTCCACCAGCGGGATGATCTCTCCGGGGTGGTTCATGCCCACCTCGAACACGCCGTATTCGGATGCAGGCGAGAAATTGGACAGGGTCAGAGGCACGCCCCAGTGGTTGTTGTAGCTCTTGGCGGAGGCGTGGGTTGATCCGGAGCGCGACAGGCCCTGGCGCAGCATCTCCTTGCTGCCCGTTTTACCCACGCTGCCCGTGATGGCGACAATCTTTGCCGTCGAGCGCGCACGCGCGGCCCGTCCCATCGCTTCCATGGCGACAAGGGGATCATCCGGAACAACGAGCAGTGGCCCCCGTGCCCGCATCGCATCGTCCGGGCGGGAGACAACCGCCAGGGCAGCGCCGGCATCGAAGGCATTCACCGTGAACTTGTGGCCATCGTGGACATCGCCCTTGATGGCGACATAGATATCCCCGGGCTGCAGGGTCCGAGTGTCAATCGACACCCCGGTCAGCGCGTAGCCGATCTTCCCCTCTACCGTCCCGCCGGTTGCCGCTGCGAGCTCCTCAACGGTCCAAAGCGCATCAGTCATGTTGGCGTTGCCCTTCAAGTGCGGCAAGAATCTCGTCGTGATCGCTGAACGGCAGGCGCTCCGTACCGATCTCCTGGTACGGCTCATGGCCCTTGCCCGCGACCAGCACCAGATCGCCCTCGCCTGTGTCCCTTATGGCCGTCCTGATCGCTTCTGCACGCCCCGCGATATTGGCCGCATATGGACAGCCTTTCTGCACGGCCGCCCGGATGGCGGCCGGATCTTCCGTACGCGGATTGTCATCGGTGACATAGGCAACGTCGGCGTGATCAGCGGCGGCCCTGCCCATCATTTCCCGCTTGCCGGGATCCCGGTCTCCGCCGGCACCGATCACGACCCTGAGCTTGCCCGATGCGTAGGGACGCAGGGCCTTCAGGGCGGTTTCGAGCGCATCGGGCGTGTGGGAGTAGTCGACGAACACCGGGGCGCCCGCCGCGGCATGACCGACCAGCTCGAGCCGGCCCCTGGCGCCTGTCAGGTTCTCCAGCGCCGGCAACAGGGAGCCTGCGGAGATATTACCGGACGCCATCACCAGACCGGCCGCGACCAGGGCATTGGAGACCTGGAAGCTTCCGGCGAGCGGCAGGTAGATGTCGAACTCCTCGCCTTCTGCGGCAATCCGCAGGCTCTGGGCATAGCCCACCGGCTCAGCAGAGAGGAGTTTGAGCGTCTCGCCCTTAGACCCGACAGTCACCACATTCAGTCCGCGGGCCCTGGCGATGCGGATCACCTCCCCGGCCTCCGCGCTGTCCGCGTCGATCACGGCCGGTGCACCGGGCGGCAGCAGCTCGCCAAAGAGACGCATCTTCTGTGCGAAATAGTCGTCGAAGCTTTCGTGATAGTCGAGGTGATCGCGGCTGATATTAGTGAATGCGCCTCCCGCGAGCCTGACGCCGTCAAGCCTGTACTGCGAGAGCCCGTGGCTGGAGGCCTCGATCGCGGCATGGCTGATCTTGCGCTGGCCGAGCTGATCCAAGACCCGCTGCAGCGTGACCGGATCGGGGGTGGTGTGCCCAATGTCGTCCACCGGCTCCACGTCGCACGGCACCTCAACCCCGACCGTGCCGACGCTCGCAGCCATTACGCCCTGCGAACGCCAGAGCTGGCGCACAAAGGAGACCACGGAAGTCTTGCCGTTGGTTCCGGTGACCGCGACTATGGATTCCGGCTGCTGATTGTAGAAGCGCGCCGCGGCGCGGGCCAGCACCTGCCGCGGGTTCTCGGCATGGACCAGGCGGCCATCGCCCCCGGCCTGGCTGGTGAGCACGGCCACAGCGCCGTTTTCCAGCGCCTTGGGAATGAACTTCGCGCCGTCCACGTTGACACCGGGCAGGGCCGCAAACAGGTAACCCGGCTTCACATCCCGGCTGTCGGCGGTGAGGCCGTCGATTTCGGCGCCGGCCATGTCCGGCGATACGTCAACATCGTCTGAGAGCAGCTGATCAAGTCTCATGGTCTAACCTCCAGCCTTGTCGCGGAGGATGCCTTCCGCGGTGACAGGCTCTGTGCGCGGACGGATACCGAGCAAAGGTGCAATCCGCGCGACAACCTTTCCTGCCGTCGGCACGGCGTTCCATCCGGAGGTGGCAAAACCGAAGGTTTCCTTCAAGGGCTGCGGTTCATCGATCGACACCACGAACACATAGCGCGGACTGTCCATCGGGAATGCGCCGAGGAAGGAGTTGAAGCGGTGCTGCTTGGAGTAGCGCCCGCCGACGACCTTTTCCGCGGTGCCGGTCTTGCCGCCGACCGCATAGCCCTCGGCCTTGGCCTTCTTGGCGGTGCCCTTCACCACGTTGAGCCGGTAGAGATAACGCATCTTGCGGCTGGTATCGGCGCCCAGCACCTGGCGGGCCAGATCGGGAAGCCGCGCGGGGTCGCGCTTCAGAAATGTCGGCGGCACGTAGCGGCCCCCGTTCACCAGAGCGGCGGAGGCGGCAACAAGCTGAAGGGGTTGCACCGAGATCCCGTGCCCGAAGGAGGCCGTCATGGTGGTGACCCTGCTCCACCTTCTGGGCCGCAATGGGGCGGCAGCCTCGGGCACTTCGGTCCGCAGCCGCTCAAAGAACCCGAAGCCGCGCAGGAACTCCTCATGCTGAGGAATGCCCACGGCGAGCGCCATCTTGGCGGTGCCGATGTTGGAGGAATAGGTGAACACCTCCGGCACAGTCAGGATACGGCGCTGGGGATGGAAATCATCGATCTTCGAGCTGCCCGCCCTCAGCGGCGCCCGAACGTCATAGCGGCTCGCCAGATTGCTGATGCCCTTGTCGAAGGCCATTGCGAAGGTGACGGCCTTGAACACCGAACCCATTTCGAAGACACCGCCGGTGAAGCGGTTGATGCGATCCTTCTTGAGCGCGTCCTTCGGATCATTCGGATTGAAATCCGGCAGGGAGCTTGCGGCAACGACCTCGCCGCTGCGGGCATCCATCACGATGCCAAGGGCGCCCTTGGCCTTGAACTTCTCCACCGCCTTCCTGAGTTCCTCGGTCAGTGCGTGCTGGACACGCACATCGATTGAGAGCTCCACCGGCGCAGAACGGTGCTTGAGGGGGTCGGCAAGCGATGCGGCAAAAAGGCGGCCGCGCGCATCGAGATACTTCTCAATACCGGCAAGGCCAATTGAATCCACATCGACAAAGCCCACCACGTGGGCGGCCACCGGCCCCATGGGATAGATCCGGCGGGTCTCGTTGCGGAAGCCGAAGCCGGCAATGCCGAGATCGTGGATGGTTTCCTGCAGGCGCGGGGTCAGCTCACGCTTGATCCAGATGAAGCCCTTGTCCGCGGTCAGCTTCTTGCGCAGCTTGCCTGCGTCAAGCTCCGGCAGATGCGGTGTCAGGAGCTCGATCGCCTCATCGACATCGTTCACCTTGCGCGGGTTGGCGAAGAGCGAGGCGCTGCGCAGATCGGTGGCCAGGACCAGGCCGTTGCGATCGACAATGTCGGCACGCGGGATGCGGTCGCCGGAGACGGCGGCCGTAACGATGCGGTCGCTGCCAAGGCCGCCTGCCCCCAGCAGTGCGATACGCGCACCAAGCACGCCGAAGCAGAGCACGAAGCCGCCCAGGATGAGTCGGCCGCGCGACCGGGCCATGGAGCCGTCGCCGCCGAACCAGCGGCGCATCGAGGCCAGCGCGCCCGTCCGGGCCCTGGATCCACGCCCGGCGCTCACTGGTCCATGCCTTTCAGAATATCGCCAATGGGATCTGCCGCGGCGGCGCCCTCCACCGGTGCACCGCTAACCGCTGTTTCGGTGCCGGAGAGCATTTCGCTGATGGGGTCCGCCGCCTGTTCTTCGGGCTCAGCCTTCTGCAGCTGCGGGACCTGCTCGCCGATCTGCCCGTCCGGAACGACCCGTGCCACGTCTTCAGGCTCGTGGGCGAGGTAACGTGCGGCGAGCTTCTCCAGCCTTGCGGGCGTGTTGAGATAGCTCCACTCGGCGCGCAGGCGCCGGATGGTTTCGCGTTCCTCTGCGATTTCCTCGTGCAGCTTCGTCAGCCGTTTGCCGGCATCGCGGCTCTCGTGCTCCAAGCCGTAGACCTGCAGCGCGACGGCGAGGACCGCGATAACCAGGCAGATGTTCAGCACACGTATCATGCACCGCCTCCCGAAAGCTGAACTTCAGGCAAAGACGGCACGCCGATCGCCTTGACGGTGAGCGCGATGACGGATGCGTCGGTCCGTTCGCCGACCCTGAGCCGCGCGGAGCGGGCACGGGGATTGCGCGCAATCTCGGCCTCTCCAGGCTCACGCGCCCCGCGAAACACCTCACGGAACGACGGGGCGATCTCCTCAACCTCGGGCATGTGGCGAGAGCCGCGGCCCGACCGGCCGGTGCGTTCGGCAAAGAAACGTTTTACGATGCGGTCTTCCAGGGAATGGAACGAGACCACCGCCAGGCGGGCGCCAGGCGCCATGATCTCCTCGGCCGCCGCAAGGCCTTCAGCGAGCTGCTCGAGCTCCCGGTTGACGAAGATGCGCAAGGCCTGGAAGGTCCGCGTGGCCGGATGGATCGCGCGTTTGGCCGGATGGACGGGCACGGCCCGCTCCACCAGTTCGGCGAGTTGCAGCGTCCGGGTGATGGGGCCGTGATCACGGGCCCGGATGATTGCGCGGGCCACGGCGCGGGCGCGCTTCTCCTCACCCAGCACCGAAATGATGCGCAGCAGCTGGCC
>JBCCEL010000216.1:0-10452 GCA_039030315.1 Pseudomonadota bacterium
CATCCGTCTTCACAGGGCACGTACGCTGATGCTCAACGACGGGGCAAGCGCCCGGACGGCGGCCTATGCGGTGGGCTATGGCAGCGCCTCGCAGTTCAGCCGGGAGTTCAAGCGCCTCTTCGGCTATCCGCCGAGCATGGAGAGCCAGAGCGGTGAGCCGCTGAACCTGAATTAGCTGTCGGCGGGTGCCTGGTCAGGGTCAGAACAATGCCACCCAGGATGATGAGCGCGCCGCCGGCAAGCACGCTCTGCCCGGGTGTTTCCCCAAATGCCAGGAACCCCAGGAGAGCGGCAAAGATCAGCCACGAATAGTCGACCGGGCCAACCACCGAAAGCGGAGCGGTCCGGTAGCCGCGAATGGTGCAGTATTGGGCCGCGACGGACACCGGGCCCAGCAGGATGCACGCGGCGATGCCGGTGATGCTTGCGGCCTGCCATTCCGCCAGGGCCGGGCCAAGCATCAGCAGACAGCCGAACAGCGTGACGTAAAGCATGAGGGTCAAGGCGGATTCTGCCCTCGCCAGTATGCGGATCAGCAGGCCTTCGCACGCCATGAGCAGTGCACCCAGCAAGGCCATGGCCGCGGGCAGCACCGGAAGGCTTTCGCCGAAGGCGCCTTGCGACAGCATCACGATGGCAGCGCCGGCCAGCGAGAGAAGGACCGCGCCCCAGATTGCGGCTCCTGTGTGTTCACGGAGGAAGACAGCGCCCAGAATGACCGTGATCAGGCCATAGAGCATGCTGATGGCGGTGGCGTCGGCGATCGGCATGTGGGCGGAGGACCAGGTAATGGCCGCGGCGGCGCTGCAGCCGCACACTGCCCTCAGGAAATGGAGCGGCTTGCGTTTGCTGCGCCAGGCGCCACCGTGCCGGGCCGTCCGGGAGAGAACAAGCAGAACGGTAAACGCTCCGAGATAGCGCAGGAACAGGATCTGAAAGGTGCCCATGGCGCCGTCCGCGAACTTGGCGGCAGCGAAGATCAGGGTGAAAAGCGCCGTGCTGAGGAGGACCCAGAGTATGGCAGGCAAGTAGGGCACGCGAGGGTCCTTTGACCTGTTGAGATTGCATTTCTTGTTCAATGGCTCCAACTTGGCTCGATATCAAAAGACTAATCCTGGCTCTGGATGAGAAATTTTGCTTCAAGCTAGTAGATCTGTTTCCCTCAATGCGCTGCGCGTCTTCGCGATTGCGGCTGAGTACCGAAGTATCAAGCAGGCCGCTGCCGAGCTTGGCCTGACACCGGGCGCGGTCAGTCACCAGGTTCGCGCGCTCGAAGACGGACTGGGCGTGAGGCTGTTTGCGCGTTCGAACAACTCGATCGAGCTGACGGATGCGGGGGCTTTGCTGTTCGAACGGGGGCTGGCCGGTCTGAGGGTGATTGATGACGCGGTGGCGGCCGTCACCAGGGAAGCGAGCGAACTCTGCGTTCAGGCTCCGCTCACGCTCGCTGTCCGCTGGCTGATTCCGCGACTTGAGGAATTCCGCGAGCGTCACCCGACCGCGCGCGTGAGTGTCGAAACCTATGGTGCGCCGGAACCGCCGCCGGGCGGCGATGCCGATATCCAGATTGCCTATCATCCTGCCGTAACCGAGCCGCCTGACGAAGACCTGCTGCTCCGGGATGACTGCCGGCCCTATCTCTCGCCTGACCTCCTCTCCCGCTTGGGAGAGGCTGCCACCCTCTCTGAGGTGCCGGCCCTGCAATGCACGCTTGCTAACTGGGACTGGAAGATGTGGCTGGATCTGAGCGGGCAAGGGCAGGCTAAACTGAAGTATGCCGAGCGCTTTGATGTGGATGACGCAGGCCTGCGCGCGGCCGTGGCGGGCATGGGCATGGTGCTGGCCCCGCATTTCATGATCGCCGATGACGTTGCCGCCGGGCGGCTCAGCCCGTTTCCCGGCGCGCCGGAGATCGCGCTCGGTTTCTATACGGTCCGCCACGGCCGGCGCGACACCGGCCTTTCTCTCAGCTTTGTGAGATGGCTGAGATCACTGGAAGGCGCTACATAGGGGCATCGAACCTGTCCCCCGATCCACCCCACCCGAAAAGGACCGCTCCCATGGCTGACTACGAACTTTTTTGCTTCAAGGAATCCGGCAATGCCTACAAGGCAGCGCTCATGCTGGAGCTCTCAGGCTGTACCTGGGATGCGCGTTGGGTCGATTTCTTCAAGGGTGAAACCCGCTCGGCCGGGTATCGCGAGAACGTCAATGTGATGGGCGAGGTGCCGGTGCTCCGTCACGGGGATGTGTCGCTGACGCAGACAGGCGTAATCCTGCAATATCTCTCCGGCCAGACGGGCCGGTTCGGCGGGTCTGGCGATGCTGAGCAGCAGGAGATCCTGCGCTGGATCCTCTTCGATAATCACAAGCTCACCAGCTACACCGCAACCTACCGCTTCATGAAGAATTTCATGGACGGGGCTGATCCTGCGGTTCTGGAGTTTCTTGCCGGGCGCATGCACGGGGCCTTCAAGGTGTTCAACGCCCACATGGAAGGGCGTGATTTCGTAGCCTCAGGTGAACCCACCATCGCGGATCTGTCGCTGTGCGGCTATCTTTTCTGGCCGGACGAGTTCGGGGTGAAGTGGAGCCAGTATCCGCATATCGGCGCGTGGCTGGAGCGGATCTCGGCACTGCCGGGGTGGGTCGCTCCCTATGACCTGATGCCTGGCGGCCCCGCGTAATAACATCAGCTCACGGAGTGTTCAGCCGGCTTTAGTTGCCGTCTCCCGGGCTTGCACATTAATCCCGCGAGCAAATCACATTCTGGAGACGCAAACCATGCAGTCCGATGCCGTTAAACTCCTGCTCTACCGCTGGGCAGGCGCCTGGGGTCCGTTCAAGGTCAACATCCCTTGCGGGGAATGCTCGCTGACCGTGGACGTGATCAACGACACGCTGGAAACCGAGCTTGCAGGCATTCCGGTTGAGCTGGAGATTCGCGAATGGCTCAATGAGTGGTGGAAGCCGCTTCCTGCCGGCGGCTGGCACGCGCCAATCGTCATGGTCGAGGGCAAGCTCGTCAGCCAGGGCCATGCGCTCAACCGGGGCGTCCTCACGGAAGCCGTCATTGCCGCCCATGTTGAACGCACGGGCGTATCCGGGACACATCTCTACGGCAAGGAGACCTGTCCCCACTGCGTCCGCGCCAAGGACTACTTCGCACAAGCCGGGGTGGAGTACACCTATCATGACGTGGTGAAGGATCCGCGGGCGCTCTACGAGATGATCGGACGGGTCAAACCCATCGTAGGGCCCAAGACCCCGATCACGGTGCCGCAGATCTGGATCGACGGGAAGTATATCGGCGGTGCCGATCAGCTTGGCCAGGCCCTCGGCCTCACCGTTGAACCGAATACCGACCGTGGCCAGAACTCCATGACCGACAAACCGAAAATGGCGGCCTGAAGGCCGCCATCCGGTTGCTCGTAGTCGGCGTGGGAGCCGGCTAACCGTTTGAAAGTTCCAGTTCGCGGGCGAAGGTTTCCAGGCTTTCGAACTGCATGGGACCTTCCGCCGTGTGCACGTCGACCTTGCCGTTAGACAGCTTGTCGATCATGTAGCCCTTGTATTCGATCTGCTCGACGATGACCGGTTCCGCTGCCGGCGCGGGGGCTGGTTGGGCCGGGGCCGGCTCAGCTGCGGGAGCCGGTTCGGCTTCAGGTTCTGCTTCTGCTGCCGGCGCGGGTTCGGCCTTGGGCTCTTCAGCTTTGGGCGGCTCGGGCTCAGCCGGCTTCTCCTCCGGCTTGGGCGCCTCGGCGGCGGGCGCCGGTTCCGGGGCGGGAGCGGCCGTCTGTGCTGCCGTGGCCGGCGTCGTTGCCGCGTTCGCTGCGGCGACCACGGCTCCGGTTCCACCGCCCGAATTCTGCAGTGCCTGCTGATAGAATTTCTCGGTGTTCCGTGCGGTCGCTGCTGCGTGCTGCAACAGTCTTGCCATCACAAACAGCAGGATGCCGCCGACAAAAGCCTGGTAAGCCACGCTGATGCTCAGCTTCCAGTTTATGACCTCAATGAAGGGATCAGCCGCAACGACCGCGCCGAACACGATCGAGAGCAATCCCAGAAAATACAGTACCGCCGCCATGGCACATTCCTTAACTCAACCTACGCATAGTCGCGTACAGCATTGTTTCTGCACGTTCCGGAGCGGAAGGCTAGCCTAATTTTAAGAATTGGTTAACCGTATTCGTCTCGTCACTCGACCACAATCGCCGGCGCAGGCTTGCGTTGTCCGCCTCCATCTTCCAGTTGGCTGAGCACTTTTGCGGCAATGTCCGTGTAGATGCCGGCATGCGCACTTTCCGGCTTGGTCGCGACAATCGGCAGCCCTGCGTCCGAGCGTTCGCGCACTTCCATATGGAGTGGAACTTCGCCGAGGAACGTTGCGCCGATCTTCGCGGCTTCCTCGCGTGCACCACCGCGCCCGAAGATTTCAGCTTCGTGGCCGCAGCTGGGGCAGACGAAATAGCTCATATTCTCGACGATACCGAGAACAGGGACGTCAACCTTGCGGAACATGTTGAGCCCCTTGCGGGCATCAATCAGCGCAAGGTCTTGGGGCGTTGACACGATGACCGCCCCGGCGAGTGGCACCTGCTGCGCCATGGTCAGCTGCGCATCGCCGGTACCCGGAGGCATGTCCACGACCATGATGTCGAGCTCGCCCCAGTTGACGTCGCGCATCATCTGCGTGAGTGCCGACATCACCATGGGGCCGCGCCAGATCATCGGGGTGTCCTCATCGACCAGGAAACCCATGGACATGACCTTGAGCCCATAGCCTTCCATCGGCTTCAGGGCACCGCCGGCTGCCGGCTGGGGCTGCCCCGTGATGCCCAGAAGGCGCGGCATGGAGGGGCCGTATATGTCGGCATCCAGGATGCCGACCGTAGCGCCGTTCGCGGCCAGTCCGAGCGCCAGGTTGCAGGCGGTGGTCGACTTTCCCACGCCGCCCTTGCCCGAGGCCACCGCAATGATGTGCTTGACGCCAGGAATGCCCGCCATCTGTTGGCCGCCCTGGCGCGGCTGTCCGCCTGCCATGGGCGGCGGCGGCGCGCCTCCGGTTCGAGCGCCGTTGCCCCCGCCCTTGTGTACCTGCGGCATGTCTTGCGGCGAGGCAGGCGGCGGACCGCCGTTCTGACCGCCCTGGCGTTCGGCCGTGAGGGTCACGAGAACCTTGCCGATGCCTTCAAGCTGCTCAACGGACTTTGTCGCAGCCTCGCGCATGGGCTCCAGCCGCTCGGCTTCGGCGGGATCGATACTTATGGAAAAAGCCACATCGTCCCCGCTGATCGAGATCTCGGAGACCAGGCCCAGCGTGACCAGGTCGGTCTTCAGATCCGGCCCGCGCACCTTCGACAGCTGTTGCAATACGCGTTCGCGTGTTATTTCGCCCATGCTCCGGTTGTCCTTTGAGATGGCTTGGCAAACTTTTGGGGTGTTCAGGTCGCGCAGCCGGTCGTTCACATATGGGATCAGTGCTGAGCAGCCGCAAGCTGGCGGCCGCCCAGAGCTGTGGTGATCTCGGCGGCGATCTCCGACACGGCGCTGCCAAGTGCCGCGATCTTGTTCTCGCTCACCCGCGCCGTCGGTCCCGAAACGGAGATACCCGCCATAGGTTCGGCATTCTCATCGAAAATGGCGCTCGCGATGCAGCGCAGGCCGATCGCGTTTTCTTCATCGTCGATGGCAAATCCGCGCTGGCGCACCGTATTGAGATCTCTCCTAAGATCCTCTGCAGAGGTCAGCGTATGGTCGGTTTCCGGCCGGAACGCCAGGCTGGCGATCAGTTCATCGGCTTCGTCAATGTGGAGGTGCGCAAGCAGGGCCTTGCCGACTCCGGAGCAATAGATCTCCGCCCTCCCGCCCGGTCTGGCGATGGCGCGCATCATCTTGTGGGTCTCGGTCTGGGCCAGATACACGACTTCGCCGCGATCAAGCACGGCGAGGTTTACCGTCTCGCCCGTCTGTTCCATCAGCCTGCGCATATAGGGCCGTGCCGTGGCGACCAGATCGCGCGATCTCAGAAAGGCGGAGCCGGCGCGGAAGGCCTGTACGCCCACGAGCCATGCCGAGTGTTCCGGGTCAAAGCGCACATACCGCTCGTTCTGAAGGGTCGTCAGCAGGCGGTGCGCGGTCGATGTGGGCAGTCCTACCTCGTGCGCCAGTGCCGACAACGACAGACCCTGCGTGTGTTCCGACAATGCGTTCAGCAGGCTCAACGCCCGTGACAGAGACTGCACATGGCCAGATGCCCGCGCGGACACATGCGATCTGTGGCCGTTTGAATGTTCTGACAACTCCACCCTCTCTTTCTGTAATCGCCGTTTGCGGTGTCATTTAATGGGTTTACGGCAATCTCACAATATGGATCGCTTTCTCAAAAAGTACATACCCAAACCGGAGCCGTTTCTGCTGGCATGAAACATGCTGCGGGTCCGGGCGTTGTGGAAACACGGTCGGTGGAACAGCCATGAGCCTTGCAGGCTTGGTGATGCGGAATGCCCGGGCGGCCCGGGCGAAGAGGGAGCCTGCGGCCAACCGGGTGCGCAAGACCGGTTCCGGCGGCTGGTTTCGCAAGTCCTGGATGCGGTCAGCTTCGCGTTCCGTACTCCTCTATCGCTCCCGCGACGAGTTCGGGCTCTTCGAGCTGCATCCGGGATGCTGGAAGGAAGTTGCCAGATTGCGGGACGGGTCCAAGCCCGGACTGCAGAGGGTGTTTCTCAACCTGATGAGGCAGCTTCTGCCCAGCGATGCGGGCCCGCATATCCGCCTGTCGGCTGACTATGTTTCCTGCCACCATGTAACCGTTCAAGCCGACACGGAGACTGAAGCCAGGGAACAGGCCTACCGGTCTCTTATGGCTTCATCGTCCCTGTCTGGTGAAGATTTCTGGCACAGCGTTGCGGTTGCGAACTGCGGCCTGCAGGCATCGACATACGAGTGCCAGGTGGCCCTATTAAGGAAGGCCGATGCCGACGAACTGGATGTCAGGCTTCAGGCGTTTGGCCTGCCGCTTCGTCACCTGGAGTATGCGGATACCGAGACTGATACCCTGTTCAGGCTGGGTCCGGATGAACGGATGGATATGCGGCCTCGCCGGCCGGCCCGCATGTTCTTCTTGGCGATTGCGGGCTCTCTGGCGATCATCACTGGCCTGGGAGCGGTCGATCTTGGGTCCAAGCTAGTGGAGCGGTCGACACTGAAATCGGAACTGACTTCGCTCGGAGGAACGCCGCCATCCTGGTCGCTCCTGCCGCGGAGAAAAAACCGCAAGCCTGTTCCCCTGCCGGATCTGGAACTGGCCCTATCCGGGCGGGTGCATACGATGCTGCTCATCCGGCATGTCAACGAACTCCTGCCTGTTGATGCTGCGTTGACCGGCGTGAAGATCGAAAATGGCCTGATCCGGGTGTCCGGCCGTGCCAGAACGATAAAGGGCCTGCTTGGCCGGTTCGCCGGTTCCGCCCTTCTGCATGATGCGGACTTTGCCGCCCCGACGGTCCGGCTTTCGGATGAAGGCGTTGAGGTTTTCTCCGTGAAGGCACTCATCGGAAACGGTGCAAGGGCAGGTGGAGGGCCGTGAACATGGTTGCCGGGCGCTGGATACCACTTCTCTTCACGGCGGGACTTTGCATCCTGGTCATTGCGGTTGCGGGGCGGGTGGCAGCAACGCAGAACGCCGTTATGCATGCGCAGATCGAAGCGCTGCGGACCCAGTCGGGCGATGCGAGGGAATTGGCCTCGGCGCCGTCCGATGCACACTCTGGCATCAGGTTCGTGTTTCAGGGCACCCGGGACGAGGCGATCAAAAGCTTCCGTCAAGTGGTCTGTGGTGCGCTTGCCGATGTGAGAGCGAGACGGGTGACGATCCAGAGGCTCGATCTGGCCAGAGACCAACACGAGAGCATCCTCAGGCTGCGGGTCTCGGCTCATCTTGCGGCGCGCCATCTCGCGGCACTGCTCGATCGTCTGGAAACTGATGCGCCCTTGATCCTTGTTGACCGGCTGGTGCTCAAGATGCCTGGCTCAGAGCCTGCCGCGACGCGCCGCGCCGTTAAAGCAGATGTGAGATTCGACGCTGACTTGAGCGCCTTCGCACTTGCTCCGGAACTTCTTTCGCAGGCCGGGTCCGTTGCGATCCTCAAGCGGGGCGCGAAAGCGACTGATCCGCCAGATGCTGGCGCAGGAAATCCTGGTATTCGGCACACATCTTCTGAACAAACTCCTCGTGATCCTCAATTTCGATCACAGACTTTGCCACGTGCGCATTGTAGCGCGCTGCTGCGAACAGAAATGCCATATGCAACTGGGTTGCATTGAAGCTGCGATTGTGCCGGTTCGCCAGGTCGATGAAGCTGTCGGCCACCTCCAAAAATCCTGCTGTATCCAAATGGCCCTCGGCGCGGGCGGCCCGGCGCTGCTGGCGGTTTGGTTTGTTGTCGCTTCCCGAGTTGTCCATGCCTGGCTCCCAGATAACTCCTGCTGCGCGGCTTCTATAGCGCGAATGGGGATGGTGCGACACTCCTAGCGTTAGGTTCCGCTTTACCCTGGTTACAAATTGCGCTCCGGATGCCTCCGCTGTTCATATTTTATCATATAATTCAAAGGTATGAGGTTGCAGCGCTACCCCAGCGCCCTCCCGCGACATCTCAAAAATTATAGTAAAACTAGCGTAAAAATCGCCAGTTTTTCTTCTGTATGGATTCACCGCAATCGCGGGATCCAAAGCCCAAAGTCATTCCAAAAGTCGCAAATTAAGATCCCGTTAAGGAGTTAAGCGCCCAGTAAGGTTCACAAAAGATTGGGGCATGTGCCTACCGAAAGGTGAACGCAAAGACCCCGACAGTGTGACAGAGCGTAAAAGGGCAGCTCAGACGATGAACAGGACACTCAAGAGATTCTGGACGGACGACCGGGGAAACATCGCGATCATTTTCGGACTGGCCATCATCCCGTTCATGATCGCCGCAGGAACCGCCGTGGACTACGGCCGGGCCGTTGTGGCCAAGCATCGCCTGCAGTGGGCAATGGATTCTGCGGTCCTTGCCGCCGGTTCGCTGCGTACGGCGACGGAAGACGAGCGCAAGGCCCTCGGCAAGGCGATCTTCGAGGCCAATTTTCCGCCGTCGGAGTACGGCCTGACCGTTGGAGCCGACTTCATTACCATCAACAACAATGTGGTCAGCGCCGACGAGACCACGGCGGTGGACACGACCCTGATGCGGCTGGCGAGCGTCTACAACCCTCTGGAGGAACTGGACGTACAGGCGGATTCCACGGCACTCGTGCCCCAGGTCGGCAACGCCGAAATCTCGCTGGTGCTCGACTATTCCGGTTCCATGGGCAATTACCTCAATGGCTCGCCCAAGTATGAAACCATGCGGGATGCAGCCGTCGATCTCATCAATTCAGTCTCCCAGGACGGCGACCATGAAGGCGTTTCGTTTTCGCTCATTCCCTTCCACAGCGGGGTGTACGCCAATCTTATGGGCAACCATCTCACCGACTCCAGCTATGACAAGCTGAGTGGCACGTCCCGCCATTGGTCATGTGTTGGCGACAGAAAGAAGAACAATACATCTGACACCGAGCCCAGCACCGGCAAGCGCCATCGCTGGCAGCAGGACGAAATGTACCGCTGGAGCGGCTCGAGCAACTACGCCACCTATTGCTCGACCGGCCTGCCGGTGACCGAACTCACCAATGACATCTCCAGCCTGACCTCCTTGCTCAGCGGCTGGGTGCCGGCGAGCTGCAATGCGTGCTTCACCGCGATCTCGACGGGCTTCTCGTTCGGCTGGCACTCCATCTCGCCGAACACGGTCTTCGATAACGGCTCTTCCTATGAGCTCATCACGTCCCAGGATCCCGAGGAGCGGGTGATCAAGGCGATTGTGCTGCTGACTGATGGCGCGCAGACGGCTTCGGCCCACCGGGAATCCTCCAACGGAGGTACCGGGTACAGCCCGAGCGGGGACAATGACTGGCCCCTCAGCCAGAACAATGGGGAGCAAAATCTTGAGGATCTGTGCACCAACGCCAAGGCCAAGGACATCATAGTCGTTACCGTAGCGTTCGATCTCAACGACCAGGATACCATCGACAGGCTCCACGACTGCGCCTCGGCCAAGACCGACGGCACCGGCAACTATGCCTATCAGGCCGATTCAACGTCGGAACTGGCTCAGGCGTTTGAGGATATCGGGACGGTGCTGACGGAAATGGTTTACCTCAGCCAGTGAGGGATCGATCGAACTTTACCGATCCGGTTTTGCTTTCATTCACCGTTGCCAAGGAAACACGCCCGCTGAACTGCCACCAAAAGCCTGTTTTTAGACTTTGGTAACGAGTTGGGCGCCTAGTTACGCTCGAAACGATTGGGAAGAGTCCGCCTGTGATCGCCGGGAGCGCAGTGTGGGCCGAAACCCCAACGCACATACATCAGGC
>JBCCEL010000217.1:0-10372 GCA_039030315.1 Pseudomonadota bacterium
TCTTGTCGTTCCGGACTGACGGAAGTGAAACTGACTGACTAAAATTCGAACTATCGGCTTCAGCGTCCCTCAACACGATCCGGCTATCTTCCGGCAAGACATGCGATCTGTGGGAGTTGGGGCCAATGTCAGAAATCGTCCATGCGCTGGAAATCTCCGGCCTGAAGAAATCCTTCGACCGTCCGGCCGTGAACGGGCTCGATCTCAAGGTCCGCGGCGGCGAATTCTACGCTCTGCTCGGCCCCAACGGTGCGGGCAAGACCACGACCCTCAGGATGGTCGCCGGCCTTCTCCAACCCGATGAAGGCCAGATCGAAGTCTTTGGCACAGACGTTAAGCGCCGCCCGATCGAGGCCAAGCGGATCATGGCCTGGGTGTCGGATGAGCCCATGATCTACGACAAGCTGACCCCGTACGAATATCTCGAGTTCGTCGCCGGTCTCTGGGAGATCGAAGCCAGGGAAGCCGAGGTCCGCGCCCGCGAACTGCTGGGCTGGCTGGAGCTGGAACCCCATGCCCACGAGCGCTGCGGCGGTTTTTCCAAGGGCATGCGCCAGAAGGTGGCGCTCGCCGGCGCCCTCGTCCACAACCCGCAGCTCATCATCCTTGATGAACCGCTGACAGGTCTCGACGCCGGCTCCGCGCGTCTCGTCAAGGACGTGCTGCTGAACCGCGTGCGTGATGGCGTCACCGTGATCATGACCACGCATATTCTCGAGGTGGCCGAACGCATGGCCGAGCGCATCGGCATCATCGCCTCGGGCCGTCTGATTGCAGAGGGCACGTTCGATGAGCTCCGCGCCCGTGCCGGCCAGGACGGTTCCAGCCTAGAGGATGTCTTCCTCAACCTTGTCGCGGATCATTCCGATCAGGCCGAGGCGGCCTGATGGCCCAACCCACCACGCTGACCTGGTTCGCACGCCACGAACTGGGCCTCGCCTGGCGCGACTGGCTGTCCATGATGACGGCCGGCAAGAAGGGCCGCGAGCTGGTTCTCGTTGTCGTACTCGGCGTCATCGCGGTGATCGCCCACGCCCTGGCCGGGTCCATCGTCCACAGCTGGGCAGCAGAGGGTGTCGAGCTCAACAAGGCCAATCTGCTACTCCTCGCCGGAGGCAGCCTCCTGTTCTTCACCTTGATGCTCTCACAGGCCATGGAGTCCGTCACCCGCGCCTACTACGCACGATCGGACCTCGACCTGATCCTGTCGTCTCCAGCCTCCTCGCGCCGCCTCTTCGCCGTGCGCACTGCGGCCATCGCCGCATCGACCATGAGCCTTTCCGGTCTCATCGCCGCACCGCTGATCAACATGCTGGCTTGGTATGACGGGCCGCAATGGTTGTCGGCCTATCTCGTGATGATCTGCTTCGGGGCCCTGGCCACCGGCATTTCCGTTGTCGCCGTGCTTGCGCTGTTCCGCACGCTCGGCCCCAAGCGCACGCGCCTGATCTCACAAATTGTCGCAGCGGTGGTCGGCGCGGGCTTCATCATCGGCATCCAGGCTGCCGCCATCTTCTACTACGGCAGTATCTCGCGCATGGCCCTGTTCCAGTCGCCGGAACTGATTGCTGCGGCACCGGATGTAGACCACCTGCTCTGGCTGCCTGCAAAAGCGGCCATGGGCGATCCGTTTGCCCTCGGACTGCTTGCGATCGCCTCCTTCGGCTTCCTGGCGCTTGTCATATCCACGAGTTCAGCAAGCTTCGGGCATCATGCGGTCGCCGCAGCCGGGGTCTCCGAGACACGCCAGGTACAGGCCCCGCGCAACGAAACCTTCCGGCCGGGCACGCCGCGTCAGGCGCTCCGTCGCAAGGAATGGACGCTCCTCAAACGGGACCCGTGGCTGGTCTCCCAGACCCTGATGCAGATCCTCTATCTGTTGCCGCCCGCGCTCATGCTCTGGCTCTACTACGGCGAAAATTCTGGCGTGATGGTCGTGATCATTCCGGTCCTGGTCATGGCCTCGGGCCAGCTGGCAGGTGGCCTTGCCTGGCTCGCCATCTCCGGTGAGGACGCACCTGATCTCGTCGCCACTGCGCCGGTCTCTCCCCGGGCACTCGTCTGGGCCAAGGTCGAGGCGGTCATGACCGTCATGGCCGTGGTCGTCGCGCCGTTCATCCTGGGCATGGCGCTCGCCTCGCTGCAAACGGCTGTGCTCGCAGCTGCGTTCATCGCGCTCTCGGCCGGATCAGCAACGGCCATCCAGCTGTGGTTCCGGGTCCAGGCCAAGCGGACCATGTTCCGCCGCCGACAGGTATCCTCGCGAACCGCCACCTTCGCAGAAGCCTTCGCCTCGATCATGTGGGCCGGCACATCAGGCCTTGCCGCGGCCGGTTCCTGGTTCGCGCTCGCCCCGGCAATCCTGGCGCTGTGTGTGCTCGCAGCCGCGCGTGCAATCGCCCCGAAAGAGGCCTGAAACCTGCAACGCAGTTGAGAACTGTTCATCCCGTCGAAGACGCATTTCGCTTGACCGCCATAGAGCGCGCGCACCACCCTACGTGGTCAGATAACCGCCTTGGGATGGGATTGCGCGATGTCTGTCACCGAAGCCGAGCCTCCTGTAGCCACCCAACAAAAGCAGCGCCGCAGCGAATGGAACTGGCAGCCTGAAGGCCCGGTTGAGAATTCACCGATCTTTGCGTGGCCGCCCCAGCCTGTCGCGGCGTTCAAATGGCTGGCCAGGACCTGGCTGCAGCTTTCCGAACAGATGATCTTCGCGCTGATTGCTGTGGCCATCTGGCTTTACGTCCAGCCACCATTGGAGGACTGCAAGGGGTTTGCGCTCGGCTGGATGGCCAATGTCTGGCTGCGCAACATGGTCCTGATGACCATCGTGGCCGGCGGCCTGCACCTCTATTTCTACACCTACAAGAAGCAGGGCAAGGAGCGGAAGTACGACCCTCGCGACCTTGCCCGCAAAGGCCGCAGCTTCACCTTCAACAGCCAAGTCTATGACAACATGTTCTGGTCGCTGGCCAGTGGGGTCACCCAGTGGACACTTTACGAGTGCCTTCTGCTCTGGGCGATGGCGAACGGCTATGCCCCGGTGATGACCTGGAGCGACAGCCCGGTCGGGTTCCTGGCCTGGTTCATCCTCGTCCCGATCTTCACCTCCATGCACTTCTACTTCGTGCACCGCTTACTGCACTGGCCCCCGCTTTACCGGATCGCGCACTCCCTGCATCATCGCAACGCCAATGTGGGCCCGTGGTCAGGCTTGTCCATGCATCCGCTGGAACATGTGATCTATCTGAGCTCGGTCCTCATCCACTTCGTCATCCCTTCTCATCCAATTCACCTGTTCTTTCACATGTATTGGAACGGGATGGGAGCGGCGACATCACACACGGGCTATGAAACTCTTCTTGTGAAAGACAAGGACCAGCTTGCGCTCGGTGCGTTCCACCACCAGCTCCATCACAGATACTTCGAGTGCAACTACGGAAATGCCGCCATGCCCTGGGACAAGTGGTTCGGCTCCTTCCATGACGGCTCGCCCGAAGCCACCGAGCGGGTCAAGGAACGCCGCCGCCGCATGCACGGCTCCGCCTGAGCGATCAGATTCGCCGCAAGCCTCTCTGGCAATCACACTGCGCCTGACCTAAGAAGCGTCCGGGCGCGCCTGAACCGCTTTTGAGAGACCCGGACGATGAGCAAACCGATACTGATCCTGAACGGCCCCAATCTGAACCTGCTGGGGACGCGGGAGCCCGAGATCTACGGCTCCACCACCCTGGCGGACGTGGAAGTCATGTGCACCGAACGGGCAAGAGCGCGGGGGCACACGATTGCGTTCAAGCAATCCAACAGTGAAGCCCAACTGGTGGACTGGATTCAGGAGGCGATCAGCGGAGCGTCTGGCATTATCATCAACCCGGCCGCTTACACCCATACCTCGGTTGCCATTCTGGATGCATTGAAGATGGTCGACGCCCCCATCATCGAACTGCATATCTCGAGCCCGCACAACCGGGAGCCCTTCCGCCACCACTCCTATGTCACCCAGGCTGCCAGCGCGACCCTGTGCGGCTTCGGCGTGAAGGGATATCTCTATGCGGTGGATGCCATGGCGGACATGCTGGACGCCAGCGCATGAGCCCGGCGCGTCCCGCCGCCTGCGTGATCGGCTATCCGGCCAAGCATTCCCGTTCCCCGAAACTCCATGGCTACTGGCTGGACCGCTATGGCATCGCGGCCGACTACCGGGCAGAAGAGATCCCGCCGGAAGCATTCCCGAAATTCGTCACGAACCTGGCGGCAAACGGATATGCCGGCGCCAATGTCACCATGCCGCACAAGGATGCGGCGCTCGAGCTTTCAGACCCGGACGAGCGGGCCCTGGCCGTCGGCGCCGCAAATACTCTCTGGTTGGAGGATGGCGTTCTCAAATCAACCAACACGGACGTTGAGGGTTTCCAGGGCTCACTGGACGCCGCCGCCGCGGGGTGGGAACAGCGCACACGGGTCGCCATAGTACTCGGCGCCGGCGGTGCAGGCCGGGCGGTCATCTACGGCCTTCTGGAACGGGGCGTTGGAACCATTCACGTGGTGAACCGCACGATCAGCAAGGCCGAGGATCTGAAGGAACGCTTCGGCGATGCCATCAGGCCGGCAACCTGGGAGGATCTGCCGGGGCTCCTCCCCAGCGCGGATCTCCTGGTCAACACGACGTCCCTCGGCATGCACGATCAGCCTGCCCTTGAGGTCAATGTTGACGGAATGCGCAAAGGCGCCATCGTCGCCGACATCGTCTATGTACCGCTCAAGACACAGCTGCTTGCCGACGCGGAAGCCCGCGGCTTCGCAACGGCCAACGGCCTCGACATGCTGCTGCACCAGGCTGTGCGGGGGTTCGAACTCTGGTACGGACGGCGGCCGGAGGTGACGAAGCAGCAGTACGAGCTGCTGGCCGCGGATATTACGGACGGCTAGGGACGCGGCCTGCGCTGCACCTACAATTCGCCAATGCCAACGAGCCGGTCGATAGGAGCATGGTCGTCCGTCAGCAGAACCGCACGACCCTCCTTGGCGCGTTGCTCCATGGGTTTTGGCGATAGCCTGACGAACAATCTCTCCTCATACTGTTCGTCGGCAAGACGTCTGATGTCACTCGGCCCATCAGCAGCGAAAAGGATGAATGTCGTGCGCCCGCCTGCAGACAAGTCGCCGGCCTCCACGAAGATCTCCACGCTCTCAAAGACAGCCCCCAGCGTCCGGTAGATGGCGGCCAGAGCGTCGAGAGTGCCCACATGATCCACCACGTTCATGGCATAGATGCCACCTGGTAAGAGCCGCCGTTTCACGAGAGAAAAGAAGTCTCGCGTCACAAGGTGCGCCGGTACCGCAATATCGGTGAAGGCATCTCCGACGATAACCTGATAGCGATCATTGCGCACGGTCAGCATGCGGCGGGCATCGGCATGCAGGACCTTGAACGCGTTAGTGTCGGCCCACATCTGCCGAGCGGCTGCCCGCGTGACATCGGGATCCACCTCGGCCACGGTAATCTTCGACTTCGCCGACCGCGCCCGCCATGCCCGGGGCAGGGTGTATGCACCGCCGCCGATAAAGAATGAAGACTGCGGCACTTCGTCCAGCCGTTTGCGCAAGACCTGGTCCATGAGCGCAACATAGGGTGTCACCAACCGGGTCGGCTCGGCCTTGAGATTAATCCCGTGCCCCAGATGGTCCAGCACCATCAGCTTGGCCTCGCCGCCAGCCTGCGCGCTGAAGTCGATGATGCGAATGCAGTAGTAGCGGCTCTCCCTGGTGCAGGCAGACGCTGCCGTGAGCGTATATACGCAGACCGCCGCGGCGACCACGCCAGCGGCAGCAGAGACAATCCAGCTCCGCCGCTCTCCCGCAGCCAAGTGAAGCAATACTGCCAACACACCGTAGATCACGGCCACGAGCACAAGCGTAATGCTGGTTCCGAGCCATGCGATGAATACGAACCCGGCCGCAAGCGTTCCCGCGATCGCTCCGACCGAGCTGGCGGCGAACATCGCACCTAGGGTGCGGCCCGCAGCCTCCGGTTTCAGGTCGACGGCAACCTTGGCCAGAACCGGCGCCGGCACACCGGCGAAGAAGGATGGCAGGAACGCCACGATGACGGCCAGAGATAGGATTGCAAGGCCCGCACTCCCCGAACCCTCGACAACGGGCGCTGCGGCAGCCCGCAGGATCGGCAGCGCGGCAGCAGTGAAAAGGGCGGCAAGCGCCATGCAGATGGCAGTGAGGCTCAGCGCCTTCTCCGTGCTTCTCTCAGCCGCGAGGCCGCCGACCCAGTGACCGGCCGAGAATCCGGCCAGGACAACGGCAATCACCGCAGTCCAGGTGTAGAGCGACATCCCCACATAGGGTGCAAGCATGCGCCCGGCCAGGATCTCGACGACGAGACCGGCAGCTGCAACCAGCAGCTGAATGAGGACGAAAACAGAAAGGCTTCGCAGCCGGCGGGGTACGTCCGGCGCGCTCATCTCATGCCGAGGCGAAGGCCAAAGGCCTTACTTCTTGCCGAGGAAGCCGAACTTCTCGTTGAACTTGGAGACACGGCCCGCGCGGTCAACCAGCTGGGTGTTGCCGCCGGTCCAGGCAGGATGGGTGTCCGGATCGATGTCGAGCGTCAGTGTGTCACCTTCCGAACCATACGTAGAACGGGTCTGAAAGGTCGATCCATTGGTCATGGCGACCGTGATGGTGTGGTATTCAGGATGGATGTCTTTTTTCATCGTGAGTCTCGCGAAAAACTTGGCTGTCCGGCATTATGGGCCGGAAGGACGGTGCGCTGCCGTCAAAGCTGGCGCGGCGTATACAGGACCGCTGGGTAACTTGCAAGGCTGGCAGCCGAGATTTCGGTTGTTTAGCAGTCCAGAATTGAGGGAATGCTTAAGTCGTGGCGGAGAACGGCGCAACAGAACATCTGAGCCTTGAGGAACAGGCAAAGCGGCGGCCGAAAGGCAAGTCATTGAAGCCGTTGATGAGCCTCCTGCCGTTTGTCCTGCGCTACAAGGCGGCAATTGTTTTCGGCTTCATCTCCCTGACGGTGGCCGCGGCAGTCGCCCTGGCCGTTCCGATTGCCATCCGGCGCGTGATCGACCAGGGCTTTTCCCGCGACAACGCCTCCATGATTGACAACTATTTCGGCGCCATGCTGATTGTTGTGCTGGCGCTGGCGGTCGCCAGTTCCCTTCGTTTCTACATTGTCACGTGGATCGGCGAGCGCGTGGTGGTCGATCTGCGCACGGCGGTGTTTGCCCATCTCACAAAGCTCTCCCAGTCGTTCTATGAGGAAACCCGCACGGGCGAAGTCCTCTCCCGCCTGACCGCCGACACCACGCAGATCAAGTCGGCTTTCGGCGTTTCCGCATCCATCGCCCTGCGCAACATGTTCCTGATGGTCGGCGCCGTCATCATGATGTTCCTGACCAGCGTGAAACTCTCCGGCCTCGTGCTTCTGGCCATTCCGCTGATCGTCCTGCCGCTCATCATGTTCGGGCGCTGGGTGCGGCGCCTGTCGCGGGATGCCCAGGACACTCTCGCCGGCACAGCCGCCATGGCGTCGGAAAACCTTATGTCGATGTCGACGGTCCAGGCGTTCACCGCAGAAGGACAGGCGCGCCAGGAATTTGACCGCGAAAGCGAGATCTCGTTCGTTGCCGCCCGCAACCGGGCGCTTGCGAGATCGGTGCTCACCGCAACCATCATCTTCGTCGCCCTGGGCGCCATCGTCGGCGTACTCTGGTACGGCGCGCAGAGCGTCCTCAACGGTACCCTGACCGGCGGAACTCTCACCCAGTTCGTCCTCTATGCGACCTTTGCCGCCGGAGCCATGAGCGCCCTCAGCCAGGTATGGGGCGAAGTCCAACTGGCTGCCGGCGCCGCCGAGCGCCTCGCCGAACTGTTGGAGACCAAGCCAGACATTGCCGTTCCCGCCAAACCGAAGCCGCTGCCCGATCCTCCTGGCGGAGAGATAAAGTTCGAGAACGTTACCTTCACATATCCGGCCCGGCCGGAAACTCCAGCCCTTTCAGGCCTCAACCTGACGGTACGACCCGGAGAGACGGTGGCCATCGTCGGGCCCTCCGGCGCCGGCAAGAGCACGCTCTTCAATCTCCTCCTGCGCTTCTACGATCCTGTCGACGGACGCATCCTTCTGGATGGCGTCGATATCCGCGATGCGGACCCTGTTGACGTGCGCGCGCGCCAGGCTCTTGTGCCGCAGGACACGGTCATCTTCTCCTCGCCGATCGGAGAAAACATCTCTTACGGTCGCCCCGCCGCTTCACAGCAGGAGATCGAGGCGGCGGCAAAAGCTGCTCTTGCCCACGGGTTCATCTCCACCATGCCGGACAGTTACGGCACGCGCGTCGGCGAACGCGGCATGACCCTGTCCGGCGGTCAGCGCCAGAGGGTCGCCATCGCGCGGGCGATCCTGCGTGATGCGCCGATCCTGCTGCTTGACGAAGCCACGAGTGCCCTCGATGCCGAGGCGGAGGCCAAAGTCCAGACCGCGCTCGACCATCTCATGGAGGGCCGCACCACTCTGGTTATCGCTCATCGCCTCTCCACCGTCCGCAGCGCCGATCGAATTCTGGTTCTCGACGACGGCAAGACCGTCGACGAAGGCACTCACGACGAGCTGGTGAGTAAGGGCGGACTCTATGCCCGCCTTGCCAACCTGCAGCTCCTGGACGGAAGCGGGGAAGCGGACAAGACAGGCGGCGGAAAGTCCAGACGGAAGACCGCTGAAGTCGCCTGAGACAACCGTCTCAGCGCAAGATTCTCATTAACCGACATCTCCAAGTCTGCTGGCGCCAAAAAATGATCCTGCCTATAATGAACACTGTTCAACATAAACTTCGAGGCTGACATGATCAGGACAGGCACAGCGTTCACACTCCTCGCAACGGCCCTCGTGACGACGGGGATCCTGGCTTGGTACTTCGGCTTTCACCTGGAGAGGATGGCCCCCTACCCGCTCAAGGCCAAGGGCGCATACGCATATGTCATGTCCGCGATCGTGGGGTTTCGCGTGGCAAGTTTCCTCAGGATGCTCTGGGCCGAGCGGGAGGAATTGCTGCGGCTATTCAAGCTAACTCCCGGCAGGATCAGTGCCTGTCTCATCGTCACCCTGCCGACACCAATCGCAAATCTGATGTGGATCCCGATCCCCGTCGCGGCGCTGCTGGTCTTGTCGCGCTCCGCTGACTACGCCGCTTTCGTCACGTTCGCCCTGGCCGTCCCTGCATATGCCGTGGCCTGCCTGGCGGCCGCCCAGACATCTTCAGTCTGGAGGATGATTGGAACCGTGTTGCTCTACCTGGTCGCAGCTTTGGCCGCCGTAACCCTGTTCAGCGGTGTTTCCTACATTTGACGCAAGCCAGATGCAGATCATGACGTTACTGGGCTGAGTGCTGACAGCCCGGTGTCACTGGCGACAATCGAAGACCAGCTCTCGTCCGCGCTCAACTCGGGCAAACCGCCAAAGCGCGTCGCTCTGGCACTTCCACTCGATCTGTGCATGAGTGGTGTGTTTGGCAACCTCAGGTTCGGTACACAGCTCGTCAGTGACTTCGAACACGCAAACCCTCTTGTTTCCGCAGTTTGCTTCGATGCGCTTCTTTGCATTGCACCTCGGCTGCTGGCTTGGATCGGCGAGGCTCCGCAAATCTGCCCGCCTGACCATGTACGGTATTCTCTCTGCGGTGCCCGCAATGGCCGCATCCGGACAAAGTGCCAGTGCACCGTTCGCCCCCTCAAGCACACGCACGCCCGGATACTGCTTGCCATTGGTCATGCAGGCGGCGTCCGTGGCGGCGCTGGTTTTCGTCGGCACCGCCATGCCAATCACGAAGAGAACCGAGTAGTCCAGCTTGCTGCACCCGGAAACCGCCGGCATCGTGTGGCCCGGACTGACCGGAAACTGCGCCCGCTTCACACTGTCAGGGGTGCACACGGCGTTTGCCGAAGCAGGCCGGTACCGGGCCGACCGGCACGGCAGGTGGGTGACATCATAAAGCTTGGCGCCAAACGAGAGATCCCATCGCATCGCCCCCTGATCGTCCATCTCATGAACGGTCAGCACTGAGAGGGTCTCCCGGTCGCCGGTCACCAGATACCGCCCGGGCGGCAGTGAAAAGTCCGGCTTTTCCATCAGCAGGCCGTTTTCGTCCAGCCACCAGTCCTTCTGGTCGAACGTCCATTTTGCAGGAGCGACGCCGCCACTCTTTTTCAGCTTGTCGAACCGTCCGAGCCAGACGCCGCGCGGACCAGGATCCTTGCGCCATAGGCCCCAACTCTCTGCGCCGGTACCGGCGGTCGCGCCCGGATCACCCAGAGCTGCAATATACTGTGTGGGAATGCGCTTGAA
>JBCCEL010000218.1:0-10358 GCA_039030315.1 Pseudomonadota bacterium
ACATGCCGATGAGCACCGGATTGCCGGTCTGTTCGACGATGGTGCGGTGGATGTCCTTGTTGAGATGGAACTCGGCCTCGATGTCGCGTCCGGTCAGGGCGCGCTCGGCGGCAACCCTGGCCTCGATGGCGGCAATCCGTTCCGCGGTCCGGTTGGCGGCCACCCAGAAGGCGCCATAGCCCTCGATCGCCTCGCGGGCCTGATAGAGGTCGCGGACCTCCTCATCGGAGATCTGGCGGATGGCGAAGCCCTTGCGCCCGGAGAGTTCCAGCACCCCCTCCTGCTCAAGCCGCAAGAGGGCTTCGCGCACCGGCGTCCGGCTGATGTTGATCTCGGCGGCGATTTTCTCCTGGATCAGCCGCTCGCCCGGCGCTATGTCGCCGTTGACGATTGCCGACAGAATCTGCTCATACACATCATCCGCCAGCCGCGGCTGCACGTCGGGCATCCGTTTGAACATGCTTCCCAACCTTCGTTTGCATCATGTATACAGTATACATGGTGGTGTTGACAGCATCGGGCGGCGGCCGGTTTGAAAAAATCGGCGCCTATTCCCGCGCCAAGCGGGTGGGTCCGTTCGTCTTCGTGGCCGGCACCACGGCGGTGGAGCCGAGCGGCAAGTTGCACGCTCCGGGTGATGCCTACGCCCAGTCCATTTATGTCTTCCAGCGAATCGAAGAGGCCCTGGCCCAGGTCGGCGCAGAACTGCGCCACGTGGTGCGCACCCGCGCCTTTTTCTCAGACATGTCCGCCGGCTCGGGCTTCATCCGTGCCCATGGCGAGGTCTTCGCCGGCATCGAGCCAGTCACCAGCGGCGTGGAAGCCGGGCTGACCACGCCGGGCATGATGGTGGAGATCGAAGTGGACGCGCTGATTCACGACGAAGACGGGAACGTGGACTACGGGTAAGTCTGAGCGGCGGCCTCTTTTTTCACGGAGTTTTCAAAGGCCGGAGACCACGGATCGGTATGGCCGGGACTGTTCGAAGTGAATGGGGAATTTGCCCCCATCGCTGCTATTTCAGTGGACCGTCTGTCGTCCGCTCCACCTCTCAAACTGGCCACAGAGGCTCGGTGGGGTAGGGCCGGGTTCTTGGGATCGTGAAACCTTGACGCACTCTGCAGCCTGGACTTTGGGGGAACTCATCGAGGCTCAATGGGATTTGCAACGCGTCCACTTCTAGCGGTCTGTAGCCGACCATAGCTCCCCCGCACTCGTTGATGGTTTTCACATGCACCTGGCCATGCTCCTGTATATTTGAACCGGCGACATCGTCGACTTCGGGTTCGAGGTCACCTACCCAGTCCATTAGGCCTGCCAGAAACAGACGGGCGTCTCGCTTACCGTCCTTGCAGGCGAGTTCCAGGACTCTGCCGCGGGCATGCCTGCCATCCGGCAATGGGATTGACCAAAACTGGCCTGGAACAAGGTATGCCGTTGACTTCGGAACGAACGGGTAATTCGCTTTGTTTCTTGGCATTGTGTGGTTCCCCAAAAAGGCCCGCTCCGAGACTAAACCGGCATGCAAATGGCCCGAATGCAATGCGAACAAACCAGTACGGCTAACCGCAGTCAGTCATGTATGCCAGTATGAGGCGCTGCCGTATTGTCCGCTGCGGCGTTGAGCCTTGCAATTTTGTGAAGGCAGCGAGTAACGCCCGTCAGAAACCCTTAAATCGTTGGGCCAGGTAATAGCCGGCGCCTGATCCGAACTTGGCCGGACGCGTGCTTCGGGGCGCGAGCCGACATTGAATTTGTCTGATATGATCAATGTCCCGGCCAGCATCTATGAACAGATCCTATGAGACTCACATCGCTGATGAAGTTCTTTCTCGAGAGAGAAGCCGGGCCGGGCGACATTCGTAAGCTGTTGAGCTTGACTGCCCCCAACTCAAAAGCCGGCGTCCACACGTACAAAACGAATGTCTACGAGTTTGAAATCGATCACGACCGACAAACAGCGACTCTGATTTATACACTCAGGTATCCTGAAGAGCCGGACGAGCTCTATGAGCTTGAGCAGTTTCAGAAGATACTCCAGACTTTCAGTAAGCGCTGACCATCTCGCTCATTCAGACCGGTTGCGGACGCAACCCGCTCACAGCGTCGGGAAGCGCCTGTCGAACACAAGCTACGCGAACCGGCTCGTCATTGTCTTCGGGGCAGGAACGCACATCCCACTTCTTTTATGCGCTCCCGGTCGTCGCGCTCGGCCGGAGCAGCGACACAGGGTGAGTTCTGCCCCGTTTCGAACCTGCCTCACACTTGGGTTTAACGTCCGCTCTCCCTACATTTTCCGCCGCGGATACCTAAGCGGCGTTTTTGTGCTTGGCCTGCTGATCGAAGAAAGACGCAGTCGTTGGCTTCTGAGGCAGTTCAACCTCGTATGGAATTGAGCGCACGCGGTTCGTCTTCTCTCCCCTGACAATCATGCCCTCATACTCCGTCGGCATCGGATTGGCCGAGTATGGAATGGCATCCTCTGCCGAATAGACACAGATGAAGAGCGTTCTGGAATTCTGGGAGAGATTGGGGGCGGACCCATGGAGCAGTCTGGTGTGCATGAGACAAACGGCGCCTGCCGGACCCGTGCACCTCAGGGCCGTTGCCTGGCTTTCTTGGGCAACTTCGTCCACCACAGCGCCTGTGAACACGCCCTCATGCCAGAGCCCGTGAATTTCGCCCTTGTGAGACCCAGCCACAACTTCAAGCGGCCCGTTTTCGTCCGTGACCTCATCAACCATCAGAAGAGCCGTGATGACATCGTCGTTGGAATGGGGCGTGAAGGGAAAGTCCTGGTGCCACTTAACTGCCGTCGCACCGCCTGGCAGTTTCGAGTTGATCTTCGAGTGATGAAACTTGACGTTTGGGCCGATAAGGTCGGCGACAAAATCGGTCATCCGGCTTGAAGCCATGGCTTCGAAATAGGCCTTGGAGACTTCGACCGGTGCGTTGACACGCCTCAAACCCGGCTTTTCTGCCGTATGACCTGGCTCGAGATCGAAGCGCGGGCGTCCGTCCAGCGTATCGCCATAATTGTCATCGTGCTTGCGGCTCTCATCGACCCAAGCCGCGAAATCATCCTTCATTCCTTCAAGGATGCGGGCGTCCACGGCGTTTTCCACGACCAGGAATCCATCCCGCCAGAACCGATCCTGCTGCTCTTGAGAAAGCGCTGTCATTCAAAGTTCCTCCGTTGTCCGTGAGCCTGATTTCGGCGTCCCCTGCGGAGCCAAGTGATACAGTCCCTTTCAAGATCAGAAAAACTTGTTTATTTTGGTTTTGAGGTATAAAAAATATGGTTCAGTTCACACTTAAACAGTGCCGCTACTTCATCGCTGTTGCCGAAAACGGTGGCATTGCTCAGGCGTCGCGGGCTTTGAACATAACCCAGCCGGCGGTCGCCCAAGCGATCGGCAACCTTGAAGCCCATTACGGATTGCGCCTGTTTTCCCGCCACCACTCGCGCGGCGCTGAACTGACGCCCGAGGGGCGGTCCTTCTATCGGCTGGCCATGTTGCTGATGGAGAATGCTGGACGCGTGGATAACCAGGCAAAAGCCATCGCCGACCATCTTGCCGGATATCTACGCTTTGGTTGCTTCCACACGGTTGCTCCCTTTTTCCTCGCTCAGCTCATCAATTCTTTTGGGGAGGAATGTCCAGGCATAGAAGTTCGGCCAGCAGAACTCACTCAGGACCAGATCATGGCTGGCCTAGTCTCGGGTGAACTCGATCTGGCGTTGACCTACGATATGGGCCTCAACCAGAAAGAACTCGACTGGATTTCGCTACGACGCCTCAATCCATCCGTACTTCTGTGCGCCGCACATCCGCTTGCATCGGAGCAGAGTGTTTCGCTTAAAGAGTTCGAAGCCGAACCGTTTGTGATGTTCGACGGACCATTCAGCCGGGAATATTTTGAATCCGTGCTGCTTGCCGGAAAGATCAATCCTCCGGTTTCCTACAACGCGCGCTCAATGGAGGCCGTTCGTTGTGCGGTCGGAAATGGATTGGGTTTCTCGCTAAGTGTCATGAAACCAGTGCACGCCAAAACCTACGACGGAGGGATGGTCACTACGGTGCCGATCACGGATCAAGTTGATCCGATTGAACTCGGACTTGCCAGTAGAAAAAGCGCTGAACCCTCGAGTCTGCTCTCGCGTTTTAAAGAGTTCTGTGTTTCCGAGTTGCAGCACTGCCGCTGAGTGCCGTCACGATAGTCCGCTATCCAGCTGAAACCGGACGCAACTCCGACGGTTCGCGGGCGGCAGCAAATAGGGCGAAGCGGAACTATGCCTGGCCGCTCTCAGGTCAGAGGCATGCGGCGTTCGGCCAGTTCGGCGAACCAGCTGCATCCCGCCGGAATTGCCTCATCGTTGAAATCGTACATCGGGTTGTGCAGATCGGCGCTGTCCCCGTTGCCTATGAACAGGAAGGCGCCGGGACGTTCGGCCAGCATGTCGGCGAAGTCCTCTCCGGGCATGACAGGGTCCAGATCCCGGATCACCGTGCCGGCAACCGCCTCGGCGGCCTCTGCCGCGTGCCGGGCGCCGTCGGGTGTGTTGATCGTGGGCGGGACGCAAGGTGTGTAGACGACCTCGGCCTCTGCCCCGAAGGCCTTCGCCGTGTTTTCGGCCAGCAGCTCAAGACGGCTGATGATCACCTCCTGCACGGACGGATCAAGATAGCGGGCCGTGCCGCGCAGCACGACCTGGTCGGGGGTGACATTGAAGGTGTTGCTGTCGCTGCGGATCCCGCAAACGGAAACGACAACCGTCTTCAACGGATCGACATTCCGCGAGGCGATCGACTGCAACGCAACAACCACGTGCGAGGCCGCCAGTGTGGTGTCCAAGGCCTGATGGGGCAGCGCTGCATGGCCGCCTTTGCCCTGGATCCTGATCTCAAAGAAGTCGGCGGCGGCCATCTGTGCCCCCTCGCGCACGGCAAACTGACCGACCGGCAAGCCCGGCCAATTGTGCAAGCCATAGACTTCCTGAATGTTCCAGCGATCCATGAGGCCATCGTCAACCATCGCCCGCGCGCCGCCCCCGCCTTCCTCGGCCGGCTGGAAGATCAGCGCCACCGTGCCATCAAAGTTGCGGGTTTCAGCGAGGTATCTGGCGGCGCCCAACAGGATCGCCGTGTGCCCGTCATGACCACACGCATGCATCCGGCCCTCAACCGTCGAGGCATGGTCAAGGCCGGTCAGTTCCTCCAGCGGCAGGGCGTCCATATCCGCCCGAAAGCCGATCACCTTTCCCGCCTTGTCCTGCTGTCCATTGATCACAACGACAACGCCGGTGTAGCCGACACCCGTGACGACCTCATCGCATCCGAATGCATGAAGCTTGTCTGCAACGAGCGCGGCCGTTCTGTGCTCCTCGAAGCGAAGTTCGGGGTGCGCATGAATGTCCCGCCGCCAACCGGCGATCTCGTCATGCAAATCGGCAAGTCGGTTCTTGATTGGCATTCGGCACCATGCTTGTCTCCAGAGCCGCCGCTGCGTTGAACGCGGCGATACAGGCGAAACCTGGAGGGTCAGACGTCCAGGTTCGCCACCGACAAGGCGTTTTCCACGATGAAGTTGCGGCGCGGTTCGACCACGTCGCCCATGAGGCGGGAGAAGAGATCGTCGGCCTGGTCCCGTTCGCCCTCGCGCACCTTGAGCAGCGAGCGGACGTTTTCATCCAGCGTGGTCTCCCAGAGCTGTTCGGGGTTCATCTCGCCCAGCCCCTTGTAGCGCTGCATGGAGATGCCCTTGCGCCCGGCCGCGAACACGGCTTCCAGCAGGCCTGTGGGGCCATGCACGGTCGTTGACTGCTCCTTGCGGATCAGCGTGGCCGGCAGGGCGTAGATCTCCTGCAGATGGGCTGCGCGCTGATCGAGCCGCAGCGCTTCCTGCGACGAGATGAGCTTGCCGTCGATCAGATGGCTTTCCAGCACTCCGCGCACCTCGCGGGAGAAGCGCAGGCCCCCGTCATCGGTCGGCTCGCCCGACCAGCCGCGTTCGGTTTCTTCCGAGAGGGCATCCAGCCGCTTGGCAATATACTCCGCTGCACCTTGTGCGGTCTCGGTGTTGGCAAGCACTTCCGGATTGAGCGCCCCGGCAATTGCCGTCTGCTCGATGACAGGACGCGGATAGCGTGAGTGAAGGGCATCGAGGGCGGACCTTATCGACACCGCCCCGGAGACGATCTCGCGCAAGTCCGCGCCGGCCCGTTCGGCGCCGGACGCCAGCACCAGCTTGGTATCTTCCAGGCCCTGGTTGATCAGGTAATCCTCAAGCTCGGCATCGTCTTTCAGATACTGTTCGGACTGGCCGCGCTTGACCTTGTAGAGCGGCGGCTGGGCGATATAGAGGTGCCCGCGCTCGATGATCTCCGGCATCTGCCGGTAGAAGAAGGTCAGAAGCAGGGTGCGGATGTGGGCGCCGTCCACATCGGCATCCGTCATGATGATGATCTTGTGGTAGCGCAGCTTCTCGATGTTGAAATCGTCGCGCCCGATCCCGGTGCCGAGCGCGGTGATCAGCGTGCCGATTTCCTGGGATGACAGCATCTTGTCGAAGCGCGCCCGCTCCACGTTGAGGATCTTGCCGCGCAGGGGCAGCACCGCCTGGTTCTTGCGGTTGCGGGCCTGCTTGGCGGAGCCGCCGGCGCTGTCGCCCTCCACGATAAAGAGTTCGGACTTGGCCGGGTCGCGCTCCTGGCAATCCGCCAGCTTGCCGGGAAGCGAAGAGATATCCAGCGCGCCCTTTCGGCGCGTGAGATCGCGCGCCTTGCGGGCCGCCTCACGCGCGGCTGCGGCTTCGATAACCTTTCCGACGATGGATCTGGCTTCAGTCGGGTGCTCTTCGAACCAGGCGCCGAGTTCGGTATTGACCGAGTTTTCCACGACCGGCCGGACTTCGGACGAGACCAGCTTGTCCTTGGTCTGGGACGAGAATTTCGGATCCGGGACCTTCACCGAGACCACGCACGTGAGCCCCTCGCGCGCATCATCGCCGGAGAGCGTGACCTTCTCCTTCTTGGCGAGGCCCGAGCTATTGGCATAGCCGTTGATCACGCGGGTGAGTGCGGCCCGGAAGCCGGCAAGATGGGTGCCGCCGTCGCGCTGGGGAATATTGTTGGTGAAGCACAAAACGTTCTCGTGGTAGCTGTCGTTCCACCACATGGCGACTTCCACACCGATGCCGTCACGCTCGGTCGTGATCATCACCGGATCCTGCAGAACCGCCGTCTTGGTGCGGTCGAGATAGCGGACGAAGGCCTCAAGCCCGCCCTCGTAAACCAGATCAAGCACTTCCGGCTCAACGCCGCGATTATCCGTCAACCGGATATGCACGCCCGAGTTCAGGAAGGCCAGCTCGCGAAGGCGGTGCTCCAGGGTCTTGAAGTCGAATTCCGTCCTGGAGAAGGTCTCCGGGCTCGGCAGGAAGGTGATGTAGGTGCCTGTTTCATCGCCTGCATCCCCGGTCACCGCCAGCGGGCCGTCCGCCTCGCCATGGGTGAAGCTCATCTCGTGCACGCCGCCGTTGCGCAGGATCTTCAGCTCCAGCTTGACCGACAGGGCGTTGACCACGGAGACGCCCACGCCGTGCAGGCCGCCGGAAACCTTGTAGGAATTCTGGTCGAACTTCCCGCCCGCATGGAGCTGGGTCATGATGACCTCGGCCGCCGAAACGCCCTCTTCGGCGTGAATATCCGTCGGGATGCCGCGGCCGTTGTCGGAGACGCTCACCGAGCCATCAGCGTTCAGCGTGACGCCCACCAGGTCGCAATGGCCGGCCAGGGCCTCGTCGATGGCATTGTCCACAACCTCGTAGACCATGTGGTGCAGGCCCGACCCGTCATCGGTGTCGCCGATATACATGCCCGGGCGCTTGCGCACGGCATCGAGGCCCTTCAGCACCTTGATGCTGTCGGCGCCATAATCCTCGCCGTTGCCGGCTGCCGGGTCCTGACCGTTGTTCTCGTCCGTCATGGTGCGCCTCTAAATCCGCTCCAGATCCGCTTCGTTCACTGCCCAGTGCTGGGCCCTGGAACCAAGGCTGGCAAAGAGTTCCGGGTCCGTGCCCGTCATCCAGGCCTGCGCGCCCAGTTCCAGAATTTCGTCGAAAAGGCCCTGCCGCCTGTTTTCGTCCAGATGCGCGGTGACTTCGTCCAGAAGCAGCAATGGCGCATAGCCGTCAAAAGCTGCCTGGATCACCCGCGCATGGGCCAGCACGATGCCGACCAGCAGGGCCTTCTGTTCCCCGGTTGAGCAGTACCGTGCTGGGATGCCCTTGGGCCCGTGCACCACATGCAGGTCGCTGCGGTGAGGTCCGTTCAAGGTCCGCCCGGCCGCGGCATCCTCGCGGCGCGCCTCCCGGAGCTGCGTCCGGTAGTCCTCCTCGACCTCAACGGCCGGACGCTTGCCCGCATCTGCCTCCAGCTCGCCGTCAATGCCGATCTCCGCCCAGGGAAACTGGCCGGACTGGCCGGCGGTGCCTGTGCGAGCAAGCAGCCCTGCAAGCTCCCGCACGGCGGAATGCCGGGCCGCCGCAATGGCGACGGCGGCCTCAGCCATCTGCTCTTCCAGTGCCGAGAGCCAGCTGTCATCGCGCGAGCCTTGCTCCAGGAGACGGTTGCGCTCGCGCATGGACTTCTCGAAGGCCTGCACCTGGGCGCCGTGACCGGTGTCGAAGGACAGAACCAGCCGGTCCAGAAACCGCCTGCGGTCCGCGGCGGGCCCTGCGAACAGACGATCCATCGACGGTGTGAGCCAGGTGACCCGCACATACTCGCCGAGGATGCCCGAACTCTTCTGCAGCTTGCCGTCTGCCATGACCTGGCGGTTTCCCGGCTGGCCCAGCGGCGCATCTGGCGCAGACCAGCTTGTTCCGAGCCGGGTTTCCCCCAGGGGTCCATGGAGCTGGCTCGCCACGGCCCATTGGGTCGGCCCGGCGCTGGATGCGGCCCGGATCAGTTCCGCAAAGGGCGCCGAGCGCAGGCCCCGGCCGGGTGCCAGCATGGAAACTGCTTCGAGCAGATTGGTCTTGCCTGCCCCATTGGGGCCCGTCAGCACCACGGGTGCCGGATCCATATCCAGGCGCAGATGAGAGTAGTTCCGGAAATCGGTCAGCGTCAGCCTTGTCAGGGCCAAAACATCCCCGTTTTCGCGCTTCAGCAAGGCGAAGGGATCGGCCGCGCCGGCCGGCTGGGCAAGTAGTGTCGACACACCTTAAGATATGGGTGCTTAGCCGCTGAATCGCAAGGAAAATCAGCGTCTCTTGAGCCCTCAGACACGCATGGGCATCAGCACGTAGAGCGCCGATTCATTGGCCCCGTCCCGCACCACTGTAGGCGAACCGGCATCCGACAGCAGGAAGGTCGCGCTGTCGCCGCCGAACTGGCCTGCAATATCGAGCAGGTAACGGGAATTGAAGCCGATTTCGATCGGATCGGATGCGTAGCTCGCCGCGACTTCTTCCTCAGCCGAGCCGGAATCGGGATTGTTGACCGTGAGCACGATCTTGTCCGCTTCCAGGTTGAGCTTGATGGCCCGCCCCTTCTCGGCGCTGATGGTCGAGACCCGGTCGACGGCCTGGGCGAACAGCTTCGTATCCACCTCCAGAGTCTTGTCGTTCTCCTTAGGGATAACGCGCTCATAGTCTGGGAAGGTGCCGTCAATGAGCTTCGAAGTCAGGACAACGGAACCGATAGTGAAGCGGATCTTGGAGGCGGACAGCGAGATTTCGACATCGGAATCGGTGTCCTCGATCAGCTTGCCCAGTTCCTGCACGGTCTTGCGAGGAACAATGATGCCCGGCATGTCGTCTGCACCGGTGGGCAGGGGCACCTGAACCTGCGCCAGCCGGTGTCCATCCGTCGCCACCGCCCGCAGCATTGGTGCATCCGGTCCGGGAACCGCGTGAAGGTATATACCGTTCAGGTAATACCTTGTTTCTTCGGTTGAAATCGCAAACCTGGTCTTCTCGATCAGGGCTTTCAGATCCGCCGCCGCGAGGGCGAAGCTGTGGCTCATCTCGCCCGGCGCCAGATCGGGAAAATCTTCCGCCGGGAGCGCCGCCAGGGAGAACCGCGAGCGCCCCGCAAATATCGCCAGGCGGTTTTCGTCCGGACCTTGCGTGATTTCGAGCTGGGCACCGTCCGGCAGCTTGCGCACAATGTCGTACATCATGTGTGCGGGCGCGGTCGTGGCGCCGGCCTGGCTAACTTCTGCCGGAGAGGTCTCCACCACTTCAATGTCCAGATCGGTAGCCGAGAGCTGGATGCCGGAATTGTCCGCCTTGACCAGGAGGTTCGAGAGGATCGGGATCGTATTCCGTCGCTCAACCACGCTCTGTACGTG
>JBCCEL010000219.1:0-10285 GCA_039030315.1 Pseudomonadota bacterium
AATGCCGCATCGGGCCAGTCCTCAGGACTGTCGGAAAGCGGACACTGGATGTAGTAGCGGCTGAGATTGGCATTCCGCATGGAACACAGGGCAAAGCCCTGATCAGAACAGGCGTAGATCAGTTCCTCGTGCACCGGAGGCGTTTCCGAAAGGATGCCGAGCCAGCCAAAGGGGTAGACCTTCTCATACTCCTGGCGGATGCTGGACGGGATGGTCTGACGGCTGACGCCATGAAAGCCGTCGCAGCCTGCCACATAGTCGCAATCAATGCGGTGTCCGGTTCCGTCTGCCTCATAGGTGACGAAGGGCAGCTCGGAGTCTGCGTCGTTAATGACGACGTTTTCCACATTGAAGACAATCCGGCCGCCTGACGCTTCGCGGGCATCGTAGAGATCGCGGGTGACCTCGGTCTGCCCGTAGACGATGACGCACTTGCCGGTGTGTTCCCTGAAATTGATGCCGAACATGGTGTCGCCATAGGAGACCTGGGTACCGTCATGGACGAGGCACTCACGCTCCATGCGTTCTGCGACACCCGCTTCCCGCATGAGTTCGACGAAGCCGTGTTCCAGGACGCCGGCGCGGATCCGGCCGAGCACGTAGTCTCGGGTCTTTCGCTCAAGCACAATTGTATCGATGCCCCTGCGGTGTAGCAGCTGGGAGAGGAGCAGACCGGACGGGCCTCCGCCAATTATGACCACTTGCGTCCGCATCAGACAGCCTCGGGTCCGTCTGCCGGATCTACGGCGGGAATCAGCAACTCACACACGGCCCCAGATCGCCTCTGCCGTTCTGACCACCAGGTCCAGTTTGCGTCTCTGGTCGTCCTCGGTGATCTCGTTGCCTTCTTCGGTAGAGGCAAAGCCGCATTGCGGGGCGATGCCGAGCTGATCGATGTCGGCATACCGAGACGCCTCCTCGAACCTGGCCTTGAGGCTGTCGAGTTTCTCCAGTTCCCCGGTCTTGGTCGTGATGAAGCCGGCCATGACACGCTGTCTGCCACTGGCAAGCAGCCGGAGTGGTTCGAGCCCGCCAGCGCGGTCCGTGTCGTACTCCATGAAGAACACATCGACACCGGTCTTGTTGAAGACCGCGTCGGCCGCCGGGTCGTAGGCGCCTTCTGCTGCATGGGTTGAGCGGAAGTTGCCACGGCACATGTGCATGGCGATCACCATGTCCTTCGGCCGGTCCTTGATCGCCTCGTGCATCATCCAGGCATAGCGGTCGATCAGCCAATCCGGATCCTGCCCCTGTGCCCGTTTCTCGGCGCGGTGCTTCGGGTCACACAGATAGGCAAAGAAGATGTCGTCCATTTGCAGGTAGCGGCAGCCGGCTTCATAGAACTTCGCCAGGGCCTTCTTGTAGGTGGCGACGATGTCCGCGAACAGCGCCTCCGGATCCTTGTACTCTTCCGGCGTGATGTCTGCCGGCGCCGTACGGAAATGGCAGCAGCTGGGACCGGGAATGGAGATCTTTGGCGTGACCTTCGTCCGGGCGGCCAGGAAGCGGTAGTGGTCCAGCATCGGATGGTTGTCGGGAAAATCGAGCTTGCCCCGGATTGCCGGGAAGATCGGCCTGAGCTTGATGCCGGCAAACTGGACGCCCTCCTCGCGCTCTTCCAGCTCGAGCCCGGTCAGCATGCCCATGAAGTCATAGTGCCAGAAGGAGCGCCGGACCTCCCCGTCGGTGACTGCCTTGAGACCTGAGTCCTCCTGCATCCGGACCAGCCCGGGAATGGCTTCGTCCTCCACCGCCGCCAGCTCCTCAGCGGGCAGGGATCCCTCTTGGAAATGCCGCTTCCGGGCTGCGGCGACGGCGGACGGCCGCAGGAGGCTTCCCACGTGATCAGCTCTGAACGGCGGCCCGGCAGCCATGGCGGTTTCTCCCAATAGCGGAACGATTGTATACAACAAAACGATTGCCGGTCGAGTGCCGTCTGGTTCGACTCCTGGATCTTTGGGGTTTTTCGATGCCGCCGTGCGGTTTCTGTCTATTCTGTGACGCGAGCGGAGAGTTTGTGTATACAAGTAGACCAATGCAAAGCATATCCGACAAATCCCAGAGTCAGACGGTCAAGGCTCTTCTGGCTCTACGTGAACTGGTGGTCAGCGGCGAACTGGTGCCGGGCGAGCGCGTGCCGGAACTTGCTATGGTCGAGCGTATCGGCGTCTCGCGCACACCCTTGAGGGCAGCTCTCATCCGGCTGGAGGGGGAGGGGTTGCTAGAGGCCCTTCCGGCAGGCGGGTACGCGGCGCGGCGCCTTAGCATTCAGGACGTCTTTGCAGCGACTGAAATCCGGGGGGCTCTGGAGGGACTGGCCGCCCGCTTTGCCGCCGAACGGCGCCTCGGTGAGCCCGAGCTTGCCGCCATTCTTGAAACGCAGGACCAGATCGACGCTCTAGTCGCGAGCGGTCGGTCAGGCAGCGAGACCTTTTCCGAATATGTTCCTTTGAATGAACGGTTTCACGAACAACTGGCGGAGCTTTCAGCCTCGCCCGTGATCCAGCAGCAGATCGACCGGGCGAACGCCTACCCGTTCGCGGCCGCAAGCGGGCTCATCGATATCCAGATTCATCTGCCGGACGCCCGCAAGATATTGCTGATCGCCCAAGACCATCACCGCTGCGTGCTGGAGGCGATCAAGGCCGGCGAGAGCGGCCGAGCTGAAACCCTGATGCGCGAACATGCCCGTCTCGCACACCGCTATCTGAGGCAGGCGCTGGAGGATCAGGAGGCGGTTGCACAAATGCCAGGTGCGTCGATGCTTCGCCGGACCGGGTAGGGCGGGGCTACCAGCCAGCAATATGTTTTCCCGTTCGTCGGTTCGAACAGACGGCTCACACCTGCGGACAATCCGCCAATCGTCTTGGCAGCCGTCTGAACACGGGGCCGGTTGGTAGTCAGCCAGAGATCGCGGTCAGGTGATTGTCCCACATGAGCCCGCCATGGCGGCGCAGTTGCGCCGGCGATCCCCCGCGTTCGCTCAGGTGGCTGAGGTGGCCGCTTCCGCTGCTGGCAACGAATCCCGAATTTGCCTCTGCTGCCACGCCGCTGCTGTCTGCAAGATCAACGAGACGGACGAAAGCGCCTTCTTGGGTCCAGAGGGAAATCACGTTTCCCCGCGGGCAACTTGCAGCAAAGAGGCGCCCGCTCCGGTCGAACGCGACGGAACCGCAATAATTCTTCATGCGCTGCTGCTGCGCCGCGGGTGCTTCATGCAGGGATGGCGCTGTCCCAGGGTTCCAAGTCAGAACCAGGGGCGGCGAGGCCTCCATATCGCCTTCCCACTGGCCTCCAACAGCAATCCTGCCCTGCGGGCTCACCGCCGCGTGGCGCAGGGAGAGCTGGCGGAACTCCCCTGGCAATGTGGTTCTGTTGATCAACTCTCCATCCGATGCCCGCAGGATCGCAAGGTTCGGCCGCATGTCGTCGAGGTTGAGTTTCGTGCGTCCCATGGAGGGGTGTGTCAGTATTCCGCCATTGGCGACAAGCAGATGCCCGCCGCCGGGCAACATCAGCATTTCATGCGGTCCGATGCCGCCTGACGCGTATTCGCCGATCCGCCTGAAGCCTTCATTGGCGGCATAGATGCCGATCGTGCCACGCTCGCCGTCAAAGTCGTTTTCGGTGGCGTAGAGCACAGATCCATCGGCAGAAAAGCAGCCATGGCCGTAGAAGTGTCGGTCCGGCGAACTCTCGACAAGGGCGGAGACCTGCCTGGTGGATAGATCGATGACTGCGGCGAAGGTACCGGGCCTGCGGGCAAACAGAACCGCAAATCTGCCTTTGGGGTCCAGCGCGGCCCCGTGCCCACGGGCCGGAAGGGTGAAGGTCGCGATCAGCTCGCCCTGCTCATCGAACACCGATGCTCCGTGCTGACGGCGCTTGTCTGTATGGGCACCAAGATACAGACGCTTCTCCCGGGGTGCCGCGATGGCAAGGCTGCAGGTCTGCGCAAGCGCGGCGCTCAGCGCCAGAAAGGATCTGCGGTCAATCGCCATCGGGCTCGCTGGCTCCCCGTTTGCTGGTCTCAATGTGTCGGTCCCATGACGCGCGGATACCGGACATGCTCCGTTTCTACCCTGCAGCGAGCCTCAGGCGGAAGTAGCTTGCATCGTCCGGCGTGAATGCGATCGTGAGGTCGCCATCCATGGCGCGCATGATGGCGCGGCTGATGGGCAAACCGAGACCGGCGCCGTAGTGGGGTCCGGCACTGCTGCCGCGCGCGAACTTTTCAAACACGATTGCAGCGTCCGCCCGGCTCACCCCGCCGCCATTGTCGATAACGTCGATCAGGATGTCGTCCCCGGACGGCGCTGCCCGGACGGTAATTTCAGGTGCTGCCGCACGATTATACTTCACTGCGTTCGAGAGCAGGTTGATCAGGACCTGCCGCAACCTGTCAGGATTGGCCCTGACCTTCAGCCCCTCCGCCACCTGATCCTGGCTGACTTTCACGTCGAGCGCGCGGATCATGCCATCCAGCGTGTCGACCGCGCGGGAGACGGCATCCGGCAGGTTCAGCTGCTGCAGCTCAAGAGTTTCGGTTCCCGCCTCCAGTCGGCTCATGTCTAGGATTTCATCGAGCAGGCGTGTGAGCCGCACGCTTTCTTCCTGGATGATCGTGACGAATTTCTGACGCTCTTCGGGCGAGACATCCGGTGTCGTCATCAGGATATCGGAGAATGAGCGGATGGATGTCATGGGTGTGCGCAGCTCGTGGCTGACCTGGCTCAAAAACTCGTCCTTCTGCACATCCAGAGTGCGGAGCCGTTCGTTGGCGCTCCGGAGCTGGTGGGCCGTGTTTTCCAGTTCCACGGACTTGTCGGCAAGCTGCCGTGTCGTCTCAATGAGTTGCTGGGTTTCGTCAGCGATATCGATCAACTCCGACATGCCTACCGTCTGGCGACCGGCGATGCGGGTGACCATGGCATTGGCGGAGGCGGCGCCGATTGACCCTGCAAGCTCTCGTTCCAGCCTGGATATCACGGCGTCGGTCGGATGGGGCAGGCCGCCCGCCACCGTGCCTTGCGCTCTGGCGAGTTCGTCGAACAGCTGACGCGCGGGATCGGTGCCCAGAATGCGCTGAGCGAGGACAAACAGATCCTCTGACTGCGCGGAACTTGCCTCAAACCCCGAAGGGGCGCCGCCGGCGGACCGGAACACATCCACGAACAGCGTGCTTTGCAGCCGCTCCAGCTCACCGGTCTGGGTCAGAGTGGACACAGTTAGGAACACGAGGAGATTGGTCCCGACGCTCCAGACGACTGCGTGGACGATGGGGTCGAAACCGGTCAGACCCATCAGCGCCTGGGGCTTTAGGATGCCGATACCCCAGGGCCCCTCAGCGAGCACATGGTTGTTCAGCAGGAAATCGCCGCCGAAGCTTGGCAGGAACAGGGTGTAGGCCCACAGCAGGAAGCCGACCACCAGCCCGGCAAGTGCGCCCTGCCGGCTCGCCCCGCGCCAGAAGAGACCGCCAAGAAGGCTTGGCAGGAATTGCGCGACGCCAACAAAGGCAATCAGCCCGATAGCGGCGAGCGCATCCGACCCGCCGCTGACCCAGAAATAGAGAAAACCCAGTCCCAGAATACCGGCAATACTGACCCGCCGCGAAGCCAGCAGAAGGCTCCGCACATCGCCGCTCACCGGGGCTGCGCCGAAGAACACCCTGATCGCGATCGGCATGACGATGTGGTTCGAGACCATGGTCGACACGGCAATCGCCGCAACGATCACCATGGAGGTGGCCGAGGAAAACCCGCCGAGAAAGGCCAGTAACGCAAGCTCGTGCCGCTCAACGGCGAGGGGCAGCGTGAGCACGTAGAGATCCGGATTGGCGCCGGCGGGCATGACCTGCTGGCCGACCAGGGCAATCGGCATGATGAAGATGGTCATGCCGAGGAGGTAGAGCGGGAACAGCCAGGACGCCGTCGAGAGGTGCCGTTCTTCGATGTTCTCTACGACCGTCACCTGAAACTGGCGCGGAAGGCAGATGATGGCGGTAGCTGACAGAAAGGTGAGCGTCGCCCAACGGGCTCCGAAGATGTCGCTGCCGCCGCGGATGTCCTCCGCCGTGACATCGGCAAACACTTCCCTGAAGCCGCCGGCGATCCCGTAGGTCGCGAACGCGCCGACAGCCAGCAGGGCTACGAGTTTGACCACGGCTTCCAGGGCGATGGCCGCAACAACCCCGTGATGGCGTTCGTTTGCATCCAGATTGCGCGTGCCGAACAGGATGGCGAAGAGCGCCATGCCGGCGGCAATCCAGAAGGCGGTTTCCGTCCCGTTGCCTTCGCCCGCAATGATCTGGTAGCTGCGGGTGACCGATTGAAGCTGCAGGGCGATGTAAGGCGTCGTTGCCACCAGTGCGATCAGCGTGACCAGAACCGCAAGGCTGGAGCTCTTGCCGTAGCGCGAGGAGATCAAGTCGGCGATTGAAGTGATCCGGTGGGCCCGGCCGATGCGCACAAGCTTGCGAAGCAGCCACCACCAGCCGACAAAGACCAGAGTGGGCCCGAGATAGATGGTTATGAACTCAAGGCCGTTCCTGGCGGCTGACCCGACGGCGCCGTAGAAGGTCCAGGACGTGCAGTAAACCGAAATCGACAGCGTGTAGATCACCGGTGAGTGCAGCCAGCTGATGCGCTCGCGCCGCGTGCGCCTGTCCACCACAAAGGCAACGGCAAAGAGCAGCGCGACATAGCCGGCACACGCGAACAGGACAAGGTTGATGGACAGCATCAGTCGCCGTCATCCGGCAGAGGTGCGGTGTCCGTGCCGCTCTCCTCGGTCACTTTCTGGAGTGTGCCGGCGAGTGCCGCCGCTCCTGCGATCAGAAGAGCCCACACGCTGAAGACATAGACGACCGGGGCGGGCAGGCCGCCCAGTTTGACATCCACCAGGGCGATCGAACCGACCGGCGGCAGCAAAAGAACGGCTCCGATGATCAGCATCACCACTGAGCGGTCACGCACCTTACGGTGCCATCTTTGCCGTTGCGCTCGATCCATGGGTCAGCCGGTCACACTCGGTTCGATGGCCGCCCTTTTGCCAACTCCTCAACCGCCGAGATGATCTCTGCGTTGGCGAAAGGCTTGGTGATGAAGAGGTCAGCTCCGTTCTGGAGCGCCGTCTCCCGGTCTTCCTTCTGGCCCTTTGCCGTGAGCATGAGCACGGGCAGTGCGGCGCAAGTCCGGTCTGCCCGGAGCCGTTTCAGAATCTCGTAGCCATCCATGCTTGGCAGCATCACGTCCAGGATCAACACATCCGGACAGTCGCTCAGAACGGCGTCCAGGGCGGCCCTGCCGTCTGTCTCGACGGCGACATCGAACCCTGCCCGGCCGAGCAGAAAGGTTAGTGGCTCAATGATGTTCGGCTCATCTTCAGCGACAAGTACGCGCTTGCCCATGTTCCGCAGTCTCCCCAGCCGGCGGTCCGTTCCGCCGGGCGGGCGTCAATAGAGCCCAACCACGCCCGTCGTGCAACATAGCCGTCCGTATCATCAGGTCAGAGGGTCCTCGACCCGGTGAGCACAATTGACACGGGGGCACAGCCGGCAGCTCGGGCCGACCTCTTCCACTGGCGCCGCGCTGTCTGGCGCATAGACCGTCAGACGCGCATCCGCTTCCGTCATGGCAATCATGTCGGTGACATAATGCCTGGGCTTGCCAAAGCCGCTCAGACCGACATGCCGGGCGCGCGCCACGAACACAATTCGGCCGCCTTGCGGGAACACGGCCCGCTGCCTGATCACCGTTTCGGGCGACTGCTGTGCCCGGTACAGCGCCCATAGCGGGCAGGCCGCGGCATAACGGGGAAGCCGCAGGCCGTCCAGCCGGAGCATCTCGACGATGGTCCCGGCCGCGTTTGCCTGGACATAGCCGAACCGCGGAACATCTTCTCCGGCGGGCAGGGCCGTCAGCCGGTGGCAGACCCGCTCAACCCCAACGGAAAAGGTATCCGCCAGCGCCTCGACGTCATAGCCGGCGTTTCGGGCCTGATCTGCAAAGGTTGCGGCCGGCATCAGCAATGCGCCGATTGCGTAGTCTGTCAGAAGGGAACGTGCACGTTTCTGGGCTGCCGCGCTTTCCAGGACGTTCTCGCTGCGCAGAAGATCCTCGATGGTATCCTGTAGCCGGCTGTTCACGAGATCACGGGCCTGCTCGACCCGAGCGGCCGGCCGGCTGTCGGTAAATGTTATCTCCAGTCCGGCCGAGGCCTGTTCAAGTTCGCCGAACCTGTTTTTCCGCTGCTCGAAGAACGCCTCAACCTCGTCCACGGGCGTCAGAACCCGGTCTCCTTCCTCCGCCTTGTCCAGATAGTTGGCCAGCGCTTCGCCTGTCTCGGAAAGGATTGCACTTTCTTCCGCCGCGATTGCGGTGAAGCGCTTGCGCTCTTGTGCGGTCAGGTCGTCATATTCAATGAGGATATCCGCAGCGGAGCGGACGGCGGCAATCCGCGTGAGCATGCGGTGGACGGCTTCGTTCAGAAACGGATCATTCGACAGCCTCTCCGACAGGGTTTGCGCCCGCCGGGAGGCCTGGCGCTCGGCTTGTGCCAATGCGGCAATGCCCCGGGACCATCCGGGAAACCGGCCGATCAGTTCCGCCGTCCGCCCGGTTTCAACACCAGCGGAGTCCACGGCCTGGAGCTGCGAAATCTCGAGCAGCGTTTCATGCAGGCCCCGCTCTGTCGATCCGTCCAGGGTTTCGGCGGTTACGCCCAGGCCGGCCGCGATTCTCTTCAGCAGGTCTATGGAGACAGCTCTTTTGTTCCATTCGATCAGGTTCAGGTAGGAGGGCGAAATGCCGGCCAGTTTTGCCAGGTTGGACTGGCTTTCACCCAGATCGCGGCGATGTTGGCGGATCCGCGTTCCGACAATCGCGGATGACATGGCGAGTCCTCCTGCGAGTTCAGTGGCTTCGAATGATTTGTCAAAAATTGACAGATCAATCTGAAAATCAGATCTATCTTTTACAACAAAATCCCATAATCACAAAGGCTTATTGAGTTTTGACATGGCATATGCCTTTTGAGGTTGGGTGCGAAGTGCACCCGACCGTTGATGGGATCACCGCAACTGGTGATCCATGGGAAAGTCTTAAGGGAGACTCTGAATGAGTAAACTCATTACCAACCGCCGCACCCTGCTGAAGGGCTCGGCCGCTGCGGGCGTGGCTCTGGCCACTCCGACCATCTTCACCAGCCAGGCCTGGGCGTGTGACTTCACGAACATGCCCAAGGGCGACACGGTTACGCTGGGCTTCAACGTCCCGCAGACCGGCGCATACGCTGACGAAGGTGCCGATGAACTGCGCGCCTACAAGCTGGCTGTTGAACACCTGAACGGTGAAGGCGATGGCGGCATGCTCAACACCTTCAGCTCCAAGGCGCTGAAAGGGAACGGCATCAACGGCAAGAAGGTCGTGTTCGTCACCGGTGACACGCAGACCAAGTCTGACGCCGCACGTGCTTCCGCCAAGCGCATGGTCGAAAAAGACGGCGCCGTGATGATCACAGGCGGTTCGTCCTCTGGTGTGGCCGTGGCCGTTCAGGCTTACTGCCAGGATGCCGGCGTTATCTTCATGGCCGGTCTGACCCACTCGAACGACACGACCGGTAAGGACCGCCGCGCGAACGGCTTCCGCCACTTCTTCAACACCGAGATGACGGGCTCCGCTCTTGCTCCGGTGCTGAAAAACGCCATCGGTACAGATCGCACCGCCTACCACCTGACCGCAGACTACAACTGGGGCTGGTCGCAGGAAGGTTCGATCAAGAAGTACACTGAAGGTCTTGGCTGGAAGACCCAGCAGGCTGTCCGCACACCGCTCGGCGCTGGTGACTTCTCGCAGTACCTGACGCCGGTTCTGAACTCCGGTGCTGACGTGCTGGTTCTGAACCACTACGGCCGCGACATGGTGAACTCCCTGTCTCAGGCGGTTGCCCGTGGTCTGCGTGATGCCTCCGCCAACGGCAAAAACTTTGAAGTTGTTGTGCCGCTTTACTCTCGTCTTATGGCGCAGGGTGCGGGCGCTAACGTTGCGGGCATTTATGGCTCGACCAACTGGAACTGGCAGTTGCAGGATCAAGATCCCGCGTCTGCGGCCTTCGTTCGTGCCTTTGGGGAGAAGTATGGCTTCCCGCCCTCACAGGCGGCACATACCTGCTACGTCCAGACCATTCTCTATGCAGAGGCGTGCCAGCGTGCCGGTACCTTTGATCCCGCCGGCGTGATCCCAACCCTCGAGGGCATGACCTTTGACGGCATGGGCAACGGTCC
>JBCCEL010000220.1:0-10256 GCA_039030315.1 Pseudomonadota bacterium
CACGCGCACCGCGGCGCATGCGGATGAATATGTCCGCTTCCGCCCGGGCACGGATGTGGGCCTAGTCTGGGGCATTCTCTGGCACATCTTCGAGAATGGCTGGGAAGACGAAGAGTTCATCCGCCACCGCGTGTGGGGCATGGACAAGATCAAGGAAGAAGTGGCGAAGTGGAACCCGGAAGAGGTCGAAAAGGTCACCGGCGTTCCGAAGTCGCAAATGCGGCGCGTTGCCCGCACCATGGCTCAAAACAAGCCTGGCACGGTGATCTGGTGCATGGGCGGTACCCAGCACACCAACGGCAACAACAATACCCGCGCCTACTGCGTCCTGCAGCTGGCCCTGGGTAACATGGGCCGTTCGGGCGGCGGAACGAACATCTTCCGCGGCCACGACAACGTGCAGGGTGCAACCGACTTCTGCGTCCTCAGCCACTCGCTGCCGGGCTATTACGGCCTGAAGAAAGGCTCGTGGAAGCACTGGGCCCGCGTCTGGGGTGTCGAGTACGACTACCTGGCCGGCCGCTTTGCTTCTGAGAAGCTGATGCAGTCGAAGGGCATTCCTGTGTCGCGCTGGATCGACGGCGTCCTGGAAGACAAGGGCAATATCGATCAGCCTGACAACCTGAAGGCGATGGTGTTCTGGGGCCATGCTCCGAATTCGCAGACCCGCCTTCCGGAAATGCAGGAAGCGATGAAGAAGCTGGATATGCTGGTTGTGATCGACCCGTATCCGACCATGACGGCCGTCATGCACGACCGCAAGGACGGGGTCTATCTGCTCCCGGCTTCCACCCAGTTCGAAACCTATGGTTCGGCCACGGCCTCCAACCGTTCGCTCCAGTGGCGCGAGAAGGTTGTGGACCCGCTGTTCGAATCCCTGCCTGACCAGACCATCATCTACAAGTTCGCCAAGAAGCTTGGCATTGCAGATGAAATGTTCAAGCAGATCAAGGTCGAGAACGACGAGCCCGTGCTTGAAGACGTCACGCGTGAATTCAACGGCGGCATGTGGACGATCGGTTACACCGGTCAGTCACCTGAGCGCCTGAAGAAGCACATGGCGAACCAGCACACCTTCGACAAGACCACGCTCCGGGCCAATGGCGGTCCGTGCGACGGCGACTACTATGGCCTGCCCTGGCCGTGCTGGGGTACCGCGGAAATGAACCATCCGGGTACGCCGAACCTGTACGACCCGTCCATGCCGGTCGCAGAAGGCGGCTTGAACTTCCGTGCCCGCTTCGGTGTGAAAGCACCGGACGATTGGGGCGGCGGCAATCTTCTCACCGAAGGTGCAGTCGAGGGTCTGTCCTATCCTGTCGGCAACGAGCTGAAGGGCGGACACCCGGAATTCACCATGGCCATGCTCACCAAGCTCGGCTGGGATAGCGATCTCACCGACGAAGAGCGTGCCTCGATCGAGAAGGTCGCCGGTGAAAAGACCAACTGGAAAACCGACCTTTCCGGCGGCATCCAGAGGGTTGCCATCAAGCACGGTTGTGCTCCGTTCGGTAACGCTAAGGCCCGTGCCGTTGTGTGGACTTTCCCGGATCCGGTGCCGTTGCACCGCGAGCCGCTGTACACGCCGCGCCGCGACTTGCTCGACAAGTACGCAACCTACGCCGACAAGCAGGCCTATCGTCTGCCGACCAAGTACGCCTCGATCCAGGCGAACGATTATTCCAAGGACTTCCCGACGATTCTCACATCGGGCCGTCTCGTGGAATATGAAGGCGGCGGCGATGAGTCCCGCTCGAACCCGTGGCTTGCAGAGCTGCAGCAGGACATGTTCGTCGAAATCAACACCCGCGATGCCAACAATATCGGCATCAAGGATGGCGACATGGTCTGGGTGAAGGCTCCGCCAAACCACACTGGCGGTGAAGGCGGCAAGGTGAAGGTGAAGTCTCTGGTGACCGAACGGGTCGCCGAGGGCGTGGCCTTCATGCCGTTCCACTTCGGTGGTCACTGGCAGGGCGAGGATATGCGTTCGAAATATCCCGAAGGTGCCGATCCGTACGTGCTTGGCGAAGCCAGCAACACGGCCCAGACCTACGGCTATGACAGCGTGACTCAAATGCAGGAGTCCAAGGCGACTCTCTGCCGGATCGAGAAAGCGTAAGGAGAACCACAATGGCTAGAATGAAGTTCCTTTGTGACGCCGAACGCTGCATCGAATGCAACGCCTGTGTCACGGCCTGCAAGAACGAGCATGAGGTACCGTGGGGTGTGAACCGCCGCCGCGTCGTCACGCTGAATGACGGCAAGACGGGTGAGCGCTCCATCTCGGTGGCTTGCATGCACTGTTCATCGGCTCCGTGCATGGCCGTCTGCCCTGTCGACTGCTTCTATCAGAACGAAGAGGGCGTCGTCCTGCACTCCAAGGACCTGTGCATCGGCTGCGGATACTGCTTCTATGCATGTCCGTTCGGTGCGCCGCAGTACCCGCAGCAGACCAACTTCGGGACCCGCGGCAAGATGGACAAGTGCACGTTCTGTGCAGGCGGTCCGGAAGAGGCCCATTCGGAAGCGGAGTTCAAGAAGTACGGCCGCAACCGTCTCGCGGAAGGCAAGCTGCCGCTGTGCGCAGAAATGTGCGCAACGAAAGCTCTTCTGGGCGGCGACGGCGACCAGCTGTCGGACATCTACCGCGAACGCGTGATCGCCCGCGGCTTTGGGTCCGGTGCCTGGGGCTGGGGCCGCGCCTATCCGGGCGGCGGTTCGTAAGAGCCTGTTACCGACACGATTTGAGAGGGGCGGTGCGGGCTCGCGCCGCCCCTGCTTGGCTCTGCTGAATGTCTGACCTCATGCTGAGGGGCGCGTAAGCGCTGTCTCGGGTTTGCCAGGAAAACCCGGAGTCTGCGTCCCCCTCCCTTGGAGAGGCCGCTTACGCGTCTCCTCAGGATGAGGTTCCGTTTATCTCGGTCCTCACCCACTAGACCTTGGGAGGTTGTCAGGGATGTCTTTCGCTTCGAGATCGATCAGCGCAATCATCGCGATTATTGTGCTGACCTTGTTTTCGTTTACGGCTGCCCAGGCGCAGTCAAATGTCAGTAAACCGCCGCCCCCGCCGGCCGCAAGCATCCAGACCCTCGACAGCCAGAGCGATTTCTGGAACCAAATCCGGCATGGCGCGCAGGGCAAGGGCGGTCAGCTCATCCAGTCCCAGGGTGAGGACTGGCGCCTGTTCCGCAACGGTCCGCTGAAGCAATACACCAGCTACGGCATGCTCGGCATGGTGATACTTCTGGCCCTGTTCTTCCTGATCCGCGGCCGGATCAAGATCGATCATGGCTGGTCCGGCTTCACGATCGAGCGTTTCAACATGCTGGAGCGCTGCGGCCACTGGATCCTGGCGGTGTCGTTCATCATCCTGGCGCTTACGGGTCTGAACGTCACATTCGGCAAGTATGTTCTGCTGCCTGTGATCGGGAAGGAGGCGTTCGGTACGATCTCGATCGGCGCCAAGTACCTGCACAACTATGTTGCGTTTGCATTCATTCTCGGTCTGGTCTGGGTGCTTGTGGCATGGATCAAGGACAACTTCCCGCGGATGGCGGACCTCAAGTGGTTCCTCATGGGCGGCGGCGTGCTGGTCAAGGGTATCCACCCGCCGGCGCACAAATTCAATGCAGGCCAGAAGATCATCTTCTGGCTGGTGATCCTGACAGGTGTTTCCATCAGCCTTTCCGGTTGGGCGCTGCTCTTCCCGTTCGAAACGGCGATGTTTGCGAAGACCTTCGCGTTCATCAATTCGGTGGCCGGCACCGATTACCCGACACAGCTTTCCGCGATCCAGGAACAGCAATACGCCGTCACCTGGCACAACATGATGGCGATCTTCATGATCTGCGTGATCCTGGCCCATATCTACATCGGCTCAGTGGGGATGCAAGGCGCGTTCGATGCGATGGGTTCGGGCCGGGTAGACCTCAACTGGGCGAAGGAGCACCATTCCCTGTGGGTCGAGAAGCTTGAGCGCGAAGACCGCCTCGGCGCTGAACGCGACGAAAACCGCGATGCACCGGACGAGGTGGACGAGGCCAAGGTCAAAGCTCAGCCTGCCGAGTGATGGCGAAGCGGGGATGGCTCGACCCGAGTCCAAACGCCCCCTCCCCGGGGGGCCGAGGGTTGGGTGAGGGGGTTACTGAGGGAAGCCGCACCGGCTGGTCCCCCCTCATCCCGGCCTTCTCCCCATCGGGGAGAAGGGGCGATGGCGGGCTGTTTCGAATTTTCATCGCGCCGTTCGTATTCATTGTGCTGGCTTGTATGTTTGGAGCCGGGCCTGCCCTTGCCGCCTCCGGCAACCTAGCCGGCCATGGAGGACCCGTGAAGGCCGTGGTGCTCTCCGAGGATGGATCGCGGGCCCTGACGGGCAGCTTCGACTATTCGATGATCCTCTGGGATCTCACCGGCGAGAAGCCTGAAGAGGTCCACGCGTTCGACCAGCACGACGGCGCGGTGAACGATGTGGCGTTCCTGCCGGGCGGCGGCCAGGCGGTGTCCGCCAGTGACGATGGTACGGTGACATTGTGGGATCTGAATGCCCGTGCGATGTTGCATCGCTTCAAGGGACATACACACAAGGTGGTGAAGCTCGCACTGAGCCCCGATGCGTCCATGGCCGTTTCTGCTTCGTGGGACCGTACGGCGCGTCTCTGGAACCTTGCGGAGCGCAAGGCCGGGCCGGTCCTCAAGGGACACCGCAACACGATCAATGACGTTACGTTTTCAACCGATGGCCGGTTCGTCTTTACCGCCGGATATGACGGTACGATCCGGCAATGGCGGGTGTCCGATGGCGAGGAGATCTCGCAGATTTTCAATCACGGCTGGGGGGTCAATGTCATTGCCGCCTTGCCGGATGGCCGGCGCCTGATGTTTGGCGGCCTCAACGGCTTTGTGGGGATCCTCGACATTGCGACCGGCAAGATCGATCGGCCTCTGCGTCCGTCTGAGCGGCCCTTCCTTTCCCTCACTGTGGACATGAAGACCGGGCTTGCCGCCGCCGGCGCAGGTGACGGACGGATCTCGGTCTGGGACATGTCGAACTGGAAGGAGAAATTTGCCTATTCGAACCCCTTCGGCCCGGCTTGGGCGCTCGCGCTGAATACGGACGGCAAATCGCTTTACTTCGGCAGTCTCGACGATGAGGTGATCCACTGGCAGATGGAACCGGCCAAACCGTTCGAGGCGGCGCAGGGCAAGTATCCCCGCCGCTTTCAGATCAAGGAGGGGATCGACCCGGGCGCCCTGCAGTTCGCCCGCAAGTGCTCGATCTGCCATACCCTGACGCCGGACACGGCCAACCGCGCCGGCCCGACCCTCTTCAAACTCTTCGGCCGCAAGGTCGGGACACTTCCCGGATACGCCTATTCGGAAACGCTGAAAAAAGGCGAATTTGTCTGGACGGAAAAGACCGTGGACCAGCTGTTCGCCGAAGGCCCGGAAAACTTCGTCCCCGGCACCAAGATGCCCTTGCAGAAAATGAGCAATGCCGAAGAGCGCAAGGCCCTAATCGCCTTCCTCAAACACGCCACGGAAACCGGCAAGCCGGCGCACGAGGCTTACGTGGAGTATGGCAAGTCCAAAGGTCAGTCTGCGAACTGACACAGCTGGACACGCCAACCGGCCATCCGCGGCGGACACGCGAATGCCCTACCGTGAGCGTGTCTTGTGCGCCAGAAGTTCCTCAAGACGCAGCAGATAGGCATCCGCGAGGTCGGCGGCCCCAAAGTTGTTGGGATGGATCACGCCCCACGTTTTGAACAGGTTGCCGACGAGGGAGAAGGCCTTGATCTGCTGGCGTTTGATCTCATGGTCGTGAAGAAGCAGATTCTGCAGGTGATACGAGTCGTTTGGAGAGCGGAACTTGGTCGCAGTCTTTGCATAGGGGTTCCAGACACTGCGCTGGGGCTCAAGTTCGTTATGACGGCCCTCTGCGCAAATTCCGGCTTTCTTAGCGTGTTCAAGATGTGTGTCGGCAACGGTCCATCCGAACTCCACGGCACTTGCCCGTATTGCGTCGTTGAGCGGTTTTACGACCGAAGTTTCCACGCTCTCAGCTTCTTCCTTGGTGAACTCGGGTTCGCTCCAGCCAAACAGTCTCTTGGACCATGAGGAGGATCTAAGTGCATCGAACCGGCTGAGACCGGCCTTGCCATTGCAAAACTTTCCATCTTGGTCGCGTGTGGGGCTGGGATAAAGCGAAACCACCAGCTTTTTGGCGTCTTTCTTCTTCCATCCGAGCCGGCGGTCAAGTTCCCGCCTGAGCTTTTTGAACTCGTCCGGAAGCTTTTTACTTATCGCTTCGTTGGCCTTCTCGGGGCTGATTGCCTGGCCGGACAACTCAGCAATCCGGCGCTCGACGGTGCCAAGAAGAATGTAGGCGACGACATTCGCAAACCCCACGTCGTTTCCCCCAATCGACAACAGCACGGCGTCGACTTTGCGATGCAGATCCCCGTTGGCACACGGGTGTTTCGGCGGGTTGGCTACGTCGGCATATCTCCGGCTCGCATCAGGATAGGCCCGATGAAACTGCATCTTGTAGATCGTGTCGGCCATCAATCTGACGGTCTTGCTGCCTGCGGACTTGCAAAGCGTTTCGATGATGGCGTCCAGCTGTGCTTTGTCAGCCTGGTGATGCTCTTTTGCGTCGTACATCTGCCGCGTGTAAACGGAAGTTTCCGGTGTGCCCGCATAGGGCCCCAGGATGCCTTCTCTGATCGTCGCACCGGAGCAGGCCATGCCGATGAAAATCGTTTCGATCTGCGGGTACTTCGCGGAAAAATGGAGAGCGGCACGCATCTGGCCGCCCATCATCGAGCGATGGCAATTGCGGTCAAGCCAGGATGCTGCGTTCTTACGGTTCTCCTCAATTGCCTTCTTGCTGTTGCCGGGCTTTGGCCGCACCGGATCGCAATACCTGGAGTCTCTCCGGCAAGCCTCCGACCCGTAGTCGAGAGACACGGGAAGATCCGGATTTCCCTCGCCTGACGCGAACGAGTCTCCAATACCAAGGATTGTCGCGCTCTTGATCCTGGTGTCCTCTCCGGCGAGTGTTTTGCTGAACTTGCCGGCGTGCGTTTCGACATCCACACGAATTGTGCTCGACTTTTTTTGAGTCCCGGGATCGGGTGCGGTCAGCAAGTAGACGTGAGCCCATTCGCGGCAGCCGCCACTAGCTTTTTGGACGCCTATGGACTTGCCCTTATCCTTCTTTGGGTTCTGCTGTCTTACGGCCGGTGTTGCCGTTTCAGCAGCGGGCGGGTCGGGCTGATCGGTGACGGACCAACTGCACGTCCAGCCTTTTTCCGCACCGTTGAGCCTGACCATGGCAGGCCGATATCTGCGCTTGCCCGGGATTTCCTCATGTTCCGGGATGATGTGCGCTTTATGCGTCTCTCGCGTGGGCGAGTATCTCGTCAGGCTCACGAAGTCCTCAATGAGGCCATGATTGTTGTCCTTGCGTTTGAACAAGGCCTCCAGGCTGTCGATACGACCGGCTCCCAGCTTGCCCTCAGAGCAGGCCACAGGGCGGTCGTTCTCGATGCATCCAGCATCGACATACAGGTCGCGAATAAAGCCCCAATCTTTGGCATTCCGGACTCGTGCAGAAAATTTTTTCTTGTCACCCGCGCTTGGGTCACCGTGGAAAAACCGGAACGGGTAAGCGAGCTCCCACTCAATCTCCTGAGCATTGGCCTTGATGGCGGGTGAGCAGATGACTAGCGCTGCTATCGCTGCGGCGAGGCCGTTTCTCCGGTTGAACCTGATAGCATTCATGCGCCTTCATGCCCCTAACTGTCCCGAGAGTATTGCGAGTATATACAGCTCAGAACAAAAGTATAGAAGCGACGAAAGTTCGAGTATAAGGAGCAGAGTGGTGCTTGGGTGCTAAATGCCGTGCAGGCCTATTCTGCCGCTTGCAGTTTATCCTGTGTCCTCAGTTCAAAATCACTTGCATCGTGGCGTTCGTGCAGTTGTTCTTCTTCCGGGCCGGAGATGCGGTTGACCATGCGGCCGCGTTTGACCGGTTCACGATCCGCAATCTCGTGGGTCCAGCGGGCGACGTTCTTGTAGGACGCTGCATCCAGGAAAGTGGCGGAATCGTCGTAGATCTTGCCGAGAATGATTGAGCCGTACCACGGCCACACCGCCATGTCCGCGATGGTGTACTCATCGCCGGAGAGGTACGTGGTCTCGGCCAACCGCCGGTCGAGGACATCCAGCTGCCGCTTCACCTCCATGGTGAAACGGTTGATGGGATACTCCATCTTGAAGGGCGCGTAAGCGTAGAAATGGCCGAAGCCGCCTCCGAGATAAGGCGCGCTGCCCATCTGCCAGAACAGCCACGACAGGCATTCCGCCTTGAGCGCCGGATCGGAGGGCAGGAAGGCGCCGAACTTTTCCGCCAGATAGAGCAGTATGGCGCCGGATTCGAACACGCGGGTCGGCGTGGCCGTGCTGTGATCCATCAGGGCCGGGATCTTGGAGTTTGGATTGAGATCGACGAAACCGCTGCCGAACTGGTCGCCCTCACGGATGTCGATCAGCCAGGCATCGTATTCTGCAGCATCGTGGCCGGCCGCCAGGAGTTCTTCAAGCATGACGGTCACCTTGACCCCGTTGGGAGTCGCCAGCGAGTAGAGCTGCAAAGGATGCTTGCCGACCGGCAGGTCCTTGTCGTGCGTGGCGCCGGCGATCGGGCGGTTGATATTGGCGAAAGCCCCGCCGCTTTCTGTTTCCCAGGTCCAAACCTTGGGCGGCACGTATTCGGTCTGCTCGGTCATGTGTGGTGGTTCCGGAGATAGGGGGAGAATGGGTTGCGGTAATGTAGGCACGAACTGCCTGATGTCCAAGGGCATGACGCAGGCGTGAACGCAGCTAGTGCCACAGCCCCGTCCAGTGCAGCCGGGGCCGCCGTTCCACGCGCACGATCTTCACCGGCACCGGCAGGTTGGTCTGCGGGTGCGCCGGCGCTCGGGGCCGGGTCTCGGCCAGATCGCGCAGACGGGCGATCCGGTCTTCCGTCTTCGGATGTGAGCGCAGGAGAGAGGGATCGGGGATCCGCCGCCCCGGAAGAACCAGTTCCTCCCAGAACCGACCCGTGCGGCGTTCAAGCTTGGCCAGGGCCGAGGCCAGTCCCATGGGGTCACCGGACAGGGTCGCGCCGCCGCGGTCCGCGTCGAACTCGCGTGAACGCGACAGGGCCAGCTGCAGCAGGCTCACCAGCGTGGGCGCGATGATGAGCAGCAGGGGCACGAGCCAGGGTACGAGCTTGGCCCCCATCAGGGCGAGCGGGAGGTTGATGATGAGCAGAAACTGCCCGACATAGGATGCGAGCGATACGGCACGGGACATCATGTCAGCGAACCCCATGATCCAGAGATCGCGATGTGCAATGTGGCTGACCTCGTGGGCCAGAACGCCGGCGAACTCGCGCTGGTTGAGTATGCGCAGAAGACCGTCCGAAACACAGACCGCGCTGTTCGAAACGCTTCCGGTTGCAAAGGCGTTGGGGACCGATGTCGGCAGGTAATAGAGGTCCGGCACGGCAGGCAGGCCGGCGCGCCTGGCCAGTTCGTGCAGCATGGTTACCGCTTGCGGAAACTCCCGGTCCGTAAGCTTCCGCGCCCCGTAGGCCCTGAGGACCGATTGCGGCGAGAGCCCGGGGCTGATCATCATGGCGCCGGCGATCCCTGCGGAAACCGCCAGCGCGAGGCCCGGACTGAGCAGCAGTGACAGCACGAGCCAGCAGATTGCGGCGATGCCCGAGACGAGCAGAACGGTATGCGCCAGGTTGAGCAGACGGTGCTGGGAGCTTGCGGTCATGCCGGAGGATGTAAGTGTCCGCCGTTGCGCTTTGCAAGGGGCGGCCCTTGCCGGTCTGCGGTAACCTGCGTGACACAGCTTGTCCGGCGCTGTAAATTCTGGGTTCCGGATCGCCACGAAGAGGACAAGATGAAAGCCTTTGTTGCAGCACTTGTGTTGATTGGGGCTGTCAGCGTGATCGCTGCGCTCGCGCTGGACAGCCTGGAGAGCTCGAGTGAGAGCGGCAACACATCAAGCTCCGTCAGGTTGAATTGACACCATTGATGCCCCGCGTCTTCCCGGCACTTTCAGCACTGGCCTTCGGCCTGCTGCTAACACTGCCCCTTGCGCAGGCGCGCGCCGACGGCGCGGAGGGCTTGCGCGATGTGATGGCTTCCGTAGTTTCGGTCCTGCCCAGGGTGCCGAAGGCGAAGACCAAC
>JBCCEL010000221.1:0-10244 GCA_039030315.1 Pseudomonadota bacterium
ATCCAGGGGCTGAGCTGGAAGTAGGTCCGGCCCTCGGCCATGATGTTGCCCCAGCTCGGGATCTCCGGCGGGATGCCGGCGCCGAGGAAGCCGAGGATGGATTCGGTCAGCATGGCCGAGCCGCAGATATAGGTCGCCTGGACGATCAGCGGGGCGATCGTGTTCGGCAGGATGTGGCGGCTGAGGATCAGGGGCAGCTTGGTGCCCGCCGCAATGGCGGCCTCCACGTAAGGCTCTTCTCGCACAGTCAGCACCACCGAGCGCACGAGGCGAACCACCCGCGGCACTTCCGGGACAACGATGGCGATGATCACGGTGGTCAGGGTTGCGCCGGACAGGGAAATCAGGGCGATGGCCAGCAGGATGGCCGGGATCGACATCAGGCCGTCCATGATGCGCATGATGATGGCATCGAGAATGCGGATGTATCCCGAGATCATGCCGACGACCAGGCCGATGCCCACGGCGACGGCGGAAACCGCGAGGCCCACAACGAGAGAGATACGGGCACCGTGGACGACGCGGGCGAAGATGTCCCGGCCCAGGAAATCGGTCCCGAACAGGAAGTCGGCCTGGGGTGGTTTCAGCCGTTTGATCGGGTTGAGCGCAACCGGATCGCTGGTGAACAAAGGCCCGAAAACGGCAATCAGGATCATGATGCCGAGCAGGATGCCGCCGGCGATGATCGAGGGGTGGGAGCGGATAATCTGCCACTGGCTGATCTCGGTCTTGATCGCTGGCGCTTCCGGCTCAAGGGCTTGAGGATCGGCTTCGACGGACATCAGTAGCGGATCCTTGGGTCAAAGAAGGTGTAGGAGAGATCGATCAGCAGATTGATCAGGATGTAGATGAAGCTGAAGAACAGGATGAGCCCCTGGATGATGGGGTAGTCGCGGGCAAGAACCGCATCCAGCACCAGACGCCCGAGGCCTGGAATATTGTAGACGCTCTCCGTCACCACCACGCCGCCGATCAGCAGGGCGATCCCGATGCCGATCACGGTAACAATCGGAACGGCTGCGTTACGAAGCGCGTGCTGCAAGAGAACCTTGAGTTCGCTCTGGCCCTTGGCGCGGGCCGTGCGCACATAGTCTTCCTGCAGCACCTCCATCACGGAGGCCCGGGTCATGCGGGCGATGAGGGCGATGAAGATAACCGACAGGGTTACCGTCGGCATGATGATGTGCCGCAGGAACGGCCAGAGCCCGTGCTCGAACATGGAGCGGTAGCCCTGGACGGGCAGCCATTTCAGCTGGATGGAAATCACGTAAATCAGAATGTAGCCGAGCACGAAGACAGGCACGGAAAAGCCGGCCACGGAAAACAGCATCACGCCGCGGTCAATCCAGCTGCCCGCTTTCCAGGCCGCCAGAGTTCCAAGCGGCACCGCCACGAGCACGGTAAAAATAATCGTGGTCAGGGTCAGCATGATGGTCGGCTCGATGCGCTGGGCAATGAGTTCGGTCACCGGCTTGTTGCTGAAGATCGACGTGCCGAGATCGCCCTGCACCAGGGCGCCGATCCACTTGGTGAACTGCACAAGAATCGGCTCGTTCAGGCCGAGCTGCTCGCGGATACGGACAATGTCCTCCGCTGTGGCATAGTCGCCCGCGATCACTGACGCCGGGTCGCCCGGCGACAGGCGCAGCATGAGAAACACCACCGCGGCAACGATGATCATCACCGGGATGGTGGCAAGAACGCGCCTGATCACATATCCGAGCATTTCACGGCCTCAAAAGAACTCCACCCGGCGGCTGGCCGGGTGGAGAGTATGGTGTTCAGCCGGTGATCAGTCCACCGACATGTTCCAGAAGAACTGGACGGGGGACTTGATCAGGCCCTTGACGTTCTTGCGGTAGGCAACCGGGGTAAAGAACTGACCGAGATGGCCGGAAGCGCCGATGGCCCAGAGCCGTTCCTGCACCTTCTTGCCAAGCTCTTTCTTCTCTTCGACCGAGCCTGCAGCGGCGAATGCCGTACGGGCCTTTTCAAGGGCTTCGTCGGTCGGCCAGCCGAACCAGCCCTTGGCCGGGTTGCCGGAAAAGGCAATCGCCATGGGGTCGATCACGTCGGCACCGATCCACCAGGTGTGGAACATGTTCCAGCCGCCTTCGGATACCGGCTCGCGCTTGGCGCGGCGGGAGGTCAGGGTCGACCAGTCCATAGCCTGCACGTCCACCTTCATGCCGATCTTGCGGAGCTTTTCCGCCGTGATGAGCGAGAAGGCGGAGAGGATCGGTACGTCCGTGGGCTGCATAATCACAACCGGGGTACCGTCATACTTGGTGGCCGCCAGAGCTGCCTTGGCCTTCTCGATGTCACCTGTCTTGATCACATCGCTACCGACATTGTTGTCGAGCGGCGTGTCGCAGGGGAACACCGAGTAGCAGGTCTTCCAGAACTTCTGATCGCCAACGGCGCCCGCCAGATAATCTTCCTGCTTCATCGCCATAAGTGCGGCGCGACGCACGTCAACATCGTCGAACGGCGGCAGCAGGTGATTGAAGCGTGCGAAGCCGATATTGCCGAGCGGATCGTTGATCTCGACGACGATATCTTCGTTCTGCTCCAGAAGCGGCATGAGATCGTTGGCCGGCGATTCGAAGTAGTCCACTTCGCCGCTGATCAGGGCGTTCATGGCGGTGGTCTGATCCGGGAAGTAGGTCCAGATCACCTTGTCGACCTTGGCGATCTTGCCGCCGGCTGCAGCCGAGGCCGGCTCGGAGCGCGGCACATAGTTCGGGTTCTTGGTGTAGACGACCTTGGAACCGGGCACCCATTCATCCTTGGAGAACATGAAGGGGCCGGAGCCGATGTGTTCTTCCACCTGCTTGAACGGATCCGTTTCGGCCATGCGCTTCGGCATCATGAAGGGCACGTTGGACGAGATCTTGCCGATCGATTCCAGCACCAGGCCATACGGCTGCTTCAGCTTCATGGTGATGGTCTTGGCATCGGTTGCCGTCAGGCTTTCGATGACACCGAACAGGGCCTGGCCCATTCCGTCGCGCTTGCCCCAGCGCTCAAGCGATGCCACGCAGTCCTCCGCGGTGACGTCACCGCCGTCATGCCATTTCAGACCGTCGCGCAGCTTGAACGTCCAGGTCAGGCCGTCGTCCGACTTGGTCCAGGTATCGACCATCTGCGGCTGCGGCTTGAAGTTCTCGTCCATGGCAAACAGCGTGTCATAGATAAGATAGCCGTGGTTGCGCGAGATATAGGCCGTGGTCCAGATCGGGTCGAGATTCTTAAGATCCGCATGCGGAATAACGCGCAGCACCTTCTCGGCTGCGGCCTCCCCTATCGTTCCAAACGCGCCAAGCGCGAGCGGCACCGCCACGGCGGCCGCCAGGAACTTCCGTTTTGTCCAGCTAAGCATTCACAACTCCTCCTTGATGCTCGGGTGGTTCCTCCAATCCCTGAGGGAGGGAGTTAACGCTGCCCGCCCGTCCTGAGTCAATGTCATTGATCCCGGTTGACGGGAAACGGGCAGGCTGACACATTCCGGCGCCTTGCCTTCTGGGAGTCTCCTGCCGCCATGTCGCGTCCCCGTATCGCCATTGCCGGGTTTCAGCATGAAACCAACACGTTCTGCCCTCTGCCGACGCCGTTTGAAGAGTTTGAAAACGGCAGTGCCTGGCCGGGTCTGACACGCGGCCAGGCGGTCATCGATGTGTTCAGTTCAATGAACATTCCGATCGGTGGGTTCATCAACGCAGCCACCGATATGGACCTGATCCCGATCCTGTGGACCGCGGCGGAACCCAGCAGCTATGTGGCGACGGACGCGTTCGACAAGATCACGGGGATGATCTGCGACGGGCTGCGGGCCGCTGGAAATATCGACGGTGTGTACCTGGACCTCCACGGCGCGATGGTGACGGAGGATTATGACGACGGCGAAGGCGAGGTACTGCGCCGTGTCCGCGAGGTTGTCGGGGATGATCTGCCGATCGCGGTCAGTCTGGACCTGCACGGCAACCAGACAGCAGAGTTCGCCGGGCTCGCCGATGCGGTTACGATCTACCGGACCTATCCTCATATCGACATGGCGGAGACCGGTGCCCGGGCCCATGCCCTGCTCAGGAAGACCCTGGACAGGGGCAAGCCTTACGCCATGGCGTTCCGGCAGGCGGACTACATGGTGCCGATCCAGGCGCAGTCGACCATGCGGGAACCATGCCGGCGGCTCTATGAGGAAATGGCCGCCCTTGAAGGCAACGGTGTGGTCTCCATCGATCTGGCCACCGGTTTCCCGCCTGCCGACATCCACCACTGCGGCATGTCGCATGTCGTCTATGCGGAAACCCAGGACGAGGCCGATGCGGCGGCGGACCGGATGCTCGCCATCCTGCATGCGGCCGAGAGCGATTTCGACGATCCCCTGATCCCGATTCCAGAAGCGGTTTCGCGCGCCATCGCCCTTTCCGGCGGCAGCGCAAGGCCGGTGGTCATCGCGGACCCGCAGGACAATCCCGGGGCCGGTGGTACGGGCGACACCACAGGCATCCTTGCAGAATTGATCGCACAGGGCGCACGCAAGGCGGCGCTGTCCATGCTCTGGGATGCAGACGCCGCCGCAAAGGCGCACGAGGTTGGCGTTGGCGGGCAGTTCCGGGCATCGCTCGGCGGGAAGTTTCCCGAGCTAAAGAGCCGGCCCGTGGAAGCGGATGTGACCGTGGAGGCGCTGTCCGACGGCAGCTTCCTGTGCACCGGCCCCATGTATGGCGGTTCGCACGCGGAACTCGGCCCTTGCGCCACCCTGCTGATCGAGGACGGCGGCTGCGAGGTCCGTGTCGTGGTCGGGACCATCCGCAGCCAGAACGCCGATCAGACCTTCTTCTCCCATATCGGTATCGAGCCGGCAGAACAGAACATCGTGGTCGTCAAGAGCGCGGTGCATTTCCTGGCCGACTACGAACCCATTGCCGAGACCGTCCTCTTCGCCGATGCCCCCGGCGCCAATCCGTGCAAGCTGAGCCAGATCGGCTACACGAAACTGCGGCCCGGCCTGAGGCTAGGGGCGAACGGCCCGGTCTACGGGGGGTGATGCGGTGGCCGCGCATTTCGATGCTGCTTTTTTCGACATGGACGGGCTGCTGCTCGACACTGAAAGGCTGGCCCGCGATGCCTTCCAGGAGACCTTCAGGTCGTTCGGAGTTCCGCCGGACGATGAACTTTTTCTCCTGCTGATCGGAGGCGATGCGTCCGACAACAGCGAACTGCTGCGAAACGGGCTGCCGGACCAGATCCCGTATGAACAGTTCTCGAGATGCTGGTCGGACGGATACGCCCGCCTTGTGGCCGAGGATGTCCCTGTCAAAGCGGGTGTCTGGGCCGTTCTGAACGAGCTCTCATCTCTGGGCCTTCGCCTCGCCGTGGCCACATCCACGGCGACTCCCAGCGCCGAGAACAAGCTCGGGCGGGCAGGCCTGCGCGGGTTCTTCGAAACAGTGATCGGCGGAGACCAGGTTGAACGCGGCAAGCCCGCCCCGGACATCTATCTGCGGGCGGTCGAAGCGCTTGGGGTGGCACCCGGGAACTGCGTGGCGTTCGAGGATTCGGTTAGGGGTGTCCGGGCCGCTCTTGCCGCCGGCATGACCGTGGTGCAGGTTCCCGATCTCGTTCCGCCCGGTGCGGAGCTGCGCACGCTGGGTCACCTGGTGGCGGGCTCTCTGGCGGAGGCAATTGAACGGGTGGGCCTTTCCGATGCACTGGCGCCCGGAAAGAAAGGGGCAGCGGCTTGACTGAGAAACTGTTGTTCGCGCGCGACGGCCATGTGGTGACACTGACGCTGAACCAGCCGGAGATGCGCAACCCGGTCACCGATCTCGATTTCGTCGAGGCTTTCGAGACCCGGCTGGCGGAAATCCAGAGCGATCTTGCAGTGCGCTGCGTGATCATCACCGGCGCCGGCAAGGGCTTTTCCTCCGGCGGCAATATCAAGCACATGCAGGAGCGCACCGGCACCTTCGCCGGCAATGCTGACCAGATCGCCCAGAATTACCGGGAGGGCGTGCAGCGCATCCCCCGGGCCGTTTACGCACTGGACGTACCTGTGATTGCCGCCGTCAACGGTGCGGCCTATGGCGCCGGCTGCGATCTCGCCATGATGTGCGACATCCGGATTGCCAGCGAGAAGGCAGTGTTTGCCGAGAACTTCGTCAAGGTGGGACTGATCCCCGGAGATGCCGGCGCCTGGTTCCTGCCCCGCGTGGCGGGAGCTTCGCGAGCAGCCGAGATGACCTTCACCGGGGAGCCGGTCGACGCTGCGACCGCGCTGGAGTGGGGCATTGTATCGCGGGTCACCGCGCCGGATGAGCTGATGCCTGAAGCACAGGATCTGGCGGCGCGGATTGCGGTGAACCCGCCGGTCCAGCTGCGCAAGGCCAAAAGGCTGCTCAGGGCAAGCCGGCATTCGAGCCTGGACGATCTGCTGGAGCTGTCGGCCGCCTACCAGGGTGTCTGCCACACGAGCGAGGATCACCAGGAAGCGGTCGCCGCGATACTGGAAAAACGCACACCGAACTTCACCGGGACATAAGAGACGACGGCCACCGGGCCGGGAATTAGGGAGGAGACCAGGAGATGGAAGTTGCATTGAGCCCCTTGAATTTCGGGGAACGGGCGCGGCGGCTGTATGGCAGCCGGGAAGCGGTGGTCGACGAGGACAAGCGCTTTACCTATGCGGAGTTTCTCGAACGCTGTGACCGCTGGTCGGCTGCCCTGCAGGCCATGGGCATAAAGCAGGGCGACCGGGTCGCGTACATCTCGCCGAACATCCACTCCAAACTGGAAAGCTTTTATGCGGTTCCGCAGATGGGCGGGATACTCGTGCCCATGAACTACCGGCTGCAACCGAGTGATTTTGAATACATCATCAATCACTGCGGCGCGCGGGTGGTCTGCGCGCATCCTGATCACTTCGAAGCGGTCGAATCGATCCGGGACCAGCTTGAGGGCGTGGAGTACTTCATCGCCCTTGAAGGCGAACATGACGGCTGGCTCGACTACGAAGCCCAGCTTGCCGCGCACGGGCCGGACTTCGACCGGCCGGTAATCGAAGAAACCGATCTCATCACCATCAACTACACCAGCGGGACGACGGCCAAACCGAAGGGCGTGATGATCACCCACCGGGGCGCCTATCTCAATATCCTCAACACGATGTCCCATCACCATCTGACGGCGGCGGACAGGTATCTGTGGACCCTGCCGATGTTTCACGCCAACGGCTGGGCCTTCCCGTGGATCAACGCGGCCCGCGGCATGGCCAATGTCTGCCTGCGCAAGGTCGATCCGGCGCTAATCTACAAACTGATGCGCGAGGAGAACATCACCATGTTCTGCGCGGCACCGACCGTGCTGATCGGCATCGTAAATGCGCCCGATGAATTGAAGGCCGGCGCTCCGCGGGGCATCCGGCTCTTCACGGCGGGCGCGCCGCCGGCGGCTGCAACCATCGAGATGGTGGAGCGCGATCTCGGCTGGGAGCTGACCCACGTCTACGGCCTGACCGAGACCTCACCTCTCATCGCTTTCGGCGAGACCTGGCCGGAGCATCTGAACCTGCCTCTGGCCGAGCGCGCCAAGGTGAAGGCGCGGCAGGGCGTAGAGATGATGGGTTCCGGCGAGCTGCGGGTGGTCGATGACGAAGGCAACGAGGTTGCCCACGATGGCGAAACGCTGGGTGAAATCACCATCCGCGGCAACAACGTCATGAAGGGATATTACAACAACCCCGAAGCAACCGGAGAGGCGATCCGCGACGGCTGGTTCCATACCGGCGATGCCGCCGTTGTCCATCCCGACGGGTTCATCGAGATCCGGGACCGGTTCAAGGACGTGATCATCTCCGGAGGGGAGAACATCTCATCTGTCGAAGTGGAGGGTTGCCTGCTTGACCATCCCGCGGTTCAGGAGGCGTCAGTCGTCGGCATGCCGCACGAGAAGTGGGGCGAAAGTCCCCATGCGTTCGTCATTCTGCGCGATGGCGCCGAGGCGAGCGAGGATGAACTCAAGCTGCATGTCCGAAACAATCTGGCCCACTTCAAGACCCCGCAATGGGTGAGCTTTGTTGACGATCTGCCGAAGACGGCGACGGGCAAGGTGCAGAAGTTCGTGCTGCGCGGCGGTCAGTCGGGCATCGCCCGGCAATAGTCAGGCCGCAGTCAGGCCGCCCGTCAGATCCGCCACTTGATGCTGCAGCCCATGGAAGGGATCTGGTCCTCGGGTCCGTGGCCGGTTTCGGCCACCTGGACCATCGCCTCATAAAGTTCCCGGCGGGCGTCCGGCACGAGCGATGTCCTGGATTCATCCAGCCGTCCGCGGTACTGGAGGCCAAGGTCCTTGTCGAAGCCGAAGAAGTCGGGTGTGCAAACCGCATCATAGGTGCGGGCAATCTCCTGGCTCTCGTCATGCAGATAGGGGAAGGTGAAGCTGTGCGCTTCGGCAAACTCCTTCATGCGCGGGAAGGAATCGGCTGGGTAGTTTACCGCATCATTGGCGCAGATTGCGGCGACGCCAATGCCAGCCTTCTGGAGATGGCGTGCCTCTTCAGCGAGCCTGCCGGCGATCGATTTCACGTAAGGGCAATGATTGCAGATGAAGGCGATGAGCGTGCCCCTGGGACCGGCAATGTCGCTGAGGCTGTAAATCTTTCCATCCGTCGCCGGCAGGGCGAATTGCGGGGCTTTCCAGCCAAAATCACAGATGGGAGGTGCAGCTGCCATATCTGAACTCCGGAGTGCGGATTGGGGTTGGCCGCTACCTTAACAAACACCGGCGTGCGGATGCGACTCAAACACGTCCCAGCCGTCTCCCAAGGGCCTCGATATGGGCGGGGCCAATGCCGCAACAGCCACCGACAATGTCTACCCCTGAGCCGATCCATCCGGCGGCCGCGTCGGCGAATGCCTCCGGGCTGCACACATCCTCGAAGTCGAGCCGGAGCTGATGAAATGTGCCGGAGTTGGGGTATGCCGCGACCGGGCCGGTCCACATGGCCTGCAGGAGTTCCAGCCCGGCGGTGGTCACATCGAGATCGCTGTGCATGATGGCATAGATCACGGGCGCACCGCCTGGCACCTCCGCCATGACCGCCTCCAGCACGTCGGCCAAAGGTACGGGCGCCATGCCGATGCCTGACTGTGTTTCGACTTCCGTCCCGTCCACGCTCCATTGGCAGGTGAATCCCAGGATCAAGGGCAGCCCGGTGGGCAGGGCGCCGGCGAAGGCATCGAGCGTGATGTCAACATCGCAAAGCATCTCCAGCGCCAGGGCATCGACACCGGCCTCGCTCAGAAGGCCAGCCTGTTCGCGGTAGTTCGTCCGCAGCTCCGGGCCTTTCGGCAACGCCGACCGGTCAGAGCTTTCCGCAAAGGTGGAAAGCGAGCCGGCGATCCACTGAGGCCTGCCCCTGACGACCTGCTGAACGGCCTGTCTGCAGAGTTCGACCGATTGCCGGTTGAATTCAGCGACACGGTCGCCATAGCCCGCCGGTTCAAGGACCTGGCGCCCAAGGGCGAACGAGTTGACGATATGGAGCTCGGCGCCGGCCCGGACATAGTCTGCGTGCACATCGCGCACGATGCCACCGTGATCGGTCATGGCCACGGCGCTCCAGGACTTCACATCGACCGGCACGCCGCGGCGCTCAAGCTCGGTGCCCAGAGCACCGTCCATCAGAACCGGTTCATCCCGGGCCAGCCGATCTTCAAACCTCATGACCATGTCCTCCAGATCCAGACCCCCGAATTTGCGGCCTCACGCCCCGCCGCGCAAGCTGCCGTGCGCACAAATGATCAGTCGGCGCGCTGCGAGCCGCGAACACTCAATCTGCAGTGAAAGACGACACCGAAGGCCAAGAGCCTGAGGCAAGCGCGACCGCGCGCCGCCGCCACTGCGGCGCACCCGCGTAGGCGCATGCGCAATAGCGCATGCTGCCGTGAGCGCACAAGAACAGCCCGCGCGGAGCGAAGCGAGCACGGATAAGCTGATCGCCGAATAGAGTTGCGAGGGAGGTTGCGTGGGTCTCAAGTCTGGCCGTCACTCTCGGCCGAAAGTGCGGATTAATCCCATTATCCGGGTCCGCAAGAAGGGTGCACAAGACGTCAGGGGTTGGGTTCTCGAGTTGCTCCTTTTGGCCAGACTATCTGACCCACGCATGTGATGTTGGAACCGGGAGGGCGTTTTATCGATCGGCCGTCCGGCGTCATGAACCATCAAGATCCATCAGGGAG
>JBCCEL010000222.1:0-10224 GCA_039030315.1 Pseudomonadota bacterium
CATCAGAAAGCATCGTTTGTCAGCCATGTCCAGATCCGGTTAACTCGTCAAGTAAGATCAGCCATGCACTCACACGGGAGACATTCCGATGACCAACCAGATCAACCAGCTCGCAACGCCTTCCGTCACCCTGTCCGTGATGATTTCCGAAGTTGTCTACCAGCTTGTCCTCAGCGTCGAACGCGTTGCGACATGGTTCGCACGGCGGGAAGGAAAGACCTGCGCTGCAGCAACTCAATCTAGGTGAGCGGAGGCACCGGCACGGCCTCGATGTAATAGGCGCAGGCCTCAAGGTCCCATTCGACGGCAACCGCGAGCAGATCATCCAGATCTGCGAGATGTTCGGTCCGGACACGGTATCCGCCGCCGCCGGCAAAGTCGGCGTCGGCATAGCCGGGATCAAAAATTGCCCTGAGCCCTTTCAGCTCGACACCATCGAGGGAGATCTCGTCCAGAAGCTCGTCGCCGTTTTCCCGGTAGATGAAGATCGCCAGTCTCGTCGGGCAGCATGCGGCGGCAGAGCCCAGAGTACCGATGGCCCCGCTGAGCAGTGAGAACACTCCGCGCCCGCTACCATATTCCGTGTCAAAAGGCGGATCGAACTCCGTCGAGCACCGGTCAATCATCTGCAGTATCTTCTGCCGCGCCGCCACGAACGGTTGGCCCCGGACGGATCGGTGCCGCTGTCGTACCAGCTGAACGGCCGCCAGCCGGTTCTTGTTGACCGGATCGTTGAAGATGTCCTGGTAGGCGGCTGTGTACCGATCGATCAAATAGTCCAGGTGCCGGTCCAGCATCTCGCCGTCATCGGGCGCCGAATGACGTTTGTGTTTCTTCACATGCACGAACTCCGAGGCATCCGCTCAGGCAATACGCTATATCAGCCTCAGCTGCCCGTCATTTGAGCGGGCCATGGCCTGTTCGTGGGCAAGCAGGAACTTCTTGATGTGCAGCCCGCCGGTGAAGCCGGTCAGGGACCCATCCGCCCCGACGACCCGGTGGCAGGGGATGACGATGGCAATCGGGTTGGCGCCGTTGGCCGCACCGACCGCCTGGGCGGCGCCGGGATCGCCAATGCGTTTTGCCTGCTCTCCATAGGAGATGACCTCGCCGTAAGGGATCTGCAGGAGCGCGTCCCACACTGAGTGCTGGAACGCGGAGCCCCGCGGGGCGAGTGGAAGGTCGAAGGCCTCAAGCTCGCGCGCAAAATAGGCGGCAAGCTGAATCCTGGCCTCGGCGAAGTCGCCCTCGCCGGCTTTCACCCAGCCGGCCCGGGGCGGGCGCCTGCCCGATTTGCCGGGAAACGAAAGCTCGCGCAGACCGTCGTCGGCGCCGGCCAGGAGAATCTCGCCGAGCGGGCTGTCCACATAGCAATAGCGGATTTGAGAAGCGGCGGAAGACATGAGCCGAATCTACCGTCTCTCCGGCCCCATTGGCCACCCGGAATCGATCAGCTAAGCTCGGTCCTGTGGAGAATGTGCCAGATGCGGTTTGCCGAAGACATTGAATCATTCCGGAGCGAAGTGCGGGATTACGTCCGGACGCGCCTGCCGGACGATATCCGCAGCATGTGCGCCGAGGAACGGATGGACCTGCCCAAGGAGGCCCAGCGCCGCTGGCACCGCATCCTGGCCGAAAAGGGCTGGGCGGTGCCGACCTGGCCCGTGGAACACGGCGGACCTGGCTGGAGCGATGAGCAGCACTATGTTTTCGAACGGGAAGTGGCGCTGGCCGATGCGCCGCGTTCGATGGTCTACGGCACCGGCATGCTGGGGCCCACCATCATCGAATATGGAACCGAACGCCAGAAACGGGAGATCCTGCCGCGCATCGTGAGCGGTGACGATTTCTGGTGTCAGGGCTTTTCCGAGCCAGGGGCCGGGTCGGACCTTGCGTCCCTGAAGTGCCAGGCGGAACGCAAGAGCGACCGCTACGTCATCAACGGTTCCAAGATCTGGACCAGTGAGGCCAATATTGCCGATCGCATGTTCGGTCTGTTCCGTACCGATTCCTCCGGCAAGAAACAGTACGGCATCACCTTTCTGCTCCTGGACATGACGTCGGCGGGCGTCGAGGTCCGCCCGATCCAGACCTTTGATGGCGGGGGGATCGAGATCAACCAGGTGTTCTTCACCGATGTCGAGGTGCCCGTCGAGGACCGGGTGGGAGAGGAGCACGAAGGCTGGGGGCTGGCGAAGTACCTGCTCAGCCTTGAGCGCTTCGGTACCGCCGAGGTCTCTCGTTCGCTGGCGACTCTGGACCGGCTCAAGCGCTTCGCGGCAAACCGGTTGCGGGGAAATCAACCGCTGATCAAGGATCCGGAGTTTGCGGCACGCCTGACCCGGATCGAGATTGAACTGCGGGCGGTCGAGCTCACAGAGCTCCGGCTGCTGTTCGGGGACGGGCCGGCAGGTGCTGAGGCCTCGCTTCTCAAGCTCAAGGGCACCGAAGTCCAGAACGATATCCTCGAGCTGCTGCATGATGCGGTGGGTCCGCATGCGCTCATGGACCCGCGCATCGCCGCCGAGGACCGGCCGGCGGCGCCGGAGGAAGCCCGCTATGCCGCCCGTGCCCATTTCAACTTCCGCAAAACCATGATCTACGCCGGGTCCAACGAGATCCAGCGCAACATCATGGCCAAGGCCGTGCTGGGGCTCTAGGGACCGATGTTCGCACTCACTGAAGAACAGACGCTGATCCGCGAGACGGCGGGCCGATACCTGGCGGACAATTTTGATTTCACCGCCCGGCAGAAGGCGCTGGCGCTCGGATACGGTCTTGACCGGGCCAGGTGGCAGGAGTTTGCGGAGATGGGCTGGCTCGGATTGCCCTTCGCCGAAGAGCTGGGCGGCGCAGGCGGAACGCTCATGGATGCCGCGATACTGTGCGAGCAGTTCGGCCGCTTCCTGATGATGACGCCCTATGCTACTGCCGTGGCGGGCGCCGGCCACGTACTGGCGCGCACGGGCGCTTCCCCGGATCTGCTCGCTGGGCTGATCAGTGGGAAGTGTGTTCTGGCCTGCGCTCTGACTGATGGAGACGGAGCTGTCAGGACAGATACCCTAGGGCAGGCACTCACGCTCAGCGGCACCAAGATCGCCGCCCCCTTTGCCGGGGATGCGGACCATCTGCTGGTGAGTGCGGAGGGGGGCACCGTTCTGTGCCTGATTCCGGCGTCGGATGCGAAGATTAGCACCTATCGGACCTATGATGGTGCAGAAGCCGGCGATGTGACGTTCACCGCAGCGGCCGTCCCGCCCTCCATGATCCTCAGCACCGATGCCGACACGCTGTCACTGCTGGAGGACACGCTGACGGCGCTGGCCTGCGCCGAGGCAAGCGGCATCATGTGGGCACTTCAGGAACAGACGCTCGAGTACCTGAAAACCCGCGAGCAGTTCGGAAACCGCCTCTCCTCCTTTCAAGCCCTGCAGCACCGTCTGGTGGACGTTTACGTCACCTGCCAGCTGGCGCAATCCATGGCGTGGGATGCCGTCGCAGCCCTTGAGGACGGCTGTACGCCAGAAGAGCGGTCACGCCGGGTCTCGGCCGCCAAGGCCTTTGTCAGCGAGGCGGGGCGCAAGCTCGGTCAGGAATGCGTCCAGCTTCACGGCGGCATCGGCATGACCGACGAGATCCCGGTGGGCCACGGATTGAAGCGTCTCACCGCCATCTCGATCCAGCACGGTGATGCGCCCCACCACCGCAGGCGTTTCCGCCGGCTGGATCCCCTGGCGCTGTAAGCAGTCAGAACTCGCACTTTGCGCGGGAACAGGACAGGAAGGCCTCCATCATGTCCGCATCGCAGGCGCCGTCACCCTTTCCGTTGTAATGCCCGGCCGCCTTAAGCCGCTTCTGCCAGCCCGCAATGTCCGTCTTCACCGCCGAGGTGCAGGCCCGGGTATAAAGTTCCTTGGCCTTCTCCAGGCGCCCCGCCTGAAAATGCGCCTCGCCCAAGCTGTGGATGATATGACTGGCCCTGGGCGTGAGCTTGAGCGCCGCCCGGAAATCTTCGAAGGCTTTCGGCAGCAATCCTCCGCGCAGGTAGCTGTATCCCCTGACGTTCAGCAGGTCGGCCGTCACGCCCTTCAGGTCCATCGCAGACGTCTGATCCCTGGCCGCGGCAGCAAATTCCTTCAACCGGAAATACACCTGGGCCCGGTACTCGAAAAACCACGCGGTCTGAACATCGAGCTCAATGGCCCGCGAATAGTCTCTCACCGCCTCCTCATCCTTTTCCAGCTTGTGGAACACATAGCCGCGCTGGGCATGGCTAAGGGCATAGTCGGAAACCAGCGCGATCGATGCGGTCAGATCGCGTATCGCCGCGTCGTTCTGATTCTGAGCCGAGTAAGCAATGCCCCGGTTGTAGAGATAGGTCGAGTTGCTGCTGTTGAGCTTGATGGCGCGGCTGTAGTCCTTCAGTGCGAGCCCGTCCTTTTCAAGATACCGGTAGCTCAGTCCGCGGTCGTTGAACGCGGAGTGATCGGATGGATCCAGCCGTACCGCTTCGCTGAAATCCTTCACGGCTCCCTTGTAGTCCTTGCTGGCAAACCTGGCCTGGCCTCGCCAGCGAAAGGTGACTCCGGATTCAGGATCAAGTTTGATCGCGGCGGTATAGTCTGCAATCGCGGCGGCATAGAGTTCCTTGTCGACATACCGGAGTGCCCGGTTTGTGTAGGCCAGCGCATATTCAGGATTGAGCTTGATCGACGCCGAATAGTCGGCAATCGCCCGGTCGTACTCACCCAGCTCGGCGTACTGAACCCCGCGGTTCATTACACCGACGTGGTTCTTGGGCTTGAGCGCAATGTATCTGTCATACGCGTCGATCGCCGCATACCTCTCGCCTAGGCTGGAATAGGCCGCTCCCAGCTCAAAGAAGGCGTCAGCGTGGTCCTTCCTAAGCTTGACCACGGCCTCATAGTCCGCAGCAGCCATTCGGTGCCGCTTCAGGAGCGCCTGGGCGAAGGCGCGGTTATACAGCGCCAGAACATAGTCCGGCTTCAGCTCGATCGCCCGGCTGTACTCTGCGATGGCGCGGTCATACTCCTCCAGCTCCCGGTGTTCCACACCGCGGTCGTTGTAGAGAGAGTGATCCTCGGGGTTCAGCCGGATTGCCTCGCCGTAGGCGACGATGGCCCGCTCATGCTCACCAAGCTCGCCCAGCGCATATCCGAGGCCGGAATGAGCCCGCAAGGCATCCGGGTCAATCTTCAATGCCCGTTCGTAGTCCGCCACCGCATCCAGATATCGCCCCATGTCGCTATACGCGTCGCCCCGGTTTGAGTAGGCCAGGACGTATTTCGGATTCAGCTCCAGCGCACGGTCGTAATCGGCGAGCGCCCGGTCGAGGTCCTCGAGGACCTTGTGTTCATACCCTCTGTTGAGAAAACCGACGGCACTTTCAGGCTCCAGTTTGAGATAGATATCGAGATCCGCAATGGCCGCTTTGGACTCACCTCGTTCGCTGAGCGAATAGGCGCGCTGGAACCGGATGTCCGACTGCCTGACGTTCAGATCAATTGCCCTTGAATAGTCTTGCACCGCCTCTTCATGACGACCAAGCTCTGCCAGTGTGCGGGCGCGATTGTAGTAAGCCATCGCATATTCGGGAGCCAGACGAAGTGCTTCGCCATAGTGGTGCAAGGCGAGCTTGGACATTTTCTGGGCAACGAAAGTCAGAGCAAGATTGTTGTGCGCGAACTGGTGTTCGGGGTCGATTTCCAGCGCCTTGCGATAATCCGCGACGGCCTGGTCATACTTCTTCAGACGGTACTCATTGATCCCGCGCGTGTTGAACGCATCCGCGTAATCCGGCTTCAAAGCGATTGCACGATCATAGTCTTCGATTGCTCGTTGGTATCGTTTCAGGCCCTCAAAGGCCGATCCCCGATCGTAGAAGTGAACCGGGTCATCGGGATCAATTTCGATCGCCTTCGTATAGTCCTTGATCGCCTCTTCATACTGTTCGCTGGCGTAATACGCGGACCCGCGGTTGGCGTATGCCTGAACGTATTTGCGGTTGGAACGGATGGCCTCCGTGAACGACTGTATCGCCAGATCGCGCTTCTGCTGGCCCAGATAGACAATGCCAAGATTGTTGTGCGCAAGCGCGTAGCGGGGCCGCAGGCTGATCGCTTTCCTGTAGTCTGCAACCGCCGCTTCATAGTTGCCGAGGTGAGTGGAATAGAGCAGGCCCCGGTTGTGCAGGTAGACCGCGTGGTCAGGATCGGCCTCGACCGCCGAATTGAAGTCGTTCCAGGCCAGATCGAACCGTTTCAGCCTGAAGTATGCATTCCCGCGGCTGTTGAAGTGCGCCCCGTTGAGGGGCTGCAGCCGCACCGCGTCCGTATAGTCCTTGAGTGCAGCCCGGAAGTTCCCGAGACGGTAATGCGCATGCCCGCGCCCGGCATGGGCTGCCGCCAGCGCAGGCCCTGCCAGCTTGCGTTTCCTGATGGCCAGATCGCACTGTTCAAGCGCGGCCTCCGGCGTGCCTCTATTGCAAGACGCCTCATTTCCGGCTGCAGCGTCATCTGTAACATCTGACCGCCCGGCCGCAATTGCCGAATTTGCACTTGCAGCGACGAACAGAGTAAAGGCTATGATCCGGAGCGCATACATCATGACCAATACTAGGGCAGAATTTCACGCGGCGTCCAGATCTTGCAGGACTTTACTGTGTCCGCCCCAATCTCAGCACCAAATCAACTGATACCGATGCCAGCAACACGAGCCGTGGATCAGGAAGGCCACGGCAAGGAGTAGGTCTTGACGTTGGTGAAGCACTTCATGGCCTCCTGCACTCCCTCCTTCACACCATTGCCACTGTCCTTGATGCCGCCAAACGGGGACATCTCAATCCTGTATCCCGGCACCTCCCAGATGTTCACGGTGCCCACGTTCAGGGCCGAGACGAACTTGGTGATCCGGTCCAGCCTGTTCGTGCAGACGCCCGAGGAAAGCCCGAAAGGCGTGGAGTTGGAGATCCTGATGACTTCGTCGTCTTCATCCGGCACGCGGACGATCGGAACGATCGGTCCGAAGGTCTCATCATACACCAGCTCGCTTTCATGCGGCACATGGTCGACGACGATGGGCGGCAGGACCGCGCCCTGCCGGCCGGGATCATAGAGAACTTGCGCGCCCTTTTCGGCGGCATCGTAGACGCGAGCCTCAAACGTCTTAGCCGCCTGTTCGTGAACCACCGTGCCCAGATCCGTGTCGGGGTCCATGGGATCGCCGAACTTGATCTTTTTGGCCTTCTCCAGGATCAGTTCCGACAGCTTGTCGGCAATCTTCTCCTGGGCCAGGATACGCTTGACCGCCGTGCAGCGCTGGCCGGAGTTCTTCGTGGCGCCGGCAACGGCGAGTTCTGCGGCCTTATCGAGATCGTCATCATCCAGGTCGTTGAGGACAATCAACGGGTCGTTACCGCCAAGTTCAAGGGCCGAGCGCCTGTAGCCGGCCTTCGAGGCAATCAGCTTGCCGACCGGGACACCGCCTGTGAAGGTGATCAGCTCAATGTTCTCGTTGGTCACCATCTCGTCGCCGATATCCTGCGGCAACCCGGTGACGATCTGGAACATTTCCGGCGGAAGGCCGGCTTCGTAGAGAATGTCCGCGAGTGCGATGGCCGAAAGCGGCGTCAGTTCCGTCGGCTTGCAGACGACGCAGTTGTTGGTGGCAACGGCCGGGGCGATCTTGTGCGCAACCATGTTGATGGGATGGTTGAACGGTGTGATGGCCGAAATCGCACGGACCGGCTCGCGCATGGTGTAGATCTTGCGCTCCTTGCCGTGGGGCGTGAGATCGCAGGAGAAGATCTCGCCGTCATCGCGGATGCAGAGCTGGCCTGCCAGGGTAAACACGTCATAGGCACGGCCCGCTTCGTAGAGCGAGTCCTTGGTGGAGATCCCGAGCTCCAGCGTCAGGACTTCCGCAAGGGAATCCCTGCGTTCGCGCAAGAGTTCGCCGGCCCTGAAGAGGATCTGCTGACGTTCGTAGCGGCTCAGTTTCGGGGTGAAGTTCGCCGCGATCTCGAACGCTTCGCGTGCATGTTCCGCGCGGCCCGCGGGCACGGTACCGATGACTTCATCGGTGTAGGGGTAGTGGACGTTGAACGTCTCGTCGGCAGTGACTTTCTTTCCACCGATGCGCATGGTCTCTTCGATGACGGGCCGGGTCTTTTCCATCTGGTTCATTGGGTTTCGCGTTCCTATTCCGCCGCCTGGGCGAGGCCCGCGACATGGTTGCAGCCGATGAAGAAGGCATCAAAGTTGCGCAGATCTTCCGGCAGATTGGCCAGTTTGCGATTGGACACGATCGGCACCACCTGTTCGGTAATGCCGCCATGCGAACGCAGCGGTTCATTCAGGCCAGAAAGGTCGTGCTTCGCCTCGGACGTCCCCAGCACTTTGGTGTCGCGGGACACGATAATGAGATCGCCCATGCGGTCCTCGGGCAACTCGTAAAGCGCACAGCCTTCGGCCTTGCTGACCGACGAGTGGATGCCGTCCAGCCCGCCAATCCGTTCGGCGATCTCCCCGGCCCGGGAGGCATCGTTGAGGTAAACCGTGGCGAAAGAGCCCAGCGCCCCGTGATGGACGACATACGGATCGGTGATCGGGAGGATTACCTTGCTTTCCCCCTCGCCCAGCCATTGATCGAGCGTCTCCTGCAGGTAAAGGACATCGGGGCTGCCGTCAGCCAGATGCTTGTCCTTCATGCCATGGTCCGCGGTCAGGATGATCGTGGCTCCCGCTTCGTCCAGCTCGCCGAGATAGCGGTCCATCATGGTGTAGAAGGCGTTCGCGCCCTCAGACCCCGGAGCATACTTGTGCTGAACATAGTCGGTCGTGGAGAGGTACATCAGGTCCGGCTCGTGCGAAGCCAGCAACTTGACACCGGCGGCGAAGACAAACTCCGACAGTTCCGCCGAGTAAACCTCCGGCACATCCATGCCGACCATCTCGCAAACACCGTCGATGCCGTGGGTTTCCGGCGCACACTGGTCCGCCTTTTCGGACGAAAAGGACACCGCGCCGTTGTCGCCACCGAAGCTCAGCCCATTGCCGAGCAGCAGGCGCAGCTTGTCCTTGGCGGTGACCACCACGACTTTCGCACCTGCCTGCTGGAACGCCTCGAAGATCGTCGGCGCCCGCAGGAACTTCGGGTCGTTCATCATCACCTCTTCGCCGGTGTCCGGGTCGATGAGGTAATTGCCGCAAATGCCGTGCACAGCCGGAGGGCGCCCGGTGACGATCGACAGATTGTTCGGATTGGTGAAGCTCGGGATCACGGACTTGGCGAGCAGGTTCTCGCCCTTGCCGATGATCTTTTCCAGGTTGGGCATGAGCCCGTCCGCCATCGCAACTTCCATGTAGTCGGGCTCGCTGCCGTCGCAGCAGATCACGACCAGAGGCGCTGCCGGCCAGGAATACTCGCGGCCGTTTGCGGAAATCTGTGCCTTGGTTTCGCTCATGGTGTCTCTTTTGTCCTTGGCCTTGGGGGTCAGGCTGCCACTGCCGGTGCGCAGTTCTCCACGCCCATTTCGGCGAGAGTCTCTTTGATGGCGGCAAGTGCGCCGTGCATCTGCTCAGGTCCCATCCGTCCGATGCAACCAATACGGAACGTCTCGGCAACGGTCAATTTGCCGGGATAGATCACATAGCCACGGTCTTTCAGCCGGTCGTAGAATGTGTCGAACACAAACCGCGGATCGGACGGCATCAGGAACGTCACGATGATCGGCGCCTGCAATTCGTCAGGCAGAAGCGGCTGGAACCCCAGTTCCGCCATCCCTTCCACCAGGATCTTGCAGTTGCCGGCATAACGGGCGCCGCGCCCGGCGACCCCGCCCTCTTCCTCGAATTCCTCCAGCGCCTGGTGGAACGCGGCGATCACCTGGACCGGAGGTGTGAAGCGCCATTGCGCGTTCTTTTCCATCGCCACCCACTGGTCGTGGAGATCGAGGCTCAGAGACGGGCTGTTGCCCTGGCAACCCTCCAGCACATCCTTGCGCACGATGACGAAGCCCATGCCCGGGGTGCCTTCAATGCACTTGTTGGACGAGGCGGCCACCGCATCGAAGGGCGCGTCTGTAATTTCCAGCGGGACTGCACCGAATGCGCTCATGGCATCGATCAGCAGGCGCCTGCCGTGTTGGGCGACGATGGCCGCGATCTCCTGGACCGGATTGAGGATGCCTGTCGTGGTCTCGCA
>JBCCEL010000223.1:0-10203 GCA_039030315.1 Pseudomonadota bacterium
ATGCGCTATCCCGGCCGCAGTTCCATGATCGTCCTCAACATCATCCCCGTCGGGCCCGACCGGACACTGGAAACCTACGACTTCTTTCTGGAAACGCCCGAACCGGACGAGGCCGAACTGGAGGCCATCCGCTATCTCGACGAGGTCCTGCAGGTTGAGGACATCGGCCTGGTGGAGAGCGTTCAGCGCGGGATGGAGACGCCAGCCTTCAGCCAGGGCCGGATCGTTCACGATCCTGACGGCTCGGGCAAATCCGAGCATGCCGTCCACCATTTCCACGGCCTCGTGCTGGATGCCTACAAGCAGGCCGTGGCGGGATGAGAACGATATCCACCCACTCGTCATTACCGCGCAGGCGGGCAACCCGGGCTACACGAAAGCGCAGAGCGGGCCGCTCCTGGATTCCCGCCTGCGCGGGAATGACGAAACTGAGAGTTGTTCGCCATGCCCATGCTTGAAGGAAAAACCGCCTTTGTCACCGGCGGGGCAGGGGGAATCGGCCGTGCCATCTGCACCCGGTTTGCCAGAGAAGGGGCGAAAGTCATCGCCGCAGACCTTGCGGCCTGGGAGGACCCGCCCGAAGGTGTCCGCGTCGTCTCCTACGACGTCACGTCGGAAAACGCCGCCATCGACGCCATGGAGCGCATTGGTAAGCATTGGGAAAAGCTCGATATCCTGGTGAACGCTGCCGGGATCGAGATTGAGGAGACGATCGAGAACACCACGCTAGAGGCTTGGAACCGCATCTTCGCCATCAACGTCACCGGGACGTTCCTGACGTCCAAGCATGCCCTGCCGCTCCTGCGGAACTCTGATGGCGCCAGCATTATCAATTTCGGTTCCTATGACGGCTTCATTGCCGACCCGAGCCTCGCCGCCTATTGCGCCACCAAGGGGGCGGTACACGCCTTGACCAGGGCCATGGCCTGCGACCACGGTCCGGAGGGCATCCGGGTCAACGCCATCTGCCCCGGCTTTGTCGACACGCCCATGCTGCAAAGCTTCTTCCACGGCGGGCACGGCGGGAGCGTGGAGACCCTTCAGGAGGCGGCGCGCGATGTGCATCCCCTGCGCACCTACGGCCAGCCGGAGGACATCGCCAACCTCGTCAACTGGCTCGCGTCCGACGAGGCCCGCTATGCCTCCGGCCAACTCTGGGTTATCGATGGCGGTCTTTCCGCCCAGGTTCAACAAATGAGGCTCTGAACAACAATGGCCAAATCTGTCATCATCACCTGTGCCGTTACCGGCGGCGTTCACACACCGAGCATGTCCCCCCATCTCCCGGTAACGCCATCTGAAATCTCGACTGCGTCTATCGAAGCGGCCGAGGCGGGGGCCTCGATCATCCACCTGCATGCCCGCGATCCGGAAACCGGCAAGCCGGATCCTCGGCCAGAAACCTTTATGCAGTTCCTGCCGGTGATCAAGCAGTCGACAGACGCGGTGGTGAACGTCTCCACCGGCGGCGGCCTCGGCATGACCATTGACGAACGGATCTCTGCGGCGACTGCCGCCAGCGCCGAGATGGCTTCCCTCAACATGGGTTCCATCAACTTCGGTCTCTTCCCGATGCTGGAGAAGTACAAGGAGTTCAAGCACGACTGGGAGAAGCCCTATCTGGAGATGACCAAGGACTTCATCTTCCCCAACACCTTCAAGAGCATCGAGTATGTGCTGAAGAACCTCGGGGAAGAGCACGGCACCAAGTTCGAGTTCGAATGCTACGACCTCGGCCACCTCTACAACTTGGCCTACTTCGTCGACAAAGGCCTGGTGAAGCCGCCGTTCTTCATCCAGATGGTCTTCGGCATCCTCGGCGGCATGGGTTCCGATCCCGACAACATGCAGCACCTGCACAACGTGGCGCAGCGCCTTTTCGGCGATAGCTATGAATGGTCGGTCTTGGCTGCCGGCCGTGCCCAGATGCCGTTCGCGACCCAGTCCGCAATGCTGGGCGGCAATCTGCGCGTTGGCCTGGAAGACAGCCTCTACATCGGCAAGGGCGAACTGGCGAAGTCCAATGCCGAGCAGGTCACCAAGATTCGCCAGATCGTCGAGAACCTGGGCCTCACCGTCGCCACCCCCGCTGAGGCCCGAGAGCGGTTGGGCCTGAAAGGCGGCGATATGGTGAAGTTCTAGCTGGCAGCTCCACTTTGATGAGGCCGGCAGCACTCAACAACGTCATTCCCGCGCAGGCGGGAATCCAGGGATATCCCAGCTAAACCCACGCCTTCGCGGGGGTGACGGGGTGGGGCTGATTGTCGGAGAAAGATGGAAACGTGCAAACCAAGCAGCTCATCAACGGCGAAATGGTCGAGGGCGCAGGTCCTGCTCTGGACGTGATCGACCCGGCCACCGGCAAGGCGTTCGCGCAGATCAATGAAAGTTCTGACGAACAGGTGGATGCGGCGGCGGCCGCCGCGGAGGAGGCGTTCGGTACCTTCTCCCGGACCACGCCGGCCGAGCGTTCCGCCCTCTTGCTCGCTCTTGCCGATGCGATCGAGGACCATTCCGATGAGCTGGCCGAGCTGGAAAGCCAGGACTGCGGCAAGCCGCTGGAAAGCGCCAAGGCGGACGAGATGCCGCTGACCATTGATGTGTTCCGCTTCATGGCAGGGGCAGCCCGGACCATGTCCGGCTCCGCAGCCGGGGAGTATGTGGAAGGTCACACCTCGATGATCCGGCGCGATCCCATCGGACCTGTCGCGTCCATCGCTCCGTGGAATTACCCACTGATGATGGCCTCGTGGAAGCTTGCCGCCCCGCTCGCGGCAGGCTGCACCCTCGTCCTGAAGCCATCGGAAATGACCTCCCTGTCCACACTCCGTTTGGCGGAGATCATGAATGGGATCTACCCGAAGGGCGTGGTGAACGTGGTGGTCGGACAGGGGCAGACTGTTGGCGACCGCCTGATCAATCACCCGAAAATGGAAGGCATCAGCATCACCGGCTCTCCGGCCACTGGCATGGCGGCGATGCGGGCTGCGTCGGAGAAAATCAGGCATGTGCATCTGGAGCTTGGCGGCAAGGCGCCGGTAATCGTCTTTGATGACGCTGATCTTGATGCGGTCGTGGCGACCATCCGGGGCGGGTCCTATTTCAATGCGGGCCAGGATTGCGCTCAGCCCTGCCGGATCATGGCGTCGGACAGCATCTACGAGAAGCTGGTGGCCGACACGGCCAGCGCCGTTGGCAGCATCAAGCTCGGTGCGCAGCGCGAGGAAGGCGTCGAGATGGGCCCTCTTATCTCGAACGTGCAGCGGGATCGCGTCGCCGGTTTCGTCGACCGTGCCAGGGACGCCGCCGAGATCGCGACGGGTGGCGCGACTGCAGACCGTGACGGCTATTTCTACCAGCCGACCGTTGTTGCGAACGTCGACAACGATGCGGAGGTTGCCTGCAGGGAGGTCTTTGGTCCCGTGGTCTCCATCTCCCGTTTCTCGGACGTTGAAGATGCGCTGGGTTGGGCCAATGCGAGCCCCTACGGCCTTGCCTCTTCGGTCTGGACCAGGGATGTGGGCCGTGCCATGGCGGTCTCCGGCCGGCTGCGCTACGGCTTCACCTGGGTCAACACCCATGGCGTTGGCACGCCGGAAATGCCCTGGGCGGCGATGAAAGGCTCCGGCACCGGCTGCGACATGTCCGTCTACGCACTCGATGCCTATACCTCCATCCGCCACGTAATGATTGCCCACGGATGACCCGGCTGGCGGGAAAGCGAGCGGTGGTGACCGGCGGCCGTCAGGGCATCGGCAGGGCAATTGTCGAGGCGTTCCTCGCGGAAGATGCCGAGGTAATGACCTGCGGCCGTGGGGAGCGCGGTGACTTGCCGGTCAATGTTCATTGGCGCACGACGGATGTCTCTGACCCGGCGGATGTTGAGGCGCTGCTTGTTGCGGCGCGGGACGCTCTCGGAGAGGTCACGACGCTGGTCAATAACTCCGGCGTCCAGATTGAAAAACCGGTCACGGAAACAACTGACCAAGACTGGGACACCCTTATGGGCGTCAACGCCAAGGGTGTGTTCCTGACCTGCCGCGCGTTCATTCCGGCCATGGCAGAGGGTGGATCAATCATCAATATCGGCTCCATTTCCGGCAATGTCGCTGATCCCGGTCTTGCGATCTACAACGCCTCCAAGGCCTTCGTGCACGGGCTCACCCGGTCGATCGCCGTGGACCACGGCCCCCATGTCCGCTGCAACGCTATCTCTCCCGGCTGGATCATGACCGGCATGGCAGATGCCGCCTTCGAGTTGGCGGGCAACCCGGTGGCCGCGAAGAAGGATGCCCTCGCGCGCCATCCGGCCGGCAGGTTCGGGGCCCCGGAAGACATTGCCAGGCTTGCCGTGTGGCTCGCCTCGGATGATGCCGCATTCGCAACCGGCCAGTGCTACACCCTTGATGGCGGCATGACGGCCGCTTCCCCTCTCAATCCAGGATTGTTCTGATGCAGAATTTCGAACGCGCTGCCGTGCTTGGCGCCGGCGTCATCGGCGCCAGCTGGACCTCGCTGTTTCTGGCCGCCGGGCTTCAGGTTGATGTCTTCGACATTTCCGAGACAGCGGAAGAAGACGTTCGCGGTTACATTGCCAGCGCCTGGCCAACGCTTGAAGAACTGGGCATGACCGAGAATGGCGATCCGGACAATGTCCGCTTCCACAACAATGCCGGCGACGCTGCAGCTGACGCCCAATTCATCCAGGAGAACGTGCCCGAGCGCATCGAGATCAAGCATGCGACATATCGTGAGATCGAGCCGCGCCTGCAGCCGGAGGCCATCGTCTCCTCGTCTGCCTCGGGCTTGATGGTGAGCGAAATGCAGGAGGGATGGAGCGATCCTTCCCGCTTCATTCTCGGCCATCCCTTCAATCCGCCGCACCTCATTCCCCTGGTCGAACTGCTCGCCAATGAGCGGACGGCAGATGGCGTGCTGGAGCAGGCCGAAGCGTTCTACAAGCAGGTTGGCAAGGTCACCATCCGGGTGAACCGCGAAGTGCCTGCTCATGTGTCGAACCGCCTCCAGGCCGCCCTGTGGCGCGAAGCGATCCACCTCTATGTGACCGGTGTCGCCTCGCTTGAGGATGTCGACAAGGCGGTCTGGGCCGGGCCCGGTTTGCGCTGGGCCGCCATGGGGCCGCACATGCTGTTCAATCTTGCCGCCGGACCGGGCGGGATGGCCGAGTTCTGCAACCGCTACTGCGACAGTTTCAACCGCTGGTGGGATGACCTGGGCGATGTTCGGCTCACGTCCGAGACGGCCGGGAAGCTTGTGGACGGCGCTGGACAGGCAATGGACGGAAAGACACTGAAAGAGACGGCAGAAGACAGGGATAGACTGATCGTTGCGATGCTCAAGGCCACCAAGGACCTGAGGGCCTAGGCGCTTTCGAACCGCATCGCGTAGCCGATGACGGCGCGTAGCGTGCTTTCGGAGATGAAGTCTGTCCCAGCTTCCGATAATGCCTGGCGATACAGCTCGGCGATCAGTTTTGCCTTCAGCCTGGGAGACAAGTCGAGCTTGTCTTTTGCCACAATTTGCTCAATGCCGATGATCACGTCCTCAAGGTAGTCGGTGGACAGTTCGGCGGAGAAGGACGGCTGATTGAGGTCATGCTCCTGCTCGATCGGTCCGTGCTCAAGCGCAAGCCATTCAAGGCGTACTTCTGTGGCGTCTGCAATATCGGAAAGATTTTTAGTGGAGGGATTGTTCTTTCCCTTTATCCAGTTATTAACAGCCTGCCGTGAAACACCAAGCTTCTTCGCCAGCCCGGACCGGGTCAGGGCGGCCTGCTCGGTCGCGAGCAGAATGCGTTCGCCAAGCTGCATTACAGGTTCTCTCATCGTGCTCATGTTATGTCACGTCAAGATTTCATTGACAATCAATTTTGCTGCCCACGCGTAAACCTTGCGCGTTAAAGGCGCACACTAGTAACGTATGCATCCAAGGAAGTGATCAAGCCGGTATGTCATCCAAAGACAGAGTCGTTGAGAACCTGGTTTCGCAAAAGGCCCCAATGATAATTGGGTGGCGGGAATGGGTTGATTTGCCGGAACTTGGTGCAAGGCGCCTCAAGGCGAAAATCGACACTGGCGCAAGAACGGCAGCGCTGCATGCCGAAGAGATCGAGCCGTTCCGCAACAATGACCAGGACCATGTGCGCTTCAAGATGGCCCCGGGCGAACTGGGTGGTGACTGGAAGATTTGCGAAGCGCCGGTGGCCGATCTGCGTCTTATCAAGAACACGAGCGGCGTGCCCGAGGAACGATACGTCATCAACACCTCCCTGCGCATCGGCGGTAGACGTTGGCGCATAGATGTTTCGCTGGCCAACCGGGCTGAAATGGGGTTTGAGCTTATCCTTGGGCGGACCTCTATCCGGAGGCGCAATCTTGTCGTAAATCCGGGGAGATCGTTCCTTGCGGGCGAGCCCAGACAAAAAAGAGAGAGAGGGACCGCCTCATGAAAATCGCCATGCTTGCGAGGAACGCAAAGCTCTACAGCCACCGCCGGCTTGTCGAAGCGGCAGAAGCGCGAGGGCATGAGATCGACATCATCAACACGCTGCGCGTGAACATCTCCATCGCGGCCCACAGGCCGTCTCTCTACTATCTCGATGAACAGCTCACCGGATATGACGCCGTGATCCCGCGTATCGGTGCGTCGGTCACCTTTTATGGTCTGGCAGTCCTGCGCCAGTTTGAGCAGATGGGGGTCTGGCCTCTTAACGAATCTGTGGCCATCGGACGTTCCCGCGATAAACTGAGGTCCATGCAGTTGCTCGCGAGCATCGGTCTTGGTCTTCCCGTGACGGCATTTGCCCATGATCCAAAGGAAACTGACGAGGTGCTCGAACTCGTCGGCGGCGCACCGGTGGTGATCAAGCTTCTCGAAGGTACGCAAGGGATTGGAGTTGTTCTGGGTGAGACCAACAAGTCCGCAAAGTCGATCATCGAAGCCTTCCGCGGCGCAAATGTGAACATTCTGGTTCAGGAATTCATCAAGGAAGCGGGCGGTACTGACATCCGGGCTCTGGTCATTGGCGGAAAGGTCGTTGCAGCCATGCAGCGCAAGGGTGCGGAAGGCGACTTCCGTTCCAACCTCCACCGTGGCGGAAGCGCAAAGTCCATAAAAATCACGGCCGAAGAACGCTCGACGGCAGTGCGTGCAGCGAAGCGGCTCGGTCTGAATGTTTGCGGGGTCGACTTTCTGCGATCCAATCACGGTCCAGTGGTCATGGAGGTCAATTCATCGCCTGGAATTGAAGGCATCGAAAAGGCGACAGGAATTGACATAGCCGGCAAGATTGTCCGTTTCATTGAAGAGAATGCAAAGCAGGGGAAGACCAAGACCCGCGGTCGCGGCTAGCTCCCGAATGACGACCAACACCAAGAATGCCGCGTTCCAGATCGCAGGCGAGACGATCGCTCCCGGCGAGCGGCGCATCGTCGACCTTCCGATCAGCGTCCTGTCCAATCATACGCCGGTCAACCTGTCCGTGAAGGTTGTAAATGGCCGCAGGGCCGGGCCGGTGTTCTTTGTCTCCGCAGCCGTGCACGGAGACGAGATCATGGGCGTTGAGATTATCCGTCGTGTTCTGGGCTCCAGCCAGCTCAGGCAGATGCGCGGCACCCTGCTGGCCGTCCCTGTCGTGAACGCTTTCGGCTTTATCTCCCATTCCCGCTATCTACCTGACCGGCGCGATCTCAACCGGACATTTCCAGGCTCGGACAAGGGATCGCTGGCGGCTCAGCTTGCCGATCTGTTTCTGAATGAAGTGGTGCTCCGTGCAGATTTTGGCATCGATCTCCACACGGCCGCGATCCACCGGACAAATCTGCCGCAGATCCGCTATTCCAATCCTTCTGCTCAAATGAAGCGATTTGCTTCGGTTTTCGGTGCGCCCGTGGTCATCGAAGCCGACGAACGGCCTGGAACCTTGCGCCAGACCGCGCGGGAGCGAGGCGTTGAGATGTTACTGTACGAGGCCGGCGAAGCGCTGCGCTTCGATGAGTTTTCGGTACGCATTGGTGTACGCGGCATTCTCACGGTCATGCGGGAACTGGGCATGCTGACGAAGAAGGCGTTGAAACCGGCAAAGCATCCCCCGATCCGCTCGAGGTCGAGCTATTGGATGCGCGCCGATGCGGGCGGCATTCTGCGCGCCCACAAGACCATTGGCGACCTGGTCGAGAGCGATGAGGTAGTGGGGTATATCTCGGACCCCTTCGGAGACCAGGAAGTCGAGGCCAGGGTGCGCGACGGAGGATTGGTGATCGGCCGCACCAACTTGCCCGTGGTCAACCAGGGTGACGCGCTCTTTCACATTGCCCGAGTGTCCCGGCGGACCGTTGCCGAGGATCATCTGGATGAAATCGAGGAGGAACTGGTAGATCACCCACTCTTCGACGAAGACGAGATTATCTGAGGCATCAATCCGCTGTCCGGCACCGGCCCGTGCCAAGACTTTTCCGGCTCGAATCAACGAGAATGCGGCTGCCCAGGAAGGAGCGTCCGATCAGGACGGGATAGAGCATTCCGCTGCGATCCTTGAGGTTGAACTCGACCGTCCGGTGAAAACCCGCCACACATGCCCGCAGCAGCACGACCGGCCTTTTTTCCACGCCGGTTCCTGCACGCCGGATCACTGCTGTCCGGTAAAGCGGTCGCGCCACTGTTTTGATGTTTCCGTCCTGATCGGGCAAAGTAAACCTCACCCAGCTGGCACCGTCCCGCTCGAACGTCTGAATTTCCAGAGCGTGTAGCGAAGAGTGCCGCGCGCCTGTGTCGAGTTTTGCCGGAAGTTCAAGCCCGATTTCCGCGAAAACCACCAGCTCCGCCCAACCCGCGCGGACAGGGACATCATCCCGGGCGACAGCCTCGTGTGGGGTTGAGAGTAGAACGGGAGAGCATATCAGGACAGCAATCGCCTTCTCCAAAGCCTTCCGGTATGTGCTCCAATGTTCCACGGCAAAGTTAGACCAATTTATCAGTGCATTTAAAAATTGTGCATTGCACAATAAAGCATGCCGGACAAGTGAGGTAGCGCCAGATGAGGCTCGATGAAATACCGGTAGGGGAGAACCCGCCGGACGAGTTGAACATGATCGTTGAGGTTCCCATCGGCGGCGAACCCATCAAGTACGAGTTGGACAAGGCATCAGGCACCCTGGTGGTCGACCGTTTCCTCTACACGGCCATGCGGTATCCCGGAAACTACGGTTTCATCCCCCACACGCTGGCCGAAGATGGAGACCCGATCGACGTACTACTTATCAGCCAGCGCACGCTGGTGCCCGGTTCGGTTATCGCAACCCGGCCCATCGGTGTCCTGAAGATGCAGGATGAGGCCGGAGGAGATGAGAAGATCATCGTGGTTCCGGTTTCTCGCATCACCAAGCGCTATGAAGCAGTTCATGAGATATCCGACCTGCCGGAAATCATGGTCAGTCAGATCGAGCACTTTTTCCTGCACTACAAGGATCTTGAACGCGGGAAATGGGCCGAGACAACGGGCTGGGGCGACCAGGCAGAAGCCAAGCGGATGATCCTGGAAGGTATTGAGCGTGCTCCAGCTGCCTGATCAACGCTTGGGCAGGCACTCTGGCCAGTCCAGCCATTGGGGATAGATTTCCTTCATCCGTGTAACGGAATCAGAAATGATTTCTTCAAGCGCGCGGAGATCGATCCGGTCGAGTCGCGTTAGGTAGAGGCAGGAAACGCTGTGCTTGTGCTTGCCGAGCCTTGAGAGCTGATCGTCATACTGCTTGAAGCCCGGCATCACGTAGACGGTGGTTGCAGCTTTGCGCGGCGAGAAGCCCGTCAGCGGAAAATTGCCGCTGTGGCCGGACTTGTATTTGTAGAAGTACTGTCCATAGCCAATCAGACTGTCTCCCCAGAGCACCGGTTCCATTCCGGTCACCCTGCTCATCAGCGATAGCATGGTCTCTGAGTCTGCCCGGCGTCTGGAGTTTTCAACGGACGCAATGAACGCCGATACGTCGCCAGAAGTCGGCTTTGTCTTGTTCTCCGCCATACCCGAAAAATAGTGCAGATATATAGCTCCCGTCCAGCGGGAGCAGGCCTTTACCTTGACGATCAATCGATCAAGGCCGCGTGCACCAGTGCTTTGAGTTCGGCGCGATTCGCGTAGGTGCTGGAAGGGATCAACTGGGTGAAGAATATCACCGTCAATTGCTC
>JBCCEL010000224.1:0-10177 GCA_039030315.1 Pseudomonadota bacterium
CCTCCCTGAGCTTGGCGGTGAAATCGAGCACATCGTCCTTTAACTCAACGTCGAAGCGGACGGCTTCCAGGCGCTCCTCCAGAGGCCCCGGATTGCCTGGGCTGTGCTTGTTGGCCAGAAGCGCGCAAATCGCCTCCTGGGTCGAGTTGCCGACAGCGATCGCGGATGAGACAGGTGCGGGCTTCTTCGTGCGCTTTGTGGGAGCGACAACGACCTTGCCGTAAAACACGAAGCCCGCGCATGCCGTCACGCTGGTCCGTGCCCCTTCCGGCAGGCTCCATCCGCTGCGGTTGCGGAACAGGATATCCTGGGCTTTCAGCCCGTCCCTCTTCAGGTCCCGGTCCTTGATCTGATCAACGGACTTCGGCGCCGTTGTGGACAGGCTGAGCGCGCCGGCAATCATCTCCTTCCGGTTCCCGGTTTTCGGCAGATCGGCCCAATGAGCAAGTGGCGCATCGCCCGGATCGGCATACCAGCCGATGACTTCATAGGTGATCGGGGCACCGTCTCTGACGCCCGGCACATCCGTATCGTGCATGCCGAATATGCTGTGGCAGCCTGTGTAAAGTGCCGCGAAGCTCGCATCGCCTGGACCAACCGCGGTCAGAGCGCGGTCGATCTCGGCCAGCGAGGTCCCCGCCGCCGGGGCGGCTGCACCCGTCTCCAGTTTCGTGATCCGTCCGACCCGGGCAAACGGATAGGGCCAGTCGGCCTCGGGTGGCAGGGAATAGGCCGTGTTGCCGGTGCCTGTGCCCCAGGGATGGACAAAATCGCTTTCAATCAGCCAGGAGCCCACATGCGCCGTGCCGTGGGAGCGCAGCACCAGCCAGCGGTTCGGGGCCTTGGGAAACCACAGGCTGTTCCGCTCCACAAAGCTGGATGAATTCGGGGGCTTCGTGGTCCCGTGCGTCAGGGCATCCGGCAGTGCCCAATGCAGATGAATCCCGGCTGTGAGATAGCGGTTGTTCGGATCCATCGGATCTATACGGATGGCGCCCGCCACGTTGGCCGTCTGGGGGAAATGATCGCGCAGCACGCCATCATTCCCGGTGCCGAACCAGGGCGCCCGCGAAACATCCAGGGTCGGTCCGACCACTTCTTCCTGCCTGCGCACCACCAGCGCATCAAGATGGATGGGGACGCAGAGATACGCGCTCATGTGCCCGCTCCCGGAACCCGGCTGAAGCGCACCATGGGGACGCCGTCCAGCATCTGCAGCGCGAACTCCGCCACGTGACCGTCCTTGCCGGAGGCTTTCCTGATCCCGAGCGCGCCGGCCAGTGCCGCCATGTCGATGCGCCGGGAAGGATCGATCTGCAGGTCGAGCGATGTGCCTGAGGGTGCGCTGACGCCAAGCGTAATCTTGCTGTTTGCGCCGCCGCCCCGCCGCTCCTTGCTGAGGATTTCATGGCCGGACGTGCTCTCGACGGCGAAGCCGAAATGCACGGCCTGCGGATGCAGATGGATGTCGACCACTTCGGCCCGCCCCTTGAACAGGACCAGTAGAACAGATTTTGACAGCCGTTCCATGCGCAGGATGTCCAGCGCCGAGCCACCGAACTGCCTGGCGCCGGCGCCCGGCTTAGCGTAGCCGTCCACCTCCAGTCCGGGCCAGTCGGTCACGGCCTGCGACCGCAGGAGAAAGCCGCTCATGCGGTCCGGGCGGGGCAGATTCTTGCGCCAGATCAGCTCGATCTCTCGGGCCCGGCTGTCGGTCCGCCCGACGCTCAGCGCGCCGTCGCGCAGACACTCCAGCCAGTTCCGGTCGATGTCGAAAAAGCGGAAAGATGACGGTGGCAGCATGGCTTCGTCCGGGACAAGATAGCTGAAGGGCACATCCCGCAGCTCCATCAGACCTACCTGGAACCATGTGATCGCAGGGAAATCAGCCTCCGCCGGTGCAGTCAGCACGTGCGGTGACGCGGCAGCGCTTTTGGGACGGCTCGCCTGTAGGCCAGCTCGCGCCCTTGCCCGTTTCCACTGGTAGATCGATGTTGCGATATCGGTGTGTTCAAGCGCCAGCAGACGGCCCAGCTGCCAGGCCGCGGCATAGGACACATCCAGCATGGCGAACTCTTCGTCCAGAAACAGAAGCGCGTCAGCGTTTGAGGCCGGAAGCCGGCTTTCAATCAGGCTGTGCTTGAGAGGCGGTGCGCCTGGAAGGAGCGGTCCGTGATACCAGGCCGCCGACCGGTCTCCATTGCGGAAGCGGTGGACCATGGGCACGAAACCGGCATCCAGACGGCCCTGGCTCTCAGGCGTCTCCGCCGGTGCCGTTCCGAGAGACAGGGGCTCAGGCGTCTGGGTCGGTCCGACCGCCGCCTTCAGCAGCTCCACGAACCCGTGTGGGTGCGTGTCCTCGCAATAGAAGGACCATTGGTGCAGCACGACGAACGGAGTCCTCGCGCCCGCCGTCGCCGATGGCGACTGGCTCCTGTAACGATGCTCGACCGAGATGAGGAAAGCATGGTTCTGTTTTCCCGGAACCGGAAGTCTGGAGCCAATGACCGTCGCGGTTTCATCCTCCACCGGCTGGGCTTTTCCGCCGACGGGCGCGGGCCGGACCGCTCGGACATGCGCCAGCCACTCCAGGTCGTTCAGGGTAGGAAAGTGCGTTGCCAGCATGGCCCGCGGCACATCGATGACGTGTACCCGGTCCTTGGGATCGGCCAGCTTGTGCGGGATCGGGGCAGGCAGCTTGCCGGCGTCAACGGTCCGCTGGACGCAGAGCTTGAGCTCGTCCTCTGAAAGCACCAGGAGCACCAGCCAGGTTCTGGGCGCCCCCGTGCTGGCTCCGCCCGCCTGTGGGTCCCGTTCCCAGGGCAGTGTGGAACGCGCCAGGGTAATATGCGGCAGGACAGCGAAGAACCGTCCGGAAGACAGGTTTGCCGGGAACGTCGTGACCACGTTGTCAGGCGGCAGCTGCAGCTGCGGGCCGCCCACCGCGAGGTTGATCGTGGTTGAACCCTTGACCCGCGCTCCGGCTCTCGCAACCAACTCCTGGTCAACCTTGATCTTGTAGCTGCCGCTTGTCAGGGCCGGTTCGTGAAAGTCCTGGAAGCGAAGCTCATCGCCACTCTCGGCGGCGCGCGGCTTTGTGGTTTCACTCATGGCCTGGCTCCCGGCAGCCCGGCCGACATGACCGCCGGAGCGGTGGCGAATTCGCCGGCAGTTTCCGGTCTGAGCGTGGTCGCGCCGGGATCCTGCTCCAGCGATTGCAGTATCCGGTTTCTCCGGGCCAGCGACGGCGCGCCCGGTGCGGGGACCAGAACCTTGTTCGCTGCGCCCGTCGTCTCGGTGTAGTGGAACGGGGCCGGCTTGGGCTGTCGCCGGAAGCGCGGTGGCGGCTCGTACCTGACCTGACCTCGCGTGATCGAGCGCACGGATGAGGGTTTGACCGGCTCACCCACCGTGATCTGAACCACGCCGCCTGCAATCACGGAAGCGGGATGGTGCAGCTCCGGTTTCAGATGAGCGCCCCACATGGCGGTCGGGAAGGTCTTGTGGCGGCCTTTAAGCGAGAACGACCGGTTGACGTTCTTCCCGCCGCGCGTGATCGTGACGGTCATCGTGGAGCTCTGCACCTTGGGGACGCCGATCGGGCCGCAGCCGATACTGTCAGGCACTTTTTTGCCGTCCCGGAAGATCCCCGTGCCAAGCTTGTGAACCGGCAAGACGCTGTCGACGAGAATTTCGAGCTCTTTGGGATTGACCACATGAACCGGCGGTTTGTTATCCGCCTCCAGTGTGGCGATCTGTCCGGCCGCCACGGTGATTGCCGGATCGACCTTGGATCTCTGCTTCGCGCCGGCATCGGGGCGGGGCAGGAAGTTTTCCTGAAAGTCGTCCCACGAAATCGGGATGGCCGCCGACGTGCTCCGCCCGAAATCAACCTCGAATGAAATGAACGCCCAGGAAACCTCCGCATGGCCGGCGAACTCCGGCCCCCAGATATGCAGCTCCGCATGAGCGGTTGTGTGGAACGGGCCCCATTTCGCCCGGATATCGACGGCGAGCCTGGCGTCGTAATGGTAGGGCTTCCAGGCGATAAGGAAATCCACCGACAGGCGGAACGATGCGGACACCGAGCCGATTTCGGCTTTGGCCAGCAATGCCCCGCCGGCCATCAGCATGCTGGGGGTCAGTGCGAAGTAGGCCTCGCCCTTGATGTAGATATCCTTTGTCACCTGGAATGCCAGGCCAACCCTCGGCACGGCGGGATAGTGCGCAGGCCGTTTGGATTCGAAATCCGGATGGTATCCCCCGGCCGTGATGACGAAGTCTCCGGCATGCGGTCCGGCGAACCAGGCGGCGAAGGCAAAGCCGCCGCTCAGCCGGCAGAGGCTGGCATAGACATATGAGTTGTCGCCGAGCTCGGCCTGGACCAGGAGCGTACCTTCCAGAGGTCTGATGGATGCCTTCAGGTTGAGCTCGATCCGGGCCATGGCCGGAAGGCCTGGCGGAACGATCGGCGGTGTCTGGTAGGTGGAGACGCCCAGAACATCGATCTTCAGGTCGCGCCCGAACGAGACCATCATCAGGACGAAGCTCTCGAGCAGCTTGAACGATGAGAACTTTATGCCCGCGGCCAGGAAGTACTGGCCAAGCTGCGGCCTGACATACTGCTGAAGCCGCCTCAGTTCCGCCCCGATGCCCCCTTGCTTGCGCTTCTTGCCCTTCGCGGCGCCGATCGCGTCGGAGACGAACGGGAAGGTCGGCACGTCCTGCAGGTCCGGCGCAATCAGATTGCGGTTGAAGCCGAACCCGGCGGCGAGGCCCTCGACGAAGAAGAACGCCGGGCCGCCCAGCGGTGTGTTCAGGACACCGTACAGGAACATGGACGGCGTCTTGCCGTCGATCATGGTGAAGCCGCCGCTGGCCGCCAGCGAGAAGGTCTTCATCGCCACCGTGACCTTGCCGAGATAATCCCCGTCGAGATTGGCAAACCCGCCGCTTATCTCCAGCGGCGGCTTGCTCAGCTCAAGCCCGAGGCCGCTCAGCTCCACGCTGAGATCCTTCTTCTTCAGGCCGTATCTGGCGCCAAGGCCGATCAGCGAAAGATCGAGGCCGCCAAGCCCCAGGCCGCCATCGAGAAGAACGCGAATTGCCGGATTGAAGTTGTCCGACCGGTCCAGGCCCAGGCCGATCCGCTCGATCTGGACCGGCCCCAGGCTCTTCTGGATTTCCTTCCAGGTCACCTTTGAAGGCGCAGCGGACCCAGGTTCGATCGCCGGCTCGCTGCCCTTTGAGGTGTCGCCAAGGGCCAGATCCATGCCGACCGGAACACGCTCGCCGGGCAGCTTCAGGGAAATGCCGAGACTGCTGCCGGAGACCGCTTCGGGAAGCTCCGGCCCCTTCTTTCCGCGCAGTTTGTTGAGACGCTTGACGGCCGCTTTGTCCCACGCCTGATTGGCGAAGACCGGGGCCAGGGAAAGCTTGATGCCGTCGCCGGCCGGCAGCATCCCGCCGACCAGGGGCAGGTCGCCGAAGGCGGAGAGGTCGATGCCTCCGTCCACATCCGCGGCCAGCAGAAACTTTGCCTTTGCTTTGCCCTTGCCCGGCGCCATGGCCACCAGAACGTCGCGCAGGGTCATTTCCAGACCCGGGCCGATTGACGGAAAGGCATCTCCGTCGGTCAGCCTGGCAGAGTTGGCGAGCTTGGCCACTGACATCTTCAGGCCGTTCTCCGAGATGAACTGCGCCGCCAGCAGCGGGCTGTCTTTCTGTTTGGAGAAGTCGGCCTCGAAGTGCAGATCGCCAAGGGTGAGCGACGCCTTGACCACCAGACCATCGGCGCCGATGGCGATCTCGAAATGTGCCTTGCCGTCGCCGTCCGACACCTTGATGTCGGCACTCAGGGACACGTGCTTCTTCGATGTATCGACAACCAGCTTTAACTCGCCATCAAGCTTGCGTGCGGCGAGCGCCTCGGGAACGCCATGCTCGGACAGCTTGAAGGCCTTGCCGTGCAGATGCTGCGAGACCGCCTTGACCGCTTCATCCAGTGTGCCGCTTGCCTTGGCGCTGGCAGTGGCCTTCCACGCGGTGTCAGTGCGGGCGGCGTTGAGCGAGAAGGTAAACCGGTCGATCTTGAACTTGGACGTGATTTTGCCGGTGAACTTGCTCTTCATCCCGCCGGGATAGACGAGGTCCAGCTTGGCTTCTTCGAGCGAAAGGGCGCCGATGCTGATCAGATTGGCCACATCCGCATGGAGCTCGATGCGATGGACCTTCGGATTGCCCGAGACCCGCAGTTCCTTGAGAACCGGCGCCTTGCCGGACGGGACCAGACCATGATCGGAGACAAGCTTCGCCAGCGTGCCGTCCTTGACGGTTCTGGCCGTGCCGTGAAAGTCCATGGCCGGCAGCGAGACCGCGAGCGAGAATTCCAGATCGAGCAGCGTGATCAGGGCTTCGAACTCACCCGACCACCTTTTGCTGCGCAGGTTGTAGCTGAAGTCTACGCCGCGGAAGACGAGGGGCGGGAGTTCATTGAAGAACTCGGGCCGTTCCAGGCCGGCCAGCTCGGCAATGCCGGCCGCTTCCATGCGGGATATGTAGAGCCTTGCCGCATAGTCCGGGGCATAAAGGCTCACGACGGCCGGTTCGCCGTTGATGAGCGAGCTGCCGTGCAGTTCCGCTGAAATGAACCGCTGCTTCCTGGCGAAAGGTTTGGCGATGTAGAAGCGCGCCGCGAGGTTTTCCAGTTTCAGTCTGCCTTCTGCCAGTTTCCAGTCGACCGGCCAGTCGAACTCGAAGCTCAGGGCATCAATACTCCTCGCCTTGAGATCGAACTGGGCCGACACGCGGCTGAGCTCGATAGTGCCGGGGAAGGGCAGGCCTTTCGGTAGCTGGCCGGCGAGATTCACACCGGGGATCAGGCCGGCGAGGCTTTCCAGGGTGAAGTCCTCGAACGTCGTGCTCAGCACCAGGGGCTGCTCACCGCCGAAGGCGCCGGCCACGGTCACGGTCCGCCCCGCAATCTTCAGCCGGGCCGAAATTTCCCGGAAGCTGGCTTGCAGGCTCTCCCCACCCTTGAGCGCCGGTGCATGGTACGGCCCGCTGATCGCCAGCCCAACTTCCTCCAGGCCCATACCGAAGCCGGAAACATCGATCGGAAGACGTGCCCGCGATGTCACGTTCAGCTTGGCGTCCTTTGCCGCCAGGGCCGATTGCTTTGTCGTTGCGCCCTTGCCGGAGCCCGCCAATCTGATACGGCCGGAAAGATCAAGCTGGACAGTCTTGTCGAACAGGAAGGAGAGGGCGGAGGCCAGGGCAGGAAGGTCAACACGGCCACTGAGGGCAAGGCCATCCGCGGCACTCGTACGCTCCTGGTCGTCGCCGTGAGAGTCCAGCCGAAGCTTGGCGCCTGCCAGCTTCACGGCGGCATAGTCGCTGTCCGACAGACCGGGAAAGCTCTTGTCGAGCGACCAGCCGTCGGCGGGCTCCAGGGTCAGCTCGACGGCCGGCTTTCCGGCGGCCTCCCTGAAAGTGGCGCTGACCGGAATTCTCCTCTGCCCAAGGACGCTGCACTTGCCTTCAAACGTAAAGCCCGGCGGGTTCATGAGAGCGCCCAGCACCGGCTGTTCGATCTTGAGCGTGTCCGTGCCAAGCAACTGCCTGAACTGTTCCGCAAAACCGGAGATACCGAGTTTGCCCGGTTCCAGAATAACGGATCCGGGGCTCAGCCGGTTCTGCAGATCAGCGTGGATTTTTTCTATTTTCAATGCCCGGCTGCCCCTGTCGTCAGCAGATGATCCCCCTGTTTTCCGATGCACTCCAAAGTCTTTGTTCAGTCAATTTTGATCCCGGGAGCACAAACAGCAGCCCATTTATCCGGACAGATCGTGAGAGAATAGAATTGCCATCATCATATAGCTAGGCCTAATCTTCCAGGTGCCGGATTTTGCTAACAGAGCAATGAGTGCAGAAGATTTTTCGTGCTGCCGCGTATGTTTTCTTGAGGGTGTGAGAGGCCCAAACAGAGTAGATGATAACCGCGTTCTGGAACATCAACACCGGACCGAGTTCTTTTGACCATCGGCTGCAAACGCTTGCTCGTTGGGTCGACGAGGTGAAGCCGGCGCTGCTCATGCTGTGCGAAGTCGGCCATGGGCTTCTGGTGAAGCCGGCAAGCGGACAGCGGAAGATCGAAGCCGCGCTTGGTGGATACGAGCTTGCCGGATTTGTAGACACCCGTGACAAATCAGGCGGGACGACATCGCTCTGTCTCGCGGCGCTCGCACTGAAGGGCAGCGGGTTCAAGGCGACGTCGGTATCTGCGGACAACATCAACCTCAAACAGGCCCGCAATCTGCTCAAGGTCGAGATTCAGCCCCAAGACGGGGCGAAGAGTTACCCGGTCTGGGGTCTCCATGCGGACCCGACCCTTGAAGGCGGGCGGCGGGCCTGTGAAGCCATTGCGGCCCAGCTTGGGACCGCGGCCGGCGCCGGGGCTGTGTTTGGCGGGGATTTCAATGCCACAGCAGCACTGGCGGAGAAGTCGGGACTCACCGTTTCTCGCCCGCGCGGATATTACGAGCCTGGCGCCGGAGACGGAAAGCCTGTGCCGCCCGCCGATGGCATCAAGCTCGGAATGCCCGCCGGTCCGCCCATGAGGGCCACGCACTGGAAGGTCAGGGCGGGAACGACGCCCGGGGCCACAAGGAGGGACAAGACCGCCAGAGGCAACGAGGTTCTGCGCAATCACCGCAGCATGGGGGTGGCGCTGGTTCCGGCCGATCTCATCGATTATGCCGTCGCACGTCCGGCCAATGACGGGGGCGCGCGGACGATAACACCCCTGGCCAATTGCCTGTCACACGACACCTGGGACGATATCCTCGCCCAGTTCGACCACGCGCCTGTGGTCTACCATATCGCCTAGCGGCATGGGCCCGCCGGGTCACGACAGCGCACGTCTTTTCAAAAATCTGTCAAGCTATGAAAATTTGCAGTAGTATCCCTGATGGTGTAGGCGGTGGATAGTATTCGCGCTGATGCCTCAAGCAATTGTCATATTCTCCAAGTGCAGAGGGCATGCTGAAGCAACCGGCAAAGAACGAGTGGCGCGCGCGTCTCATTCAGGCAATCAAGGACGGCGGCACGAACCGCAAGGCCGTTTCACTCAGTATTGGCCGCACCGAGAATTTTCTGCAGCGAAGCTTGAAGCAGGGCAGCAAACTCAGTGTTGATGATTTGATTGCGATTTGCGAGCATCTCGACGTTTCGGCGGATTCCATTCTCTTCGGACCGTCAGCAGCCCGTCTTGATCATGAGCGTCTCAAGCGCGCGCAGGGTTTTGTCATCGAAGCTTTGGACAGGATGGGAACGTCGGTATCGGCGGAGGGCCATGCGGAACTTTTCGCGCTGGCCTATGAGTGGCTATGCCGGGAAGATGAAGCATCTACGGGCGAATTGGAGAAACACATTTCCGATCATATTGAAGCCAACAGGCGATAGGACAATCAGAACCCCCCGGAGGGATCGAAAATGGAAGATGTCGAGCGTCAATTTGCGAATATTGTCAAAGCCTACGAACAGCCAAGCCGGGCGCAAAGACTGAGGGCCATCGAACTGGCCTGCGACGCAGACAAGGGACTGGACGCCCTCGTCCACAATTTTATCGCCGCCCGGTTCGAGACCGTGTGCATCCAGAGCCTGGACGAATGTCAGCTGGCGGAAGTATCGGAGCTTTGCAAAGGCATGGCCCGCGAGATCAGGCGGGCAGAGAGCGCTCCGAAAAACGTGGTCAACCTTACGGACTTCAAACGGCCATGATCCGCAAGACTCGTCATTCTCTGGCCGCCACGCCGAACCCGCTGTTCCGCCGGGTTCTGGAGATCTGGCAATCCGAAGGCCTCGACTTCCGGGCATTTGCCGATCCCCAGATTGCACCCTACAGCCAGGTATCCTTGTCGGATGGCGGTGCTTTTCCAATGTTCCTGTTTGCCGGCCCGAAGTCCGGCTATGCGTTGTTCTACGGACAGAATGAAGCCCGGGCGATCCTGGGGCAACGGCATGGTCCGGACTTCAGGTTCGCTTTCGCCAGCAACTCCGCATACCGGGAGGTGGCACATTGCCAGGAACCGCTCGTCGAAACGATCGGGGCGATGGTCATGGGCCGGGGCGTAAACTATGACCGCTTGCTGATCCCGGTCATGATTGGAGATCGGCC
>JBCCEL010000225.1:0-10166 GCA_039030315.1 Pseudomonadota bacterium
GGCCGGCCTTCAGAAATCAGTTGAATCTCCACGCCAGGAGTTCTTCCGCCGGCTCAACCTCGCGCCCGGCGGCACCGCCGAAATTGTCGGCATGCGCAAGGCGCTTCTGGGCCGACTGAAGGACCATCCCGAGCTCAAGGCCGTCGACGATGATCTGGCCCACCTCTTCGGCTCCTGGTTCAACCGGGGCTTTCTGGTCATGCGGCGGATCGACTGGAATACGCCGGCTTCTGTCCTGGAAAAGATCATTGCCTATGAGGCCGTGCACGAGATCCAGGGCTGGGATGATCTGAAGCGCCGGCTCGATCCGGCCGACCGGCGCTGCTACGGCTTCTTCCATCCTTCGCTGGTCGATGAGCCGCTGATCTTTGTGGAAGTGGCGCTGACCCGAGACATTCCAGGCTCGATCCACGCCCTGATCGACCAGGACGAACAGGAGGAAGCCGAGGCGCCGCGTACCGCCGTGTTCTACTCCATCTCCAACTGCCAGCGGGGGCTCGCCGGCATTTCCTTCGGCAACTTCCTGATCAAACAGGTCGCCAATGATCTCTCCCGGGAAATCGAGAGCCTCAAGACCTTTGTGACGTTATCGCCCATCCCGGGGTTCATGCGTTGGCTGACTAAGACTCGGGCAGAAGAACGGTTGAGCGATCGGGAACTTGCGCTACTCGACCACGCCAATTGGCACAAGAAGAAGGATGCGGCTGCCCGCCTTTCACCCGTCCTGCAATCCCTGGCAGCCCAGTACTTCCTCGAGGAGAAGCGGGCGGACGGCAAGCCTGTCGATCCCGTCGCCAGGTTCCACCTCGGCAACGGTGCCCGGTTGGAGCGCATCAACTGGCTCGGCGATCTCTCAGAGCGCGGCCTCGGCCAGTCCGCCGGCATGATGGTCAACTATCTCTACGACCTCTCCGACATTGAGCGGAATCACGAAGCCTTTGCCGAACAAGGCATCATCGCGTCCTCATCCGCGGTCCAGAAGCTCCTGCCACCGAAGGCGAAAATGCAGCAAAAAGAGCCGGAAGACGAAGTGGCCTGATGCGCAATCAGACGGACCCTTCTCAGCGTGAGTTCTGAGATCAATCACTCCGACTGTGACTTCAGCATCTTGGCGGCCTGGGCGTAGCCTCCGCCGCCACCATCGATGAAGTGCATGTGATCATCGCTTACGGCTGACGGCACCAGGCATGTCATGAGCGCGGTGTCCTGCCGGTGGATGCCGAAACTGGCGACGCCCTCTTTCAATCCCGCCTGCAGGCGGGCCTCGATCCGTTCGGCGAGATCAGCGCTGCAATCCACCGTCAGACGAAGCCCGTCATCATACTTGCGAAAGTCGGAGTTTCGGGACAGCTCCCGGCGGTACTCCCACGGGTCGTAACCGCCGACAGACTTGCCGGTCTTGTCCAGCACCCACTGAAAGAGGGAATGGGCCAGGAGCTCCACCTTCCGGCGAAGCCGGCTCTTTGCGCCCCGCGTTGCCCGCGCTTCCAGGTCCAGGCCTGCCGGCGGCCAGACCAGTTCGTGAGCATTGACGGGCACCGGGTGTCCATCCCTTTCGAGCTCGTGCAGCATGTCGAGAATGTCCCGCGCGAGAGCGCCAAATGCCTCGCTCGGTGCTTTGGGCAGGGCGAGGATCGAGAGGATCAGCCCGTTCTTCGGCTTGATCGGCGTCCAGCGGCAGGTCAGGCCGGTGAGGTCCGGCCGGGAGCCCTTGGGAGCGGGCGCAACGGCAAACGCGCCGGACTTCATTTGTGCATCCGCCCAGCTGAGACCGCCGCCTGAAAACATCGCATAGGTGACGCTTGGCGCGGCCTGAAACTTCGCGACACGAAGCTCCTGTCCCGCAGCTTCAATTTCTGAAACGGGGATCATCGAACAGCGCAGCTCCAGCCCGGTCTCCTCCAGTGCCCAGACCTGGACCCGGGCCATGGCGTCGCGCAGCGCCTCTTCCTGTGTGCCCTCGATGGCGAGGCTGGCTCCGTCACCGCCGAACACGAACGGAAAGTCCTGGCGGCCGAACGCGTTCATCGCGGCGGAGATGACGCTCGCACCAACCATGTTCACGGTCTTGTAGCGCCCGGCAGCGATAGCTTCGGTCGAACTGACAATGTCGGAGATCCCGACAATCCAGTCCGTCGGCAGCGAAACGTACCGGCTTTCCTCTACCACTTGGGCAAAATCATCCAGCACCGGGACGGATCGATAGAAGTCGGCGGCGACTTGATTGCTCATTTGACCTCACATTCACCTTTACGCGGAGCAGCATAACGCTAGATCACAGTTCCGCCACCAAACAGCCGTTTGACCGCCATTTGTGGGGAATAGCGTTCACGAGGGCCGAATTCCACGTTTCAGCCTGTTGACGAATCGTGACCCTGACCGGCCTTCTGTCGGTCAGTGCTTGTCTGTTGGGTCCGGACACCACTGCTGGGGAACTGCGGCTGGGGTCCCGCGGATGGCGCTGACAAAATCTGCAAGCTCACCGGGATAGAAGGATCATCTCCATGAAACCTACCGTAATTATAGTTGGGGCCGACAAGGGTGGTGTCGGTAAGACCACGGTATCGCGCGCCTTGCTGGACTTTCTTGCACGCAGGAATGTGCTGGCCCGGGCTTTCGACACTGAAAATCCGCGTGGCACGCTCCATCGCTTCTACCCGCGCAACACGCAGATCATCGATCTGGCGAGCGTCTCCGACCAGATGAAACTGCTCGATACGCTGGAAACGGATTCCGTGAAGGTCTCGCTTGTCGATCTCAAGGCAGGCAACCTTTCTGCAGGTCTCGACCTGTTTGACCGTATCGGCGTTCTTGAAGCGGCGCGCAACGGCGACTTTAATCTGGCGCTCGTTCACGTCATCGGCCCGGCGATCGCCTCGCTCGACGAAATGAACGAGGTCGCCGCCTACACGCAAGGGCTCGACTATGTCGTCGCCCGCAACTTCATCAACGAAACCAACTTCTTCGAGTGGGATGAAAAGACCTTCAAGAAGTATTTCGCGGAGATTCCGGAGGCCCGTGAGATCGACGTGCCCAAGCTCAACGAGATGGCCTACGAGCAGGTCGATCTTGCCGGCGTGACGTTCTCCGACTTCATCGCCAACCGATCCGCGCGCGGGGAAGACGCCAATTTCTCCTTCGTGCTCCGCGGTTACGTGCGCAAGTGGCAGGCCGATCTCGACAAGGAGCTCGAAGGTCTGAGCATGATCCAGGCGCTGACCAGCGCTGCCCGTGCTTACGAACTTGCGGCCGATGCGAACCAGAAGGAAGATGCAGCGGCCTGAGGCGGTGCACTTCCGATAGACTGATGCCTTGCGGGATACTCTTTCCCGCGAGGCAATTCCTGCTTCAGGCCCGGGATGGGCGGCAGCACAGATGATCACCAGTGCAAACGTCAACATCATCTGCTCCAACGGCGCCGGTAACGGAAAGACGCTGCTGGCCCGGGTGTTCGTTGACTATCTCGCCCTGATCGGCCGGACGTCGCGGGTTTTCGACACCGACGGCGGTCATGGCGGCATCGCGGACTATTTCGGCGCAATTTCCCGCGTCGTCGACATCTCCAGGACTGCAGGTCAGGTCGAGCTGTTCGACAGTATTCTCGGGGCACCGCACCATGACTACATCGTCGACCTATCTGCCAAGCAGTTTTCCCGATTTTTTGACGTTTTCACAGAAATCGGCTTCGAACAGGGTGCCCACGAGGCGGGTTTGCGGGTCGCCGTCTATTACATCCTTCAGCCCACGATCGGCTCGGTTCTTTCTGGCGCCGGCGTTCGCGACGGCCTGTACCGGAGCCGCTTCATCCCCGTCCACAGCGAGTTCCTGGGCGACGGACGGGCGGATCCTGCTTTTTCGGCGAACTACCAGCTGCTGCGGCCAGATCGGGAACTCACCCTGCCGGCACTCGGCCCGGAAGCCAGCACGCTCGTCAACCGGCCTGATTTCTCGTTCCAGAACCTGTTCACCGACACGTTCATGCAGGTCGATCCAAAGTCGCGCGGACAGCTCTGCGATTTTCTGGAAGCGCTCCACAAGCAGTTCCAGTCTGTCCAGCTGACCAACGATCTCGCCGACCTCAAACTCCACGGCGTCCTCTAACCCACACCGCCCCACCCATGTCGTCCTCGGGCTTGACCCAAAGACCCGGGGCCGCGGAACTCCCTGGGCGCAGCCCTGGACCCTCGGCTCGGAGGCCGAGGGCAGCAGCCGGGTGGTGCAGTGCGTGCGTTTTGCCATCCTGGCACGCCTCTTGCTCCTCTGAGGCACGCGAACCGGAAGAGGCCAATTTCTGGTTCAACATAGAGCATCATCGAGGAGGCGGCACTCATGAGCACCATGACCCTTGCCATTGAGCGGGCAGCTGGCAATGCCCAGGCGAATTCCCATACATCGAAGATCATCAGCGCGCGGACCTGGATCCGGGCGGTAACGTTCCTGGCTCCGACCCTGTTTCTGGCCGCGGTTCTACTGCAGCCCTGGGTCGAGGCGAAGTGGATGTTTCTCGATCCGCTGACCGCGGCTCAGCTTTCCGGCGATTGCTGCCACACCTACTACGGCTTCGTTTCCCAGGCAGGCGTCATGCTCTGGTCCGCGACCGCGGCTGTGTGCCTGTTTGCAGCAGCGGTGTTCGCCCTGCACGGGCGCAGTTCCAGCCTGATCGGCTTTGCGGCCTCTGCGGGTCTTCTGACCGGCTGGCTGGCACTGGACGACACCTTCCTGGTCCATGAGGTGGTGTTCCCGTCCTTCGGTATCCCGCAGAACGCGGTGCTGGTGGCCTATGCGGTCCTGGGCATTCTCTATGCGCTGGCAAGCTGGCGCATGATCCTGAAATCGGACTTCCTGATCCTGTTTGCAGGCGGCGGTGCGCTGGCCCTCTCCATGGTGGTCGACAGCGTGTTCCACAGCCTCGTGCCCCAGCTGGTGTACCTGGAGGACAGTGCGAAGTTCTTCGGCATCTTCTGCTGGGCCGCCTTCCACATCGTCGCGATGGCCGAACAGCTGTCGCCGGCTGCACGGAGGGCCTGAACATGACCCGCGAAACCGTCCTGCTTCTCGGCAACTACCGTCCGACCCTGACCCTGGCCCGTACACTCGGTGCCCAAGGCCATCACATCATCAGCGGCCGCGAGGGCTGCGACGGCGGAGCCGAGCACTCCCGCTTCGTCGATGAGATCTGGGATCACACCAGCGTCCGCGGCGACAGCGAGGGTTTCCTGAGCGATCTGCTGGGCTTTCTGGCCGAGCGTCCCGAGATCAGCATCGTCTTCCCGGTCTCCGAAGAGTTCGTCCGCCTTCTGGCGGCGCATCGGAGCGCGTTGCCCGGCAGCGTCCTCTGGGTTCTCAATGACCCGCGTCTGGTCGATGCCTGCCTCGACAAGCTCGGACTGATGCATCTTGCCGTGGAGAACGATGTCCCGACCGCGCCGTTCGAGATGGTCGACACCCTCGCTGAGTTTCACCAGGCCGCCGATCGGATTGGTGCGCCCATGGTCATCCGGCCGGAGAAGTCCACCGACCGCATCGGCGGTAAGAAGGCTCTTGTCTGTGAGACGGCGGATGAACTCGCAGCTGTCTCCGCTGAAATCGGCAGCGCACCGCGCAGGCTTCTTCTGCAGCGCAAGGCCGGAGGCCTGCGCCACAATATCTATTTCGGCGCCCAGGGCGGCCGGATCGTGCGCTATCTCCACGCCCTGATCGAGCGGACCGACATGCCGGACGGCACCGGGCTCGCGGTTGAAGGGGTGACCATTGATCCCGATCCTGAGCTCCGCGCCTATACCGAGCGTATGATTGCGGCACTGGACTACACCGGCATCGGCTGTGCCCAGTATCTGGTCGATGAGGACGGCTCGGTCAGCTTCCTCGAGATCAACTGCCGGATCGCCGGCAACCATGCGGTGCCGGAGGAGGCCGGACTTGATCTGACGGGGCTTGCCGTCACGCTCGCTTCGAACCCGGCGGCGGACGTTCAAACCATCGAGGGCAGGGCAGGGGTCCGTTATGTGTGGACTTGTGGTGATCTGCTCGGCGTCAAGCTCGCCCGCTGGCGCGGTGATCTCACCGCGACGCAAATGATGTCCGGCATCGCCCGGGCAGTCTGGGCGGCGGTCCGTGCCGACATCCACATGAAGTGGTCCTGGTGCGATCCCATGCCCGCGGTTCAGTCGCTCCGCCAGGTTATGCCGGAGATGCACGGGGTGACCGGCCGGTTACGCGCGCTTCTCCAGCCTGCGCGGCGCATCTGGCATGGTTCTTGAGACCGTTGGACAAGACGGAACACGGCTGACCCAGATGCGGACAAATCGGGACGCCGTGAGACTGTTTAAGACAGGAGGCCACAGCAATGAACAACGTCCATGCGTTGCAGGAATTCAATAGCGTCCAGACCATCGCCGATATCCTGGCAGGTCCGAAGGCGCTTGAACCGGTTGATTTCACGGGTATTTCCATCCCCGAAGTAAACTATGTCGACAGCGAAGCCTGGGAGCGCTTCGCCGCCGGCTACGCGGACACCGTCAGCGAGCAGACCTCCACCTTCGTCGAGGCCCGCTGGGGCGCCGAGCGCACCGAACGTGTCATCATGAGCCGGGATGGGGAAGCGATTGGCGGCGCCGTTGTGGTCCTCTTCCGTGTTCCCGGAACCGAGCGCGGCCTGGCCATCGTCAAATGGGGCCCGCTCTGGCGCGAAAAGAGTGAAGCCATTGATATCACAAGGCTTCGCGCCTGCCTGCTGGCGCTGAAAGATGAGTACATCGATCGCCGCGGATGCTTTCTGTCGGTTCTGCCCCACGCAGATCCGGAGTTCGGCGACGCGAAAGTCGCAGCTCTGCAGAGCCTCGGTTTCACCGCCGGTTCCACACTGGCCTATCCGGACCGCTATCTCGTAAATGTCGGCCTGGAAGCAGGCGAGCTCAAAGCCAGCCTCGATCAGAAGTGGCGCTACAACCTCAAGAAGTCCCTCAAGAATGATCTGGAGGTGAAGTTCGTGGGCGCCGAAGAGGGCTATCCCGTCTTCATGGAACTCTATGAACAGATGCTGGGCCGCAAGCAGTTCCAGGACTCTTCCGCTGTGGGTACCTTGTCCCAACTGGTTGAATGCACTGAAGAAACCCATCGCCCCGTTTTCGTTCTCTGCTATCACGATGGCCGCCCAACCGCCGGTGCCGTGATCGGCGTCTCCGGCGAGCGGGCGGTCTATCTCTACGGCGCGACCGACAAGCGCGCGCTCCGTCTGAAGGCGGGCTATGCCATGCACTGGTGGATCGCCGAATGGCTCTGCGCCCGCGAGGATGTTCGCTGGTACGATCTCGGCGGAACGGACGGTGATAAGGGCCTGCACCAGTTCAAGAAGGGCTTCTGCGGCAAAAGCGGCGAGATCCTCGCCACTCCGCCGACGTACAATCGCAGCCGGTCCGCCCTGGACCACATGCTCGGTCAGTCCATCTACATGATGCGCGACCTGAAGGCTGCGGCCTCACGCCAGATCCACAAGGCGCGGGAACGCCTCGCCGCATGATGCATGGCGGCTCATCCGCCCGCTCCTCGCTGAAGCGTCTGCTCGGCCGTTCCTCAGTTCTGATGGCGGCGCGCTTCGCAGGCGCTGGCCTGGCGTTTGCCGGCAACGTGGCCATTGCCCGTTTCATGGGCGCGGACGCGCTCGGTGTGTTTGCCATGTGCATGGCGGCGGCTAGCCTCATCGCCGTTTTCCTGCCGCTGGGGCGCCAGGCGACGGCAACCCTCTTCGTTTCCGAATATCTGGCCAAGGTGAAACCTGCCCTGGTTCGCGGCTATGTGAGTTCCGGTCACAAGACGATCTGGTCCATGACGGCCATCGCCGCTGTGTGTGCCCTGGTCGTGGCCCTCTTTGCCCGTCAGGCGGAACTCGGCCAGACTCTCCTGATCGGTGCGCTCTCCGTCGCCATGGCGCCGGCGCTGGCGTTCATCGGTTTCAATGGTGGTGTTCTCACTGGTGCGCACCGGCAATTCAGCGCCTTGTTACCGGAAAGTATACTGCGGCCCGCATTCGTGCTTCTGGCCGTGCTTATCAGCGTCTTCGCCTGGCAAGGGCAGTCCAGCACGGCTCTCGTGGCTGTAATCTGCATTGGCTGCTGGTGCACCGCCGGGCTCCAGGCCTGGCTGCTGCGCTCGCGCGAGGTTGTTCCGGCCGGAGTCAGTGAAGAGCGCGAGATGGGGCGCTGGCGCGCAACCAGCTGGCCCTGGATGTTCATCACGCTGCTCTGGGACTATTTTATCGAGCTTCACCTGCTGCTGGCCGGCATGATTGCGACGTCAGCGGAAATCGCCGTTCTTCACATCTGTTTCCGTCTGCGTGTTCTTGCAGGTTTCGGTATGCGCGCGCTTTACGCTGTGCTGCTGCCGGACATGTATGGTGCCAACGCTACCGATAACAGGAAGTTCCTCTTCCGCACCATCTCGCGGGCCAACGCGCTGGCCTGCGCCTATGCCGTGGCGGTCTGCGGCGGCGTCTGGCTGCTGGGTGAATTCGCGCTCGGCCTTGTCGATCAGAGCTTCCGCTCCGCCCATACAGCGCTAATTGTCATGTGTCTTACCATGCTGGCACGCGCCATCTTCGGCCCGGCGACCGCCGTGCTCTCCATGAAGGGCCACCAGCTCCCGAGCCTGTGGACGCTCACCGGGGGGCTCGTTGTTTCGGTCGTCCTCAGCCTTCTGCTGTTCCCGATGCTTGGCATTCTCGGTGTAGCCATCGCCTACCTGACGGCAAACACCATCATTGCCATCGTGCAATGGCAGCTTGCCTGGCGGCTCACCGGCATCGACTGCTCGGTCTTTGCATTCCTGCGTAAATCCAGCGCGTCGCCGGAGGTGCCGGCGGTAGCCTGATGCTATTGCGGCCGCTGAGCGAAGGCGCGGCTGGAAACGGAGACGGAGTTGCCGGAGGGGTCCTTGGCGTTGGCGAAGACATACCCGTCGGCGCGGTGCACTGGTCCGAACTGCAGTCCAAGCTCCGCCGCCGCCCGGCGGAAGGCTTCAACATCCTCCACGTCGAACACCAGCTTGACGAGCGATTGACCCTGTTTCTGCCTCTTGCCGGCAGGATGGAGCATGATTGCCGCTCCTGGCCCTTGCGGGCGAAGTTCGACAATTCTGTCCCCGTCCAGCTGAGCGACCTGATAGCCGAAATGGCGGCTGTAGAATTCCGCCATCTCTGGCATCCGCCTCGTATAGATGATCAAGCGTCCGAGCGGCACATTCATCCCTGATCTCCTGCATCACCTGCAGCAATTGGCGAGTGATTTCCATATCTGGCTTCCCGAGCCATTTCGCTACTGGTGAACCAGCGGTCAATTTGGGCATCCGGCCTTGAGTGCCCGGCCGGGCGGCACAACCCACCGGGAGCCGGGGTTTCGAGGCAATGGCGACTGCCCTCCATCTGCTCTACCATTTCCGCACGCCCCGCGTCTTGCCCGCGAAGGCGGGCATCCAGGGCAACACACTGCGATTTGAGCAAATGGCTCCTGTCCTCCCGCCTTCGCGGGAGTGACGGCAACAGGATCTTTCGGGGGAAAACGCCTCCGAGAGCGTGAGCGCGAGGCAAGGCCGACCGGCCGCCGCCGCTCCTGCGGCGCGCCCGCGCAGGCGCAATCGCGGCACGCGATTGCTGCCGTGAGCGAAATAGGGGTCAACGGACGCCATTGATGTGCAATCCGAACTTTTTTGTAACAGCACCTCAATGGCGCCCGTCAGCGGCATCTTGCACGGTGGCTCGTCACCTCCGCCTCCACACCAGACACTCTTGCTTCGTTACTAGGCGCAAAGGCCGCCCCAAGCTGCACAAGGGGGGAAGAGTGTCCGGGCGCCTGGTCTAGGCCGTGACCGGCATTCACCGGCTGGCTCTGGCCACTGTTGATCTGCATGGTGGATTCAGTCCAGGTCAGGACGGATCAACATCCTTGCTGAACCAAGTTCCGCTTCGCAGAGTGACCTATCTCAGAGCAGCTGGCTTACACCTTAGCCCTTTCAGGTGCCGCACCTTCGCCCACTCCGGAGTAGGTCATGACCAGAGTACCCGTGGCGGCGAAAGTGGAAATGTTCTTACTATGTTCAAGGAATTTTGTCAAGAGTAAAATTCAGATGACTTGCCTCTTGCCGGGAGATCCTGACAGTTTCCGTCAGTTGCTCTA
>JBCCEL010000226.1:0-10132 GCA_039030315.1 Pseudomonadota bacterium
CAACTGGTTATATCATATAAACTAGTAAGGGTGTATTATGTACGGGGCCAGTGCGGCTCTGGCCCCAACTCTGCCCCGTGTCAGCGAACTTGCAGGATCGGGACGGGACAGTTCATGATCGCGCCAAACAATCCCGATAAGTCCCAAAACGTCCCAGTTTTGTCCAGCGAAGTTCCACCCTGTCTCGGCCTCCAGCCCGAGTCCATTTGCAGTGATCTTGGCGTTTCGCCCCGGAGCGACCGCCCTTTGATATATGAAGCGGAAGGCCTTGGCCCAGGCGCGGACACGCCAGCCACTCTCATCCAGCTTGCCGAAGGGTGCATAGGTGGCGCCGCTATAGGTGTGCAAGGTTTCGCTGCTGCCGCCGACGCCGGATGATACCCAGACCTCACCGGCCTGCGCAGAGCTGCACATGACGAGAAAGGCGATCATCCAAAAATGGAGAACGCCCAGGCCTTCCCTGCTGGGTCCGTTTGCCATACCGCCCCCGGTCGACATTATTCGGTTCTTGGCAACGCGCCAGGGCTTCAACCTTTCGGCGCGTTTGGTTGCAGTGTCAATTTAACCGATTAGTGGCACTGAGTCGACCACGCGTTACGCTACGGAAGTGACTTGTGCACCGATCGCTTCGCTCAAGGCCGCCAGATCCAGCTCGACGACGCAATCCGGCGTGCCGGCTGCGCCCCAGGCCGTTCCGTATGCCAGAAGATCTTCGTCCAGATAGACGGCCATGGGCTGGTCGTGGCCAAGCGGCGGGATGCCGCCGATTGCAAAGCCCGTCACATCGCGGACGAAATGCGCATCAGGCCGCTTCAGCTTCTCTCCGATGAGGCGCCCCACTGTCTTCTCGTTCACCCGGTTCTTGCCGGAGACAAGCAGCAGATAGGGCCGGCCCGAAACGGCCCCCTGAAACACCAGGGACTTGATGATCTGACCCACCTCACATCCGCAGGCCTGCGCCGCCTCCTCGGCCGTCCTGGTGGATGATGGCATCTGCCGGATTGTGGCCTCCAGGCCTTTCGCTCTGAGCGCTTCGGCGACCCGTAACGCCGCTCTGGGGAGTTCGTCCATCTGCCGGCTTTCTTGCGTTCGTTTGCCTTGTTGTGCCAGTTATAACCGAAGTTGCCGTGTGTATAGCGGCGAGGAGCCTTGAGTTTGGCGCAGACGATGCCGGATAGCCCCGCAAAGGAACAGACCCGCAAGCTTGAAGAAGCGCTTCAGCGAGCCAGGGCCGCGGACGCTGAAGTCTTTGACGTTCGCGCCAAGGTGCGTGACCTGCGCTACCTGCGTCTCGACGCGCTGCGGGAGCGGCTTGAGCATGTCGTTGCCGAAAACACCCTGGCCAAGTCGTTTCTCACACTTCGCACCATCCCCGGCGATCCGCCCAGGCTGATTTTGGACGAATGCAGCCATATCGTCATGCAGCCGGATCCGCGCACTTTTGCGTTCATCCATGATGGACCGGAGACGCGACAGGTGCTGATCGAAACCGGCGATTTAGCTGCTGTGGAGGAGAAGGTTGCCGACTATATCGCCCACAGGATTCTCGAAATCAGCCGGGACGCCGGATCGGAACCCGCACCCGAAGAGGCCAGGAGATCGGCAGGCGCCGGCCCCCTGACGTTGCTTCTTTTCTGGCTCTTCGGCACTGCCATGGGTGCAGTAGCCGTCTATATCTACCTCCTGCCGGAAATTCTGGGCTTCTGGTAGAGCCGCCCGGCCGCGCACCTGCCGGTATCGCCGGCCTGCAACCGTTACATTCTGAAACACCAATTGATTTGGGTGCGAGGGATGATCTCAGTATCAATATCCCGTGATTATCCGCGCGAGTGAGTTCCGGCGCGCAATGTGCCCGTCTGGAAGCGGATGATCGCAAAAGAACATGACCGCAAAATGCGGCTTGGGCAGGGCGAATTGGGGGCTGACGCAGGGCGTGGCCCGTGTCGGGATCGGTAGACAGGTGGTTGGGGTATGGCGGTTGCCAATGAGATGAGTGGCGGTGAGTTGATTAAATCGCCGAGGGATCCAGGTCAGCGCCGAATTCTGGGCGATTTTCCAACACTTCATGAAGGACTTGACTATGCGGCCTCTGGCGACGCCGGTCTGAACTTCTATGCGCCTCGTGGCGGTCTGGAACATGTCCTGCCGTACAGTGAGCTGCGCACCCGCGCTCTGGCTGCCGGACGTCGGCTGATCAAGGCCGGGCTCAGCCGCGGCGAGCGCGTCGGCGTGATTGCCGAAACAAGAGCGGAATTCGTCGAAATCTTCTTTGGCTGCCAGTATGCCGGTCTTGTTCCTTGCCCCATGCCCTACAGCATGTATATCGGCGGCCGCGAGGCCTATGTAGAGCGGATTGAAGGCCTGATTCAGAGTGCATCATGCGCTGCAGTGATCGGACCTGATGACCTGCAATCGCACATCGGTGAAGCGGCATCCCGGACTGACGCCCGCCTCGTGCTTACCCACGACGAACTGCGCGCTATCTCGGGCGAAGGTGTTGAACTTCAGCCGTTTGGCGCGAATGATGTGGCTTATATCCAGTATTCCTCCGGTTCCACGAGCAACCCGAAAGGTGTCCTGATCAGCCAGAAGGCGATCATGGCCAATGTCAGCCGGATCCTTAAATTCGGCATGGGCATTCGGGATGGTGACCGGGCTTTCTCCTGGCTGCCATTGTACCATGACATGGGTCTGGTCGGTTTCCTGCTGTCCCCTGCCATGGGCCAGGTCACGGTCGACTATCTGGCGACCCCGGCCTTCGCAAGGCGGCCCGCGCTTTGGCTCAAGCTCATGAGCGAGAACCGCTCGACCATCGCTTATGCGCCGTCCTTCGGCTACGATCTTGCGTCCCGCCGGGTCAATGGCGGCGCCAAGGATCTGGACCTTTCCGCCTGGCGCATCGCCGGTATCGGTGGCGACATGGTCCGCCCTGACGTGCTTCTAGACTTTGCCGAAAGGATGAAGGTTGCGGACTTCGACGCGAAGGCCTTCATGCCGAGCTACGGTATGGCAGAATCCACCCTCGCCATCACGTTCACCGAGCAGGATACCGAAGTCCGCGTCGACTGTGTCGACAGGCTCCAGTACAAACTCCACCGCAAGGCGGTGCCTGCAGAACATTTTGATGAGAATGCGCGGGTGTTTGTCGCCTGCGGCCGCCCGATCCCGGATCATCAGCTGGAAGTGCGCGATGACAATGGCCGCGTACTGGGCGAGCGGGAGATCGGTCATGTCCTGATCAAGGGGCCGAGCATCATGACCGGGTATTATAACAATCCTGATGCGACCGATGCTGTCCTCAGTGAGGATGGCTGGCTCTCGACAGGAGACATGGGATACTGGCTTGATGGCGAGATCGTCATTACGGGACGGTCGAAGGATCTGATCCTGCACAACGGCCGCAACATCTGGCCCCAGGATGTCGAATGGTCGGCCGAGCATGTCGAGCCGCTGAAATCCGGCGATGCTGCAGCCTTTGCGGTTGAGGACCAGAACGATGAGGACGAAGTGGTCCTGCTGGTGCAGTGTCGCCTGAGCGATCCGGAGTTGCGGCAGAAGTTGAAGCTGGATGTTGCCGCTGCCGTGCAGCGCAGCGCCGGTGTTGAGTGCAGGGTTGTTCTTGTCCCGCCCCGCAGCCTGCCATTCACGTCTTCGGGCAAGCTTTCGCGTGCAGGTGCCAAGTCGGGGTATCTCTCCGGTGAAATTATGGACCTGGAAGCTGGCGACGGGCTTTCGTCCATTGGAGTGAATGCACCCAATGAGCCGGCACGCGTTGCCATGCAGGCGGCCGAATAGGCCGGTCTGCTGACTGCCTGGAGGAGATATCCCAAGGCGGTTGAGTAATCAGGTTGGAGTAGTGTTATGAGCGATGGCCTCATCGCCATCACCGGTGGCACCGGATTTATCGGACAACATCTGGTAAGGCGCCTTGCAGAGCAGGGGCGGAACATCCGTCTGCTCGTGCGCAACAGCAAGGCCGGTGCCGAACTATGTACGCGAGAAAACGTGGACTATGTCCGCGGCGACATCGAAAACAACAGGTCGCTTGATCTGCTGATGGAGGATGCAGAAACGGTGCTCCATCTTGCGAGCCGCAATTTTGCGGTGACCCGCGCCGAATTTGCCCGCACCAACCGGACCGGCACGCAGAACGTTGTCAAAGCCGCCCAGGCCGCAGGCGTGCGCCAGTTCGTCTACCTGTCGTCGCTTGCCGCCCGGGAGCCGGATCTTTCCGGTTATGCCGCCAGCAAGGCACGGGCCGAGGATGATCTCCGGAGATTATGCGCTGATCGGGGGCCGTCATGGGTGATTGTGCGTCCACCGGCAGTTTACGGTCCGGGTGACCGGGCAACACTGCCGATGCTGCAAGCGCTGAACAGTCCGATTGCTCTGTTGCCCGGCCGCGCGGAAGCTCGCTTTTCCCTGATTTACGTGGAAGATCTGGTTGATGCGATCGTTGGTGTAATCGGCGATGCCGCTGTAAGCGGTAAAACGATCGAGCTCGATGACGGTACGCCAGGTGGCTATGATTGGCCTTCACTGGCACGCATGGCTGGAGAAGTTCGCGGCAAGACTGTTCGCCCGATATTTCTCCCCCGCTCGGTCATGACTGCAGCTGCAGGTGCCGTGGAGTTCGGCGCGAGGGTTACGCAGTCGACCCCGATGATTGCGCGCGGAAAAGTGCGCGAACTGTATCACATCAACTGGGTCTGCGAGAACACGGAACTCCAGAAGTCCGGCGCCTGGCAGCCCAAGACAAAATTTGCAGAAGGCTTCCGAAAGACCGTCAGCTGGTATAAGGACGCCGGCTGGATCTAGGTGGAATTGCCGGCGGCTGACGGCTGGAGCTGCGGCCGCCCCGGTACAATGTGTTCTGATAAACTGAACGAAAACGGATGATCGACCCCCCATGGACGACAACGACCAGAGCATCTTCGAGGCCATTACCGAGCTGCTCGCGCCCTTTAACAGCGACAATGTTGAACTGAAGCCGGAGACCGATATTGCCCGGGAACTCAACATCGATTCCGTTGCCGTCATGGACTTCGTCATGGAGGTCGAGGACAAGTTCGACATCGACATTCCACTGAACGTCCTGTCGGAGACCCACACCATCACTGACCTGATGAACGTCGTCAAAGAGCGAACGAAGGCCTGATACAAGATGCCCAGCAAGCTTCTTCAGAAACACGCCCGTATCGCCGAACGGTTCCAGCGCATGGCCGCCATGGGAGCCATTGCCGTTGGGCCAACCAACGAGCAGATCCTGTCGCCGACCCGGGCCATCATCAACGGCCGGGAAACCGTTCTGGCCGGCACGAACAACTATATGGGCATCACCTTCGAGGAGGATTGCATTGCCGCCGGCAAGAGGGCCCTGGACGAGTTCGGCACAGGCACCACGGGCTCACGCATCGCAAACGGCTCCTATGCACCGCACAAGGAGTTGGAAGAAGAACTGGCCGGCATGCTGGGGCGCAAGCACTGCATAGTCTTCACTACCGGATATCAGGCGAACCTGGGCATGATTGCCGGTCTTGCCGGGCCGCGGGACACGGTGTTCCTCGACGCCGACAGCCATTCCTCCATCTATGACGGCTGCACACTCTCCGGCGCCAAGCTCGTCCGCTTCCGCCACAACAATGCGGATGACCTCGACAAGCGGTTGTCCCGGATGGACCCCGACGAGGAAGGCGGCAAGCTAGTCGTGGTCGAAGGCATCTACTCGATGCTGGGTGACCGGGCTCCGCTGGATGAGTTCGTCGAGGTGAAGAAGAAGCACGGCTTCGAACTGCTGGTGGACGAGGCTCATTCCTTCGGTGTCTTGGGCCCCAACGGCCGCGGGCTGGCCGATGAGGCCGGTCTTGAGAGCGATTGCGACTACGTGGTGGGAACCTTCTCGAAATCGGTCGGCGCCATTGGCGGCTTCGGCGCGGGCGACGACGAGATGTTCGACATGATCCGCTACGCGTCCCGGCCCTACATGTTTACCGCCAGTCCGAGCCCGGCGTCGGTTGCAACGTCGATCGCGGCGGTGAAGAAGCTTCGCGCCGAGCCGCAACGCCGCGAGCGTCTGGCGGCCAATTCGGCGCGGCTGCATGCCGGCTTTAAGGATCTCGGGCTGCAGCTCGGTTGCGAGGAGGTCAGCCCCGTCATTGCCGTGACGTGCCCGGACGAGGTCTCCACCATCGCCATGTGGAATGCCCTGCTGAACGCCGGCGTTTATGTTAACATCGCGCTGCCGCCGGGCACGCCATCGAACGTCTGCCTGCTGCGCTGCTCGGTCTCGGCGGCCCACACCAATGACGATATCGACCTCATCGTCGAGCTCTTCGGCAAGGTGGTCGCAACCGGCGTGCACCTCGCCAAGAGCGCTTGATCAGGCCCGCCTCTATCTTCCGACCGGAACCGTTGCCCCGCGTAGTGCAGTGAGCAGCGAAAGCATGTTGTCCGGAACATCGCTGTCGGCGAATTTCTGTGCCGCATAGGCGATCGCGTCTGCCGTCTGGTCCAGATCTTCCTGGGTCAGGGCATGGCAGATATAGGTCTTGGCATCGCTCTTCAGCAGGCCCTTCTCCCGCAGGTAGACATTGAACTGCTTCTGCAGGACCAGGTCGGAATGGAAGAAGTCCCTGTAGTTCTTGACCTTGCGCGGGGTGAACAGCACGTCGAACAGCGTCGGATCGCCAACCACCTGATGCGGGACATCGGCCTTGCCGAGCTGATCACGCAGGCAATGCATGTAGAACTCGCCGTCCTTGCGCAGCTTCTCATAGGTGCCCGGGCGGCGCAGGATCTCCATGGTCTTCAGGCCGGCAACTGATGCCACGGGATTGCCGCTGAGCGTGCCGAACTGGAACGTGAAGCCAGCCTCGCCGACCTTGGCCTTGTCGAAGTGCTGCATGATCTCCGTCTTGCCGGCCACGGCAGCCAGCGGGAACCCGCCGCCGATGATCTTGCCGAGGGTGCAGATGTCCGGCACGACGCCGTATTTCTCCTGGGCCCCGCCATAGGCGAGGCGGAAGCCAGTGACGACCTCGTCGAAGATCAGCACGATGCCCAGCCGCTCGGTTTCCTTGCGGATAGCTTCCAGGAAGCCCGGCTCCGGCGGGATAAGCCGCTGCAGGGGCTCGACGATCACGCAGGCGAGTTCGTCGGCATATTCGTTCATCAGCGATATCGCGGTCTCGGTGTCGTTGAACGGGCAGATGATCATCTCGTTGCGCACGCTCTCCGGGATACCGGCCGAATCCGGAACCGCGTTGGGATAGTTCTCCAGACGGGTCGGGGCGAGGCTCATCAGGGCCTCGGCGGACATGCCGTGATAGCCGCCTTCGAACTTCATGATCTTGTCGCGGCCGGTATGGGCGCGGCCAAGCCGCATGGCGTACATGTCGGCCTCGCCGCCGGTGGAGACGTAGCGCACCTGCTCGGCACAGGCGACGGCGTTGCAGATCTCCTCGGCCAGCTCGACGCCCCTGGCGTTGTTGGCGAAGAACGTCATGCCCTTGCCGAGCTGTTCGTTGACGGCATCGAGCACTTCTTCATGACCGTGGCCGATCAGCATGGGTCCGGACCCGATGAGGTAGTCGATATACTCGTTGCCGTCCTCGTCCCAGACGCGGGCACCCTTGCCCTCGCGCACGATGACGCCGGGGTCGAAGTTGCCGAACCCGCCGGCGGGCAGAACCTTCTGCGCGCGTTCGATCCAGTCGGCCTGAGAGATGTTCGCTTTCATCGCAAGTCTCCGTTCACTCATAGATGGCGACGGGGTCGCCCAGTTGATCCAGATCGGGTTCAACGCCAAGGCCTGCAGCCTCGGTGACGCCAAGCATGCCGTTTTCGTTCCGCGGCCCGCGGCCGGAGGCCACGTCCACCGACAGCATATCCTGACATGCCCATGTGCCAAGCCTGAATTCAGCCGGGATGGACTGCGCCAGGTGAGCAGCCTCCGTATCGGCCAGAACGGTGCCGCCGGTCGCCATGACATAGCACTGTATGCCATGGGCCAGCGCCAGATCACGGATGCGCCGCGCCTTCGTCAGCCCGCCGACCCGGTTGAGCTTGATGTTCACCACCTCGGCAAGCCCCTCGGTCGCGATCCGCGTCATGTCCTGCAGCGTTTCCAGCCGCTCATCGGCACTGATGGGCGAAGAGGTCAGGCGCCGGACCGCGGCGATATCGTCCAGGGTCTCGCAAGGCTGCTCCACTGTGATACCGAGATCGGCCACGGCGTTCATGACGATTATGGCTTCCCGCCGGGTCCAGGCGCGGTTCACATCGTAGAGAATGCGCTCATGAGGCAGACGGTTCTTCTCCAGGAAGCGGATGCGCTCGATATCCGCCTCGATGTCTGCCCCGACCTTCACCGAGTGCACGTAGTAGCCGATATCCCGGTACTCCTGCACGAGGTCGAGCATCTCCTGCGGCGAGCCGGTCGAGATCGAGGAGGCGATCGGCGTTCCCTCCTCGTAGCGCCCGCCGAGCAGGTCCGCGATCGAAAGCCCGTGCGCCTTGCCGGCGGCATCCCAGGCGGCCAGGTCAACGGGCGCCTTGGCATAGAGGTGGCCGGGCAGGCACAGGTCCATGGCCCGTTCCAGCTGGTCGGTCTTGCGGGGATCCTGGCCGAGGATGACGGGAGCCATGGTCTCGATACCGGCACGGATACCGGGGCCATGGGCCGGCAGATAGGTATGCCCCCAGGGTGTGCCCTCGCCCCAGCCGGAGATGCCGGCATCGGTGTCGATCCGCACAAAGGTGGCGTCCAACACCTCGAACTTCAGCCGGCCCCCGGAGAGCCAGTACGGTTTGGTCAGGGGCAGATCCTTCTGCCAGACCGAGATTCGGGTGATCTTCATGGGGCATCTCCGTGGACGGCAACAGGATCGCCCAGAACGTCCAGATCCGACTCGATCCCCAATCCGGGCAGTGCGGGCGCTTCAGCACCGCCGTTCATGATGGGGGCGTCAAAGCGGGCGGTGGTTCTCGCCACCATGGAACGCGTGTCCAGCGCACAGGACAGCATCAAGCGAGGCGTCGACTGAGCCAGATGCAGGACGCCGGCGAAGGCGATTTCCGAACCAACCGTGTCCTGGACAGACACACTCAGTCCGGCCGCCCGGCACATGTCACGCTGCCGCCGGCAGCGCGTCAGGCCGCCCTGCTTGGAGACCTTCAGGCCAATGCCGTCAGCGGCATCTTCGGCAATGATCTGTGCCACGTCGGCTTCCGTCTGCGCCAGCTCGTCGAGAATAATCGGCACACCAGTGCGTTTCCTGAGCGAAAGCGTCTCGCGCCAGCTGGCGCAGGGCGCTTCCAGCACGATGTCGGTTCCAGCCGGCAGCAGCGACAACAGCCTCAGGGCATGCTCCGGCGACATTCCGCCATTGGCATCCGCAAGGAAGAATTCGCCCCGCTGCCGGTCGGCAAGGCAGGCCGTGATGCGTTCAGCGTCCAGGCCGGGGCCGCCTTCATCTTCGCTGGCGCCGATCTTGACCGAGTGTCCTCGAAAGCCTTTGGCCCGGTGCTCGGCAACCCGGCGGCGCATGTCCTCTGGATCGGTTGAACTGTAGATTGAGGAGATGAGCGGGACCGGTCCGGCCACCCGGCCGCCAAGCAGATCGCAGACCGGCAGGCCTTGTAACTTGCCAGAGATATCCCAGCACGCGACATCAATGGCGGTTTTGGCATCAAGATGCCCGAGCAGGGCGTCATCCATGCGGTCGTTGAGCCGGTCATGAAGGCGCGGATCGAGCCCGACCACGGCCGGAGCAATTTCCTCCAGCGCCGCCCGTGTGCCTTTGGCGTGGGCGGCGATATAGGTGCTGCCAAAGGGTGTCGACTCTCCGCAGCCCTCCAGGCCGCATTCAGTCATAACCCGGACAATGGTCGCATCGAAGCTCTCATAGGTCCGGCCGCCGGAAAGGCGATAGGTGCCGCCGGCATAAGGCAGGTCGACCTGATGGATCTCGATGCGCGCGATTTTCATGGGTACCGCCAACCCTCGTCAGTGGAGTCCTAGGGCTTGACCCGAGGTATGTCGTTCATTATCAGGAGAGCGACTTCGAATTCGCCTCGCGGATCATGGAGCGCGAGGGGATCTACTACTACTTCGAGCACTATGACGGCTTTC
>JBCCEL010000227.1:0-10106 GCA_039030315.1 Pseudomonadota bacterium
CATAGAGCAGCACGTCCCTGACAATCTCAGCGTCGGCCTCTGTTAGCCCGGTTCCCAGCAGCGCGCGCCATGTCAGGTCTTCAAGTTCGGCGAGGGACAGCTCAACCGTCGAATGCTCCTGTGCCATCAGGCCGGCTCCCTGATCTCTGGATTGTAGTGCGCGAACGATCCCTTGTTGCGCCCCAGGATATATTCGGCCGCCTCGACCGGCGGATAGTCCTCACAGTCGGCCGCCCCGAGATCGCGCGGGTCGACCACGGCGCGCGGACTGGGATCGTAGAACATGGCCACCGAATAGCGCCCCGCACTGGTCTCGTTGCGCACCCGGTGCCGCGTCGATGGCAGCCTGTGATTGGACCAGCGCTCCAGCAGATCCCCGATATTCACAACCAGCGTCCCGGGCCTGGGCGGCGCCTTGATCCATTCTCCGTTCCGCGCAAACACCTCCAGCCCAGGGGTTTCCTGGAGCAGCAGGGTGATGCAGCCAAAGTCGGAATGCGGGGCGACACCGAACTGGTCCGGCGCGGCATCGCCGGGCAGGGGCGGATAGTGGATCAACTGCCCCCTCAGCATCGGCCTGTCATAGCGCGAGACAAAGAAGTTTCGGTCCGCGCCAAGGCTGAGGGCAAATGCCTGGAGCACCCGGTCTCCGGCGCGCTGCACTGCCTGAGCATAAGCCAGCACGCGGGTCCGGAAACCGGCGGGCGCGGACGGCCAGAGGTTGGGACCGCACAGGGGGACGCCTGCCAGGACGTCGGGATCATCCTCCGCCAGGTCGGGCCCCCAGAAAAACACCTCCTTCAGATCTGTCTTTTTTGCGCCCTTCATCCGCGCTTCGCCCGGGCCGAGATAGCCGCGGTTGTGCTGGTTGATCGCAATGGCGCGCTTGCTCTCATCCGATTGGGAAAAGAACGTCTTGGCCACAGCGCGTATGTCAGCGATCGCGGCCCCGGGAATTCCATGACCGCCGAGATAGAAGAACCCGCTGACATCGCAGGCTGCAAGAATCTCATCTGCCGTCCGGCGCAGGGCATCATTCCCGCCCCCCTCAAGCCTGGAGATATCAATGACGGGCAATTCTGTTGTCGTGCTGGCCATGGCGGGTGCTCCTTCGGGCGGCTAGTATGGCCCGAACAGAAAGCCGCCAAAAGTCCCTCTGACGCGATACACATGATCACATTCTACGGGCGAAAGACTTCAGACAACGTGCAGAAGGCATGGTGGATGCTGCTGGAGACCGGCCAGGCCTTCGACCATGTCGAACTGGGCGGCCGCTTCGGCGGGCTGGACGAGCCCGAATTTCTCCGGATCAACCCGCATGGCCGCGTGCCGGCGCTCACCGACGGCGATCTCATGATCTGGGAGAGCACTGCAATCATCCGCTATCTGGCCGCCGAGTACTGCGAGGGCACGTTCTGGCCGGAGACCGCCCGCGAGCGGGCCGAAGTGGACAAGTGGACGGACTGGGCGCAATCCCGTCTCTACCCAGCGTCGAACAGACTGTTCTGGCTGTCCGTGCGCACACCTGTCCCGGATCAGGATGAGGCCAGGATCCAGGCGACCGCGGACGAACTCAAAGCACATATGCTCAAGCTCGATGACCAGCTTGACGGGCACGATTATCTGACCGGCAATTCACTCACTGCCGCGGATATCGTGGCCGGGGCCACGCTATACAGATACTTCGAGAACCCGATCGCAAAACCCGATCTGCCAAGAGTCCGTACCTGGTACGCCCGCCTGCAGGGGCGCCCGGCCTACGCGGAGGCCATAATGCATCCCTTCGAAGAACTCAGGGGCAGACTTGCATTCTGACTACACTACGGTTGGCACCATCCGTCGTGCTCAGCACGTCATGGATGCGCCGCGCGCCTCATGCATTGGGATCGGGCATGCGGAAGCGGCCGTGCTGGTAGCCGTCTATGATCTCCCGCATCCGCGCCGGGCCCATGGATGGATAGTGGCCGCCATGCACCACGCTGACGGGGAGTTCGCGCAGCCGCATGAGGCTCTCCCGGTAGACAGCCGGATCTGAATGATAAACCGTATCGTAAAGCTCACCGTCGAAGATCACATCGCCAGAGAACAGAATCTTCGTCTCCGCCTCGTAGAGCGCGATGGAACCGGGTGAGTGGCCGGGAAGGTGAAAGACACGGAATACCCGGTCCCCCAGATCAATCACGTCGCCTTCGTCCAGATAGCCGGTCAGCGGTGCGGGCTGCACCGTGTAGTCCTCGGCCCGGAAGCCCTCATGTGGCTGGGCGAGAAACGTCTCGGCCGTCACGAATGCGCTCCAGGTTGCCGTATTCTCCTCGGTCGGCTCGGCATGAATATGCGCTTCGCTCGCATGGCCAAGCCGGCAGTCGAACTCATGGGCACAACCGATATGGTCGAAATGGGCATGGCTGGACACCGCGATGACCGGCTTCTCGGACAACAGCGCGACTTCCCTCTTCAGCGGCCTCAGACCCATTCCGCTGTCAATCAGCAGGTCCTTGTCGCGGCCCCGGATGTGCCAGATGTTGCAACGCAGTGTGGGCGTGATGTGCGTTTCGAGGATCTTGCTCACCCCGTCGCCCAGAGCATGGACCTCGTACCAGTCGCCTGCGACTCCGATGCAGGCGCCCTGGCTCACCAGAAGGCCCCCGCGCTTACCTGGATATCCTCCATGGTGATGCCCTTGGCTTCTTCCCGGCACAGGAACGCGGCCAGCGCGGCAACCTCTTCCACCTGCACGATGCGGTTCTGGGGATTGACCTGGCGGGTCTCATCCATCATTTCGTCGGCGGACCGCCCCTGGCCTTCCTCTTCAGCCAGAATGGTCATGCTCCGCTGCATAAGCCTGGTTTCCACCCAGGTCGGGCTGATCGCCGCACACGTCACGCCGTGCGGTGCGCCTTCCAGTGCGGTGACGCGGGTGAGGCCGAGGAGGCCCGCCTTGGAAGCGCAGTAAGCGGCATTCTCCGCATGGCCGGTGCTGGCTGCGGTGGAGGCAATGTTGATGATCCGGCCCCAGCGGCGTTCCAGCATCCCCGGCATACAGGTGCGGGTCATGCGGAAGGCACCGTTGAGGTTCGTGTCGATCACCGTGAGCCAGCTCTCTTCGGAATGACCGATGATCGGGCTTTGAACGCTGGTGCCCGCATTGTTCACCAGAATATCGATCGGTCCGAGCGCGGCTTCGGCCTCCGCCACAAAAGTCCCGATCACTTCCTGCTTTCCGACATCCAGATGTCCGGCAAACACCTTGCCGCCGGAAGTTTCCAGATGCGCACGAACGGCGCTGGCTTCGTCTGCTTCCAGAAAATAGGCCTTGTCTTCCGCATGAGCCGGCCGGGCCCCGATCCGCGAACCGATGGCAATGGACGCCCCCCGCCGAAGCAGTTCTTCAGCGATGGCCAGGCCGATGCCGGTGAAGCCGCCCGTGACCAGGGCAACCCGGCCCTCAAGGAACAGTTCGGCCATGCGTTTCGATCAATGAGCCTGATACATGGTCACGACGCAGGCGCCGCCAAGCCCCAGATTGTGCTGCAGTGCCGTGCGGGCACCTTCGACCTGCCGCTTGCCCGAATTGTCCCGCAGCTGGTTCACCAGCTCGTAACATTGTGCAAGTCCCGTCGCCCCCAGCGGATGCCCCTTGGAGAGCAGGCCGCCTGACGGATTGGTGACGACCTTGCCACCATAGGTATTGTCGTCATCGGAAATGAAGCCCTCTGCTCCGCCTTCGGAGGTCAGGCCGAGCGCCTCGTAGGTGATGAGCTCATTGGTGGTGAAGCAGTCATGCAGCTCGACCACGTCCACATCGCCAGGGCCCACGCCGGCTTGCTCGTAGACCTGGGCGGCGGCCTCCTTCGCCATGTCGTAGCCGACCACCTTCATCATGTCGTTCTCCTCAAACGTTGAGGGATAGTCGGTTGTCATGGCCTGACCGGCAATCTGGATGGAAACATCTATACCGTTTTCGCTTGCGAATTTTTCCGAGCAGATCACGGCAGCTCCGGCGCCGCAGGTGGGCGGACAGCACTGCAGCCGCGTCAGCACACCGAAGATCGGAGGTGACTGGAGCACGTCCTCCACACTCAGCTCGCTCCGGAATATGGCCTTGTCGTTATGGACAGCATGGCGGCTCGCCTTGGACCTGATCTTGGCGAATGTTCTCTGGTCGGTGCCGTATTTTTTCTGGTGCTGAACCCCGGCACCTCCAAAGACCTTCAAGGCGACGGGAACATCATTCTGGCCCATCTGCTCATCCACAAGCCCGATGAACTTCTCCAGCGGGTTGGGCCGGTCGCTGAACACCTCGCCCAGCGCACCCGGTACCATCTGCTCAAAGCCGAAGGCGAGCGCGCAATCCACCACGCCCGCCTCGACGGCCTGGCGGGCGAGGAACAGCGCTGTCGACCCGGTCGAGCAGTTGTTGTTCACATTGACGATGGGAATGCCTGTCATGCCGACATCGTAAAGGACGCGCTGGCCGGCGGTGCTGTCGCCGTAGACGTAGCCGGCATAGGCTTGCTGGACCTTGTCATAGGCAATGCCGGCATCATCAAGCGCCGAACGGATCGCCTCGGCGCCCATTTCGGGGTAACCGGCGCTTTCTGAGGGTTTTACGAAGGGCGTCATGCCGACACCGGCAACCACGGTTCTGCCGCTCATGAGCTCGTGCTCCTTGGTGATCGTTGGCGCCATTTTCGCAGGCGCAGGCGGGCTTGGCAATTCTTCAGGGTAACCGGAACCAGTAAAATACGCGGCGCGCATCGCGTCCGGCCGATATGCGGGACGCGTGTGCGCTGAATGCTTTCGAACCTGCAACAAACCTCAGGCCCCATTATCGTGGGAACCTGAAAAACCGAAGGTCTCTAGGCGGCTTCCTGCCCCTGCAGCCTGGCCATCTCGTCCTTTAGTTTCAGCTTGCGACGTTTCATCTCTGTGATCTTGAGACTGTCCGCCGAGGGACTCATCATTTCCTCTTCGATCTCAGCTTTCAGCAATTTGTGCTTTTCGGACAATTCGTTGAGATGAGCCTCTAGGTTCATAAGGCAGCTCCTTCCTTATATCGGTTGGGCCAACAGGTGCGATTCTTACATAATTATGACGATTTGTCGAATTTCCCAGCCCCCGGAGCTGAATCTGCCGTTAACGAAGGTTAACGTTTCTGCGAGCAAGCCCCTTGCATTGATTGCCGCCCGCACGACAGTATGACGGTTCACGGAACAACGTGAGGAGGTACGCAAATGTCTGAAGATGGCGAGCAGGATCCCAAGGCCGAACTGGACGACCTGAAGACCAGGCACGAAACCCTACACGCGGAGATCGAGGACCTGGAGGTTCATGGCGGAGACCCCCTGCACCTGAAGCGGCTGAAGAAGGAAAAGCTGCAGCTGAAGGATCAGATCACACAACTGGAGGATTCCTTGAGGCCGGACATTATCGCCTGAGCCGCCTCAGCGCGCCGCACGCTTGAGCGCAAGCATCCGTTCGTCGGCCGTTCTCAGCAGCTCCTTCAGCGTAGCCTGACCGCGACTGCTGCACACACCACATGTTGCCGTCACCTGGACGCGACCCGCATCAGTCGGGACTCCGCCCGCCCCTATTTTCCCGCAAAGCTCCTCTGCTTTCGTTTCCGCCTGCCGGGAGGTGAGATGCGTCAGCAGCAGCGCGAATTCGTCACCGCCCATCCGTCCGGCAAGATCGCCGGCCCGCATATTGGCAGTCACTACCTCGCAGACGTAGCCGAGCACCGCGTCCCCAGCCGCATGCCCATGTGCATCGTTGATGGTCTTCAGACCGTCAATGTCGAGATAAATGACCGCCAGTCCGTGGCCGTGGCGGACCGAGGACGCCCAGGCCCGTTCCGCCTCCCGCAGGAAGGCGCGGCGGTTAAGCAGAGGCAGCAGCGGATCTATGTCCACCAGGCCCTGAAGCCGGGCGATCTCCGCGTCGCGCTCGTCAAGCCGGGCGCGCAAGGACGCGACTTCCTCGGCTAGCACCTTTGCACTTTTGTGCCCGTCTTCTCCGCCCACCTGCATTCCCGCCTTGCGTGACCATTGCCCATCCCTATAATCCGCGCCTTTCGCGGCGCCTTGTCAATTGCGCCGGGTGGGAGACGGATTTCCAATGAGTGATGACGGCAAGGGCGGCGCACCGCAGGTGGCCATCATTATGGGCTCCAATTCCGACTGGCCGACAATGCGGCATGCGTCGGAGACCCTTGAGGCGCTTGGTGTCCCCTACGAAGCACGGATTGTCTCGGCCCACAGGACACCGGACCGGATGTACGAATTCGCCCGTGGTGCCAGGGACGCCGGCTTCAAGGTCATCATCGCCGGGGCCGGCGGAGCGGCGCATCTGCCGGGCATGACGGCCTCGCTCACGCCTCTGCCCGTATTCGGCGTTCCGGTGGAATCCAAGGCCCTGAGCGGCGAGGACAGCCTGCTCTCCATCGTGCAGATGCCTGCGGGCGTACCGGTCGGCACCCTTGCCATCGGAAGAGCCGGCGCGACCAACGCCGCGCTCCTTGCTGCCGCGGTCCTGGCCATCGGTGACGATGCCCTTGCGGACCGCCTTGATGCCTTCCGGGCCCGGCGCACCGCCGCCGTTGCCGAGTTTCCATCGGACGATGCCTGACGCGATGAGCAGCACGAAGCCTCTACCGCCCGGATCGGTGATCGGCATTCTCGGCGGCGGCCAGCTCGGCCGAATGCTGGCGCTGGCTGCCGCACGGCTTGGGCTGAAAAGCCACATCTACTGCCCGGATGCGGCGAGCCCCGCCTTCGACGTTTCTGCCGCACATATCTGCGCGCCCTACGAAGACGAGGCGGCGCTGGCGGAGTTCGCGTCCAGCGTCGATGTCGTAACCTATGAATTCGAAAACGTGCCGGACGTCACTGCCGACTTGCTCTCAGCCCGTGTACCCGTCCATCCCGATCCGAAAATTCTCGCCATCACACAAGACCGGGCGACGGAGAAGGAGTATCTTGAGGCCATAGGTCTGGAAGTCGCGCGCTGGGCGAAGATCAGCACGGGCGAAGACCTGGAGCGGGCCGTCGACCGGATCGGGCTGCCGGCGATCCTGAAAACCCGGCGTTTCGGCTATGACGGCAAGGGTCAGACCGGCATCAGCTCGGGTGACGACCTCGCCTCCGCCTGGGATGCCATCGGCAATGCACCTGCCGTCCTGGAAGCACGTGTCCCTCTCGCCTGCGAAGTTTCCGTCATCGTTGCCCGCTCCGGCACTGGCGAGATCCGGGCCTTCGACATTACAGAGAACGTACATGTGGACCACATCCTCAAGACCTCCACCGTCCCGGCATCGATCCCGGGGAGGCTACAGGAGCAGGCGCTGCGGATGGGCCAAAGCATAGCAGAGGCGCTGCGCTATGTCGGTGTTATGGGCGTCGAGCTCTTCGTCACCGGCGAAGGTGGCGATCAGCAGCTTCTGGTGAACGAGATCGCTCCGCGGGTGCACAATTCCGGACACTGGACGCAGGATGCCTGCGCGGTCTGCCAGTTTGAACAGCACATCCGCGCGGTCGCCGGATGGCCGCTCGGCAACCCTGCGCGTCACAGCGATGTGGTGATGACCAATCTCATCGGTGACGAGGCCGGCACGTGGCGCGACATTGCCACCGGCGCCGGCGCCTGCCTTCATCTGTACGGCAAATCGGAGACCCGCGCAGGGCGCAAGATGGGCCATGTGAACCGGCTGCTCCCACGCAAATAAATTGCCCGATTTTCGAGCGGGGTTCTTGACTTTTTAAGCTTCGCACTGGTATTCCAGCGCAAATTCTGCGGCAGTCTCTGCCGCGGAGCGGGTGGCTGTGCACCTGCGGAACCGACATCAGCGAAAGCTCGAAACGCTTAAGACAGGACGAACTCTGTGCAAGTCATCGTACGCGACAACAATGTGGATCAGGCGCTGAAAGCCCTGAAAAAGAAGATGCAGCGCGAGGGCGTCTTCCGTGAAATGAAGCTTCGCGGTCACTACGAAAAGCCGTCGGAAAAGAAGGCCCGGGAAAAGGCGGAAGCCATTCGCCGCGCCCGCAAGCTGCTGCGCAAGAAGTTGCAGCGCGAAGGTGTACTTCCCTCCAAGGGCCGTACCGCGCGCCGCTAGGCGCAGCCGAAACCACGCCCAAACTTGAGTTCTGACGCGCCGGCGAGGAGACTTCGCCGGCCCTTGGTGCTTTGGCGCCCTGATCCGGGCGGCCGGCACTGCCCGACCCGTTTCCGCATCATGGCCAAGATGGCGCTCGACACAGAGCCTGCGCCTTTTTACCTTCCCGCCGGAATCTACGAGGAAGGAAACCATGGCTACTCTCAACCTCGGACCGGGCCGGTCTGTGTACTACGAATATGACGCAGCGCCCGGCGGCAAGCCGACATTCGTCTTCATCAACGCCCTGAGCGGCAGCACCGCCCAGTGGCAGGCCGAGATCGGACCGGCACTGCGGGATGCCGGTTTCGGCACCTTGTGCTGGAACTTCCGCGGTCAGGCCGACAGCGCATTCACCGCCGGTGATGCCCTGGACGAGGGCACGATCACTTCGGATCTGATGCGGCTGCTTGACGAGCTTTCTCCGTCCAAGCCGGTGTTGGTCGGCCTCTCGATCGGCGGCCTTTATGCAGCCAACGCCTACCTGCGCGGCGCGGATGCGGCCGGCATCGTTTTCATCAATTCCCTGCGCATGGACGGCCTGCATCTTGGCTGGGTGAACGACGCCACCGCGCGCCTCGCCAGGACCGGCGGCGCCCAGCTGGTCATGGACGCCATGCTGCCCCATATTGCAGGCCCGGCCTTCCTGGAGAAGATGCGCCCCAACGCTCTCGGCTCCGCTCCATACGAAGCCATGGACGAGACCTCCGGCATCTACCAGCTCATGGACGGCGCCCGCAGCGCCAGCTGGGACATCGCGTACGAGAACATCAAGATCCCGGTCCTCAACCTGACGGGCACGCACGACAAGGTCTTCTACAAGCCCGACGTCGTCGCCAAACTCCTCGCCCGCCTTCCGGACGCCCGCGAAATCGTCTTCGACGACCTCGGCCACCTCATCCCCGTCGAAGACGGCAAGCGCACGGCGGACGCGCTGATCGAGTTTGGCGGGGGCCTCTAGTGGTTCGATTCCTGTCGATGGAACCCTGGACGGCGCGCGTGCGATGGCACTTGCACAATGTCCCTCAGCCTGTCGTCAGGCTCCTCAGGCAGGCCACCCGGCCAATCGTTGAAGGCGCAAGGAGCAACAGAGCATGACGGCCAACAGCTGGAACATCGCGGCCATCCCCGGGGACGGGATCGGCAAGGAAACGACGCCGGAAGGCATCAAGGTGCTGGAGGCCGCGCGGAAGCGCTTCGACCTTGGCTTAGACTTCAGCCATCATGACTTTGCGTCAGCTGACTATTACCAGAAGCACGGCGAGATGATGCCGGGCGATTGGAAGGAAAAGCTGATCGGCTCCGATGCCCTGTTTTTCGGCGCCGTCGGCTGGCCGGAGGTCGTGCCCGATCACATTTCGCTCTGGGGCTCACTGATCAAGTTCCGCCGCGAGTTCGATCTCTATGTGAACCTGCGCCCCGCAAGGGCCATGCCGGGTGTGCCGCTGCCGCTCGCCGGACGCGGGCCCGGCGATATCGACATGATGATCGTGCGGGAGAACACCGAAGGCGAGTATTCCTCCATTGGCGGGCGAATGTTCCCGGACACCGACCGGGAGGTCGTGGTGCAGGAATCGGTGATGAGCCGGTTCGGTGTCGACCGTATCCTGCGTTACGCGTTCGAGCTCGCCGGGCGCCGCGGCGGTCACCTCACCTCAGCGACGAAGTCGAACGGCATTTCCATCACCATGCCCTATTGGGACGAGCGGGTTGCGGCCATGGCGGCCGAATATCCGGATATCAAGGTCGACAAATACCACATCGATATCCTGGCCGCGCAGTTCGTCCTGCATCCGGACTGGTTCGACGTGGTGGTGGCTTCCAACCTGTTCGGCGATATCCTGTCGGACCTCGGCCCCGCCTGCACCGGCACCATCGGCATCGCCCCCTCCGGCAATATCAACCCGGAAGGCAAATACCCCTCCCTCTTCGAACCGGTCCACGGCTCCGCCCC
>JBCCEL010000228.1:0-10072 GCA_039030315.1 Pseudomonadota bacterium
AAGGGGCAGGATCGCTCTGCAACTTCCAGCTCTCCATCCGGCCAAGCTCCGACGGCAACGCACCGCCGGACGCACGCCGCGCTGAGGTCCTCATGTTCAACTGCGGAGGCTCGGGCGCACGGCCGACGCTGGACGGCATGAACGCGACAGCCTTCCCCAGCGGCGTCATGACCATGCCGATCGAGGCGACGGAACATACCGGTCCTGTCGTCATCTGGCGGAAGGAACTGCGCCCAGACAGCGGTGGCGCAGGCGAGTTCCGGGGCGGGCTCGGCCAGTATATGGATATCGGCACGCTGGACGGCTACGAGTTCGACTTTTCCGCCATGTTCGACCGCGTGCGCCACCCTGCCAGAGGCCGCGAAGGCGGGCTGGAGGGCGGCCCCACGAAATTTGAGCTGGATGACGGCACAGTCATGCGAGGCAAGGGCAGGCAATCCATTCCCGCTGGCCGCAAGGCCATGCTGGCCCTGCCCGGCGGAGCCGGCTACGGCGAGCCAAGAGAGCGCGACCCCGAACTGATCAAGCGTGACGTGGAGGGTGGCTATGTTTCGCCGGAGGCTGCCAGGCGCGACTACGGCCAATCTGTCAGCTGAGCCGTGACGACCGTCCGATCGGCACTTTTCCGACGCTTGAAATGAATGAGGCCGGAGGGGTCTTAAGTTGGGTCCAACCCCTCCGGCCCATCCGGTCATTCTTCCGGGGGGGACGGAATTGGCTTTGCGAGAATGCCTGAATGACCAGATTCCAGTCGGGTTCGCGGCGCAGAATTTTCGGCGCCAAGTTCGCGCATGTCCACAAGTAAATCGGAAAGCGGACAGCGAACCTTTGCTTTGGTCCGCCTGCGTTTTGCCTTAGCTTTTGTTGATCCTCTCGCTAACGGCGAACCCTTACCAATTCGCTTTTCCCCGAAATTCCAAAGCCGTCAGACCCGTGACCGCCAACCCGGCCGCTCAACGGCTTTGCCCTTCGCCACTATTTGCGTTATAGCTCACGCTACGTCAAGGGGCTTTTAACGCTATGAATCCGAGCTGAAATTCTGCAAGAGTATACGCGATGACGAGGCCACAGCAAAAGACCAATGCGCCGCTCGTGGAGCGGCTCAAGTTCGCCCTTAAGAAGCGCGGGCTGAGTCCACGTGCAGCATCCATGCGTGCGACCGGTACGCCGGATACGATTCGCATGATCTTCATAGGCCAGTCGGTTTCGCCCCGCACGGCGACATTGACGCGGCTCGCAGAAGCGCTGGAAGTCAACTTTCACTGGCTGGCCACCGGCCAGGGGGAAATGGATGAGGAAAGTCGCCAGAACAGGGACATTGAACGGCTTTTAGGCCTGTTTGACAGTGAAGACGATGCCCGCCGCGCAGTGTTCAAGGCGTCTCATCGGGTTTTGACTGCCCTGCAGGAGCCTCCGTTCGCATTTGATTTGTCTGACAATGATGTTAACAGTCTCGCATTGACCATTAGCAGAAATTTTGCACAACATAGAGACAATCAAGACGATGACATAAAGTCCATGTCGGACGACTATGTTAGGCAGCGGGAAATAAAGAAGCTTGAGGGGTGAATTGGGATGAGTGTGGGGGACCTGGAAAAGAAATTTAGTTTCTTGCCCAACAAGCTTAGTGCATCCCGGCGAGAAAAAGGCTGGAGTCGAATCGAACTGGCCAAGAGAATCGGCCGCACCGAAGAAGCCGTATCGGCCATTGAGTGCGGCGAGATTCGCCACGAACTCGGCACCGTCTACCTGATCTGCGACGAATTGGGCCTGAGCTTCCGCGACATGTTCCGGATGGTCGCCGAAGAGCCCGTCGTCATCCCGTTTCCCGAGCGATCGCGACTTTAGCCCGGTCTTTAACGGCGCAACTTCCGAGAATATCGTTCGCACCTTGATGGCATGCGAAAAATCTGGTGCATTCCTGCAAGCAGCAATCTGTCCTGGAGGCACCTATGAGTGCATTGCATGCGCGCCGCGAGGCAATCCGCAACACGCTTGAACACGTTCGATCCGCTCTGGCCAGCGGCCCAAGCGAAAACGCCCTGGCAGACGCGCACGATTACACGCTGGCCCTTGCCGGTCGGCGGGAGCTGTTTCCACGCGAGGACTTTCCACTGCCAGAGGGTGGCAGCACGGAACGCACGTTCCTGATCCACGAGGACGACGGCGGAGGGTACGCGCTTTACGTGAACTCAGGCCTGCCCGGACAGACCTATCGGCCACACAATCACGGCGGCGCATGGGCGATTGTTGTCGCCGTGGAAGGCGACGAACGCCACAGGGTTTACCGCCGGGTGGATGACGGTTCGGAGGATGGACGCGGGGAAGTCGAGGTGATCGAGGAAATCGATGTCACGCCCGGCAGCGGAATCTGCCTTGCAGAGGATGGCATCCATTCCATCCACGCACTTGGCGCAGAACCGCTCCTGCACCTGCATCTCTACGGCAAGGGATTTGCCCATCAGGCGCAGCGCACCGAGTTCGATATGGAGGCCGGAACCACGCACGCCTTCAAGATCACGCGCCTTGACTTCATTGAAGATGCCCGATGACGCCGATATCCGTTGCCGAACTCTGCGCGCGCTTTGACGGATCAGATGAGTTTGCGCTCATCGACCCGCGCGAGGAAGGCATTTTCACGCGTGCTCATCTGCTGGGTGCGAGCAATCTGCCGCTGTCGAGGCTAGAGCTGCTGATCGGCAAGACCGTTCCCCGCCTCGATACGGAGATTGTGCTGACCGACGATGGAGATAACGTCGCCGTGCGGACAGCATCTGTGCTGTCGGGGCTGGGCTATACAAATATCAGACAGCTGGCCGGCGGACTCGCCGCCTGGTCCGTGGCGGGATTTCACCTTTTTTCCGGGGTCAACATCATCGGCAAGGCGTTCGGCGAGTATCTGGAACACACAGCCGGCACACCCAGCATCCGACCGGAAGATCTGAAGGACCGCCTTGAGCGGGGCGAGAATGTGTTCCTGCTCGACAGCCGCACACCGGCGGAACACGCAAACTTCTGCATTCCCGGCGCCCTCTCCTGCCCGAACGGTGAAATGGTCTACCGGGCTTTGCCCGCAATCCCGGAGGGTGCCGCGGTTGTCGTGCATTGTGCCGGCCGGACCCGCTCCATTCTGGGCGCACAGACCCTGATCGAGGCCGGCGCAGCGGGTGAAGTCGTCGCCCTGGAGAACGGGACAATAGATTGGGAGTTTGCCGGGCTGGATCTGGAACATGGCGCGAGCCGCCCTCTGGACAAGCCGGAGGCCGCGCCTCTTCCGACGGCCAGGGCTCTTGCCGATGCGCAAGGTGTTGAGGAAATTACGGCTGACCGGCTTCTGAGCTGGCGCACGGAAAGCGACCGGACACTCTGTCTGCTGGATGTTCGCGGAAAAGAGGAGTTCGCTGCCGGCCACCTCGCAGGCGCGCGCCATGCTCCGGGCGGCCAGCTGGTGCAGAACGTCGACCGCTACCTCGTGGTGCGGAATGCACTGACCGTGCTCGTAGATGATGACGGCGTACGCGCCCGCGCAAGCGCCTACTGGCTCTCGCGAATGGGGTATCGCAACGTGTTTACGCTCACTGCGTCCGGTACGAACAAACCGCCGCGCGCCGCAGCCGGGCTGCCGCAGAGCGTCTCCGTCGACGACGTCGTGGGCAACCCCGAGTGGGTTGTCGCCGATGTCCGGACATCCGTCAGCTACCGCCGGGGACACGTTCCCGGGGCCTGGTTCCTGACGCGGGCTTATCTTGCGCGGGACGAGGGGAATCTGCCTGCAGGCAGCATCGTCCTTGTCGGCGCCGATGCAGGATACGTCGCCCTGATTGCCGCCGACCTCCAGGCGCTCGGCCGTGAGGTCTTTTGTCTTGAAGGCGGGATGAACGCCTGGTGTGCCGCGGAAAAGCCGGTTGAAACCGGTCTTACGGCATTGGCCAGCGCGCCGGACGACATGCACGTGAATGGCGGCGATCTGGATGATCCGGCGCAGGCCGCCCGGGAGTACCGGCGCTATCTGGATTGGGAAATAGGACTTATCGACATGATGCCTGGGGACCCGGCCGCGACATGGTATTCGGCTGCATGAGAGCGGCACGCAGCTCTGGAGATGAGCACTCTTGGGCATTTTCTCGCCACTTTTCGCTGGCCAATACCAAGACTCGAGAGACGGGTGTCAGGCAGCTGTAACGTCCTCCTTGGCAGGGTGGCGGCTTAGAGGGAAAATTATGCGTTTGGTTGTTCGTCTCGCCTTTGGATTGCTTGCGGCTGCTATCCTCTCACTCCCCGTTCAGATCACTCAGCTTTCGCCCGCCGGGGCGCAGGTCTTTGTGGACCGTCCCGACCTTGCGGTGCGGTTGCGCCCGGCTCGTGACGGCTGCGCGCTGGGACAGCGCTGCCGCATCGTCTTTTCCGTCGTCAATCGCGGCGAAGGGCGGTTTGTGGCGCCGATCACGGTCCGCGCCGATGCGCGCCCGAAGCGGCTCCGACTGATCCGGGCCGGCGGCCCGAACTGGTCATGTTCGCCAGGCAACAGACAGCTGTTTTGCCGGCACCGCAATTCCAGTCTCGCACCGGGCGAACGCAGCCGCTTCACTGTGGATGCCTATGTTCCTCCGGATGTCCGGCGGCCGCGGTTGCGGATCTGTGCGGAAATCGACTGGAGCCGGCCGGGCGCGCTCAAAGCCCGCAACCGGCTGGTGCAGCGGATCCTCAATGAAGACGGATATGACGTTGGGCGGCCTGACGGTATCGTCGGCCCGGCAACCCGTTCGGCAATCGCGCGCTTGCAATCCGATGAAGGCCTGCCCGTGACCGGCAGGCTCGATCGCTTTCTCGTTCGCGAACTGCTCGAGAACTGGGGCGTAGGGGATGCGCATGCCCGCAACGACCGGCTATGCGCCTCTATCGCCTTGTTTGATACAGGCGAGTACGCCCCGCCACCACGCCGGGAACTGCCCGGTGACGAGCCCGGTACCGAGCAGACCGAAGCGGCCCCCGGCGTTCGTTTGCGTTGTCCCCGGAACAGGGTGCAGCGCGGGCGCTCCTGCGTTTGCCGCAAAGGACTTACGGAAAGCCAGGCGGGCGAATGTGTGGCTGCTGAACGGCCGCGTCCCAAGCCAGAACCTCAGCTCACGCCGGATGAGGAGGTTGAGCGCACTCCCCTCCCCGACAGCGGCCGCAAGGCCTGCGGTCCGGACCGGTACCGCAATTCTTCCGGCCTCTGCGCCTGCCTGCCCGGCCTCTATGAACGCGGTGGCAAGTGCGTCAAGGAGAGCGAGCCGGAACGCAGCAACAAACCCAAAAAACCGGCCCAGGAACAACCGGCTTGCGACGGCGGCAAGGTCCGCAACAAGCGTGGACGCTGCGCCTGCCCGAAAGGTCTGAAGGACATCGACGGGTTGTGCCAGCTTCCTCAGGACGAAGAAGCCGGCCAGACGCCCAAGCCCAGGCCGAAAGTCAAGAAAGAGCCGGCACCGGTCAAGCCCAAGCGGCTGGAAACAAGGCCCTCGACCGGCGAACCGGGCAAGTTCTGCAAGGACAACATGATCCTGAACGAGAAGGGCAGGTGCCAGTGCTATCTGAACCTGAAAAACCGTGACGGCAAGTGCCTGGTGAAAGTGCGCGCGAGGTGCCTGCCCGGCGAGATCATAAACGTGCGCGGCAAGTGCGAATGCCCGAAGGAACGCGAAATCGTCAACGGAAAATGCGTGCTTAAGAAGTAGCCGGCGCTACCCGGCATGCCGGGCGGCGAGGATCGCTCGCTGGCCGGCCCGCCCAAGCTGGCGGTGATAGGTAAAGGTCACCGCCTGCAGCGCCTCCCGCCAGCGCGCGAGCGGAAACCGGTCCGTCTTGACATCGAAGGTGTCGAAACCGGCCTCGAGCATGAATGCGAACTGATCGGGCAGAATATTCCCTGACGCCCGGATTTCGCCGTCAAAACCCAGGTGATCCCGCAGCCGCCTCGCCTGGCTGTAGGCACGGCCGTCCGAGAACACCGGGAAGGCCAGCACGACCAGAGAAAGGCGGGAGATGGCATCTTGCAGAGCGCCGACGTCCCGGTCATTCGGAATTACCGCGCCGAGCAAGCCTCTGTGATTGCCTGGCAGTTCGTCGAGGGCGACGACAATGTCGCCTGCCCCGGGCGGGGTTTCTCCCGGGCCTATGAACTGCCAAGGATCTTCAGCGACCGCTCCGGTCCGATCAAGCAGCGGCATAGAGGGCCTCCTTGAACGGCTCGTTGCCGGCCCGGCGTACATAGTCAAGAAACGTTTCGCCATCGCCTGAGCGCTGCGCCAGGTATGTCTCGACGATGGTCTCCACTGCACCAGCAATCTCGTCCTCGGAGAAGCCTTTTCCAAGAACGCCGCCGATGCTGGCATCGGTGCCCGAGTTCCCGCCGATTGTGATCTGATAGAACTCCTTGCCCTTCTTCTCCAGGCCAAGAATGCCGATATGGCCGACGTGGTGATGGCCGCAGGCATTGATGCAGCCGGAGATGTTCAGCTTCAGCGGGCCGATCTCCTGCTGGCGAGCCGGATCCTCAAAGCGTCGGCTTATTGACTGAGCAATCGGTATCGAACGTGCCGTCGCCAGCGCACAGTAATCAAGCCCGGGGCACGATATGATGTCACCGATCAGGCCGATGTTCGCCTCTCCCATGCCGTCCGCGGAGAGCACGGTCCAGACATCGTGGAGGTCGGACAGCTTCACATCCGGCAGCACAAGGTTCTGATGGTGGCTGACCCGGATCTCCGAATGGCTGAAGCGGTCGGCCAGATCCGCCACGGTTCGCATCTGTTCAGCCGTCGCGTCGCCGGGAATCCCTCCGGCCGGTTTCAGCGAGATGTTGACGATCCCATACCCGTCAATCCGGTGCGCGGCGACATTGGTACTCACCCAGCGGGCAAAATCCGGGTTTTCCAGCTTGTGGCGCTCCAGGTCCGGAGAGAGCTTGGGCAATGCATCATAGGCGGGAGGAGCGAAGTAGGCCGTGATGCGGTCGAGTTCCTTGCGCTCCACCTCAAGCGAGGGCCTGGGCGCACGCTCGTACTCGTCCTCAACCAGACGGCTGAACTCTTCTGCGCCAAGCTCGTGCACGAGGATCTTGATACGTGCTTTATACTTGTTGTCGCGGCGGCCGAACAGATTGTAGACCCGCATGATGGCTTCAAGATAGCCAAGCAGTTCCGGCTCTGGCAGAAAGGCGCGTACCGTTACGCCCACCATGGGAGTACGGCCCTGCCCGCCCCCGACGATGACCTCCCAACCGCGCTCGCCATCCTCATCGAGATGCAGCCGCAGGCCGATGTCGTGGAACTTGACCGCCGCCCGGTCAGCCGGCGCACCCGTCACTGCAACCTTGAACTTCCTCGGGAGGAACGAGAACTCGGGATGCAGCGAAGACCATTGACGGATCAGCTCGGCGACCGGACGGGGATCAGAGAGTTCGTCTGCCGCAACACCGGCCCAGTGGTCGGCCGTGACATTGCGGATACAGTTTCCTGAGGTCTGGATGGCGTGCATCTCGACAATTGCGAGATCTGCCAGAAGATCAGCCGTTTCATGCAGCTTCGGCCAGTTGTACTGGATGTTCTGCCGGGTGGTGAAGTGGCCGTAGCCCTTGTCGTACTTTTCCGAGGTGTCCGCCAGAACGCGCATCTGCCGGGCATCAAGCGTGCCGTAGGGGATTGCCACCCGCAGCATGTAGCCGTGAAGCTGCAGATATAGACCGTTCATCAGCCGCAAAGGCTTGAACTCGTCCTCCGTCAGCTCGCCGCTGAGGCGCCGGTCAACCTGGGCCCGGAACTGCTCCACACGCTGGTCGACGAAGGTCTGGTCAAACTCATCATAGCGGTACATCGGCGTGCCTCCGCATGCCTCACAGGCGCTGTTGGAACCTGCCTTCAGGCAGCGATAGCGCTGCCCTGCGCCGCGCAAGGAGGCGTGCGCTCGGCAAGATATGCAACGGTCGGCCCGCAGGCACGGATACGCTCGCGCACATGGGTTGGCGTGATCATCCCGCCTGTGCGTTGCGCCTCGACCATGTAGGCGCCGGTGACGACATTGGCACCCTCGAATTCGTTGCCGCGGCGCTCCAGGGCGGCGGCAGCTTTCTCTTCCTGCGCCAGCACCGCTTCGTCGATGTTCCCGGACCAGGTATTGGCCGGTGTCAGAAATACAACAAGGCCGTCATTGAGCCGGTTAGCGGTAAGCACGTGTCCAATGGTCATTTCGCTCTCCGTCTGTGCTGTTCGGTTTTCGAAACAGGACAAATCTTGTGTCTGAACGCGAAAGGAGATGGGGACCTTGAGTTTTTCCCCGAAATGCGCCACCTTGATGGCCACATTGACGGTGCTTGCCGTCCCAAATCCCATCGTTCGTAAAGACGTACGTATGTTCTATAAAAAGAACGTACAAGAGTCAATCTGTTTGGAGACACCCCTTGGCCCAGAAAAAAGAAACCGATCTGCCGCCTGCCCTGGGCCAGACGATCCAGCGCCTGCGCAAGGCCTACAATATGTCGCTGGGCGATCTGTCGGAGCAGTCGGGGGTGGCCAAGTCCATCATCTCGCAGATCGAGCGCAACGAAACCAACCCGACGATCGGCACCGTGTTGCGCCTGTCGCGGGCACTGGACAGCTCCATAGACGAGGTGCTGAAGAGCGATGACGGTTCAAATTTCCTGGAGCATCAGCGCGGCAGCGCCATCCCCGTACTCACCAGCCAGGACGGCAAATGCACCCTCGCTATCGTCGGCGCGTTGCAGGTTGTCGACTGGCTGCAGTGGTATGATTTCCGCGCCGAGCCCGGCGGCGAATTGATTTCAGAACCCCATCAGCCGGGCACGGTGGAACACCTCTCCGTGCTGGCCGGATCTCTTGAAGTGACAGTTGACGAGGAAACCCGGACGGTTGCCGAAGGCGAAACACTGCGATACCGCGGCGACCAGCCCCACAGAATCGTCAACACCGGCAGCGTGCCAGCGCACGCCACAATGGTCGATGTCCTGAAACTGACGGTCGTCGACGGCAAGTGACAGGCCCTTGCCTGCGGCCTCTCGGAAGGCCTCAATGACAATCTCCGCCGTCCTCGGCCCCCGAACCGAGGACCCAGGACTCCACACTCAGAGCTTTGTGGCCCTGGGCCCTCGGGTCACGCCCGAGAGCGACATTCTAGGGAGACCTGTTCAGAATAGTATCCAGAGCGTCCTGGTTTCTAATCCTCGCGTGTACCTTTCCAGCCCTGGAACGTGGTCTGGCCGACGCTCGGGCGGCAGCTTGAGCTGAGTTCGACGCTGCTGCAGGAAGGGGCGGCAACGCTGACGGTATAGATGGGCGGTCCGTTTCCGGGCAGCGGCTCCCATTCGGCGACGGGTGCCATGCGCTGCTCCTGAACCTCGAAAGCCGCCAGGTTTGCGGTTGTCTCAACAGCGAGCACTTCCACCGTCTCCTCGACAGCCTGCGGTTCCTCCGCTGAAGTCTGGATGGAGCCGGTGACGATCCCGCTGTTCAGCCGCGCGAACGTTTCTTTCTCCAGGGTCGTGCTGATCGACCCGACTGCACCCACAATGGCGACAGCAATGAAGGCAGCGCCCATCGTGTATTCGATCGCCGTTGCTCCGCGCTCATCTCTCCAGAACGCCCCCGCCCCACTCATAATCATACGCAATACTCACTCTTACTGAATTGAGGAACGGCCTAAACTGCCCGCATTTGAATTAAATTCGCTTGAAGGAACATACTTAACGATAACCAAACGCGAGCCGCTGGCGCGCGGGACCGGGCTGAGCTAAACCGGATGCTCTCAAGCAATCGTCCGGCGGACCCATCTTGGATGCTTCCTTAATTGCGCTCGCGGTGTTCGGTTTCGTGTTCGCCGGCTTCATCAAGGGGCTGACCGGCCTCGGGTTTTCGTCAACGGCCCTGCCTTTCCTGGTTCTGGCTCTCGGCCTGAAGACCGCTATCCCGCTCGTACTCCTGCCCTCGCTTGCCACCAATACCGCGGTGATGATCGATGCCGGCTATTTCCGGGAAACCCTGCGCCGGTTCTGGCCGATGTATCTGATGACCCTGGCCGG
>JBCCEL010000229.1:0-10050 GCA_039030315.1 Pseudomonadota bacterium
CGGGAGGCTCAGGAAACGAACACTGCGCGGCAGGTCCCGCGCGAGGATCCGCCACAGGGCTCCCAGAATGGTCTCGCGGGAGGAAAACATGGCGAGATGCGCGCGCAAGGCAAGGGAATCCAGATACTGCACGAGGTTGCTGTCCAGAACATAGCTGCGGGCAACGCTCAGTGAGGCCAGGGTCGTGCGATAGAGATGCGGGAGCGCCAGCAGATCGCGCGATGAAAGCTCTCCACGCCCGTGCGGCCCGAGCTTGGCGAGCAGCTCTTCCAGCCGCTGCCAGTCGCCTTCCCGCTCGCGCCGGAAGCGGGCGCTGCGCACCGACGCATCGCTGCCGTCCCTGCCGGGCCGGGGCGGGTGGACCATGTCCTCGAAGTCCGGGCCTGCAGTCGCCATTGCTAGCCTCTGTCCTGCCGGAATGCGATCACCGGACGGGGGCATCTCTCGGGCGGTCTGGTCGGCTGGCGGGACGGCCCGGCCTGGGCTTCGGGCATGATTTCTCCTTACTCTAAGTCTGGATGAACGTTGCCCGTTCCTTGATGGCGACGAAGCGCGTCAGGAGCTGGACATCGAGTTGTCTGGGAAAGGCATCGAAGGCGTCGACCTTGGCGCGCCGCAGGCGGGTCAGCACCGCATTGCGCTGCCGGATCAGATCCTCGGCCACGACCGATCTTACCATGCCGGAATAGTCATCGGGTTCAACATCTGCTGTTGCGGCAAGCTCCGGGTCGGACAGTGCCGCGAACAACACGAGATGACGCTTGGCGAGATGGGTCAGGCTTTCCACCATGAGTTCCGCTGAGACCGAGTCGAGAAAATCGGAGATGACCAGAATGATGGACGGCTCGCGCAATTCACCCATCAAGCGGGTCATGCAGAAGGTGAAGTTGGGTTCGCTGAGGCTGTAGTCCAGGGCGGCTAGCGTGTGCTGTATCCTTGCAAATGCCTTGTCGCCTGATCTTGGCAGGCTGATCACGCGCGGCTCGGCATCAAACCCGAACACGCCGATGCGGTCGCCTTCCCGCAGGGCCTGGTAGGCGACGATCAGCGCGGCGTTGATTGCATGGTCGACCTTGGGGATCGAGGCAATCGGCTCGCGCATCACATGTCCGCAGTCGATCGCGAGAACGACATTGTGGTTCTGCTCGGTCTTGTACTCCTTGGAGATCAGCTTCCAGTGGCGGGCGGAGTGCTTCCAGTCGATGCTGCGCCGGTCGAGGCCCGCCACGTATTCGCGCAAGGCGTCGAATTCGGAACCCGCTCCGGCCATGAGCTGCGGTTTGTCCCCGGCCCGCGCACCGCGTCGGTCGAGCAGCAGGGCGGCCCGCTGCACGGCTGGAATGTTGGGGAGCACCGGGATCTCCAGGTCGACCTTCTGCCGGCTGGTGCGCAGGGTCAGACCGAACGGACCTTCCCAGCGGCACCAGATGCTCTCTATATGCGCCGTGCCGCGGCGCACGGGCCGCAACGGTACCGTCAGCTCGCCGTTGCCTTCGGTATCGAGCTGAATGTTGGCCGGTGCAGGCTTTTCTACCCTTTCGTCAGCATCGCACAAGATTTCGACGAAGGCTGAGGCCCCCCGGCCGGTGGCCGCGATACGGAGCCCCAGCGAACCCGTTTCCCCGACATGCAGAACGCTGGGCGGTTCCGGATCGATTTTCAGATGGCGCCTGGCAAGGCCGGTGCGGGCATCATAGATCGCAACGAATATGATGGCGCAGATATATCCCAGCCCGACGAACCACAATGAGAGATCAACAAACAAGACGGCCACGCTGAGCACCGGACCGAATCCGGCCAGCAGCAAAAGCCGCCTGGTCGGGACGACCGCGCCCATGGTCAGCGCGGCGCCTCGGTCTGGCTGACGATCTCGTCCAGCACGCTCGCCGCCGTCATGCCGTCGATTTCGGCATCCGGCGAGACGATCACCCGGTGGCGCAGGGTGGGCGCGACAAGATCCTTGACGTCATCGGGAATGACAAAGTCTCGGCCCTCCAGAGCCGCCATGGCGCGTGAGGCGTCCGCCAGCATCACCGCAGCCCGGGGAGAGGCGCCGAAGGCGAGGGCGGGGTGCCTCCGGGTTGCGCCGACCAGGTCGACGATGTAGCTGGCAATTTCCTCGGTCAGCAGGATCGACTTGATGTCCTTGCGCAGCTTCACGATGGTTCTGAGATTGGTGATGGGCTTCACCTCTTTCATGGACAATCCGCTCTGGGCATTGGCGAGAATGGCAATCTCGTCGTCGCGTTCGGGGTAATCCAGAATGTGCATGAACAGGAACCTGTCGAGTTGCGCTTCGGGAAGCGGGTAGGTGCCCTGCTGTTCCAGCGGGTTCTGCGTGGCGACGACCATGAACCCTTCGCTGAGGGTGTGGGTTGTTCCGTCGATCGTCACGGAGCGCTCGTTCATGGCCTCCAGCAGCGCCGACTGGGTCTTCGGCGGGGTCCGGTTGATCTCGTCGGCCAGCAGGATCTCGGTGAACACCGGCCCGAGGATCAGCTCGAACTTGCTTTCCTTGAAGTTGAACAGGTTCGAACCCAGCACGTCGCCCGGCATCAGGTCCGGGGTGAACTGGATCCGGCTGAACTGAAGATTGGTCGCCTTGGCAAAGGTCCGGCAGAGCAGTGTCTTCGCGGTGCCGGGCGGGCCTTCGAACAAGACATGCCCGCCGATCAGCAGCCCGATCAGGAGCAGACACTGCGCCTCCTTCTGGCCGACGATCAGCTTGCTGATTTCAGCGTCGAGCGCGGCTTCCAGCTGCCGAAGTTTTTCGGTGTCCACTCAACATCTCCTTTCGCCAGGTGTGTATGCGCCGCGCCTGCTGCACGGCCCGGGCTGCAGAGCCGCCGCTCTCCAGTTCCCCGCATTCTCTTTCAATCTCCGCGGCTGTGGCTGAGAGCTCGCGGTCATCCTCGATCGCCTGCAACCTGGAAATGATGTCGCTTCTGCTGGCCAGATCCGTGAGGCGGTACTGCCGGCCGACCGTGCGGAGCGACTGGTGCCAGTAGCGTCTGAGGACCGAGACCGCATGCCTCTCGCGCGACATCAGCGCCGTGCTCGCGTCAATGATCGTGGCGCGCCCTGAGCGCAGTGACGTGCGGCCGGCATCCCGCGAGCCGAACTGGCCGGTGGCTTTCAACAGGACGAAGATCATCGCCAGGGCGGCGGATAGGGTCAGAACGAGCAACGGAAAGCGGAACAGCTCGCGCCAGAACGAGGGAGGGCTCACCGATCCTGCCACGGTATCGTCGATCAGGAGAACGCCGTCGCGCCCGAGCAGGTGCCGGATCAGCTCCACGGCGAGCTCTGCATTCGCGCCGTCATCGAGGCCGTGATTCTGCAGCGGGTCTGGATCCGAAATCACATAAACCCTGTTTCGCCTGCTGCCGCTTTCGCGCAGCGCTGCGACCCAGGCGCCGTCCTTGGTTCCAAGCACAGTCTCGAACGCCCCACTGCTCACAAGCTGCGGATCCGCCAGGGCTGGCGCGTGTCTGAAGTTGCCGCGCCGCCGGTCCCAGGGGCGGTTCCCGGCGGTGCGGACGAGCCTGCTGCCTCTGGAGATGCGGTTCACCACACGGCGGATCGGCCCGGCCGGAGCTATCGCGTAGGCCGGACCGCCGACCACCCGGCGCTTGGGCGGGATGGCCGCCCGTTTGGGAAGCAGAAACACGATCGCGCGTGTATCCTTGAAGCGCGACAGCGCCGCATCCACGGTCTCGGGCCGACCGACCTCGGGCAGCAGGACGACTGCGCGCCGGTTTTCCGACGGGCGCTGGAAGGCGGAGACCGGCGTGACGCGGATGCCGACCAGACCGAGCAGATCGACAAGGGCGCGCAGCCCCAGCGCCCGCTTCTCGACGCCGACGGGCTGGGAGGAACTGCCGGGCTGGGACTTCTGCTGATGCACAAGGAAATAGAAGGTCAGGACCATGGCGAGCGTGGCTGTCCCGATCAGAATGGCCAGAGCCCTGGGAGAAAAGCCGCCGCCCCGTTCAACGGGTTCGGCAGCGCTCGTGGCCTGGCTTGGGCCGGCCTGAGGCTCCTCCGCTGTGCCGCGCTCGCTCATGGCTGCACGCTCGCAGGGCAGCGCAGGTGGAGAGTCCTCAGGCGCCTCATCTCAGGTGGCTCTCCCGGCCGTGATGATTTCCCGGGCGCGTTCGAACGCCTCCAGGCTTTCCGAATAATCGGTGCCATCCAGATCCCGCCCGCCGAAGCGGGATATTTCAACCTTGCGCACAAGTGTGCCCACGGCAGACATCAGCAGGGCTCTTTCCTTGAGCGCATCGACGATGTCGCGCCCGGTGTTGGCGGGCGAGACGGCTGCTGCGTTGCGCGATGCGGCGATGTCCTTCACCGTGCACATCCAGAGGCTGTGCACGGCTCCGGCATAGTTGCCGGTGCTGGCGAATTTCTGCGCCTGGTCGAAGGATGCCTCCGGTCCCCAGAGGGCTTCGGCATCGCCGGCTTCTGACGGATGACCGGCCTCGGCGTCCCCGAAGCCTGTATTGTGCGCCCGGGCCTTGAAGACGAACTCGGAGATCAGGGGCAGAAGCACATAGCCAAGTGCTGCGAAGATCAGCACCCAGAACAGCAAGCGCAGCTCCGAAGGGATCGATGTCGGCAGCAGGGTCGGCTTGTCCGGAGGGTGCCGGTCAAACCGGTTGCCGGGCGTGTCGGGCCCCCGCGGGGCCAGTGACGGGTCCAGTTCCGCCGCATTCTGATTCGGGAGCTCAAATTCGTAGCGGTTCGAACGCTTGAGTTTCTCCAGTGCTTCCCGGACCTCAGACGAGCTGCCGGCAGTGCCTTGCGCGAAGGCCACGCCGGCGGACATCAGCGGGCTCGCGGCTGCCAGAACGGCGAGCACGATGACCAACTGCCACGTCAGGCGCAGATAATACATGCCGTCAGTTGCCCCCTGTGATTCGATCCGGGTGCATTATTATCGATCGCAACGGGTGACGCTAGGGCAGTTCGCGTGACCCGGGATGGCGCTAGACTTCGATGGCGATTGCCGACAATTGCCTGCCGTAATCCGCTTCCGACCTGTGCGTCTTGCGGCGGTAGCTGAAGAAGCGGTCCTCATCGGCGTAGGTGCACAAGTGAAGATTCTCGATATGGCCGATGCCGGCCTCCTCCAGCCGCATCTCGACGAAGGCCGGCAGGTCGAACATGTGGTGGCCCTCGCGTTCTGATGGGATGAAGAACCGGGCATATCCGTTATCTGCCTCGACGAAACGCTCCTTGAATTCGGGGCCAACCTCGTAGGCGGCCTGCGAGATGGTGGGGCCGATGGCGGCGGAGATGTTCTGCCGGGATGCGCCGGCCTCGACCATCGCCTCGACCGTCCACTTGAGGACACCGCCGAACGCGCCTTTCCAGCCCGCATGGGCCGCTGCCACGACACCTGCTGCGGGGTCGGCGAACAGGACGGGCGTGCAGTCGGCCGTGTTGACCGCGACTGCAATGCCGGGTTTGGCGGTCACCGCCGCGTCCGCCTTCGGTCCGTGCTGGGGCGGCCAGGGTTCGTCCACGATCACCGCGTCCGGGCTGTGGATCTGGTAGGGCGTCACCAGGCGTTCTCCGGTCAGGCCGAGCGCGTTGGCGACCGTTTCACGGTTCTTCATGACCGTCTCGCGGTCGTCATCCGAACCGAGCCCGGTGTTGAGGGACGCATAGAGCCCGGTGGAGTGCCCGGCTTCGCGCGTGAAGAAGCCATGCCGGATGCGGATGCCGCCGGAACCCGATTTGAGGCATTCTGCTTCGATCATGCGGTCAATCCTTCAAAAGGTGCAGGCGTGGGGTAGTCCGGATGGGTTACGGCGAGCACCTTGAAGAGTTCGCCCATCTGCTCGCGCGCAGCAAGACGCTCCACCGCGCTGTCAATGTGGCGGGCCTGGCGGCGCATGGCCTTCTCCCTGAGCTTCTCGGCCCGGATCTGCAGTCCCATGGACAACAGGAATGGCCCTTGCGGAACCGGCCCGTGGGTTTTGGCGCCGCCGGCCTCGATCTCCGCGGCAAGGGCCTCGAAATCCACATGGCTGGTGACGTCGCACTGGCCGGGACGCTCGAGGATGTCGACATAGCCGTGTTTGGACATGGCCTGGAGGGTGTCGCCGCAAGCAGACTCCATATGTCCGTAATCGATGATCAGGCCGGCGCCGCCATGCACGGCGATCCGCTGCCCGATGATGCGGGCGGCAGCGTCCCTCGCGGCAGAGACCTCGGCGATTGCACCGGGCTCTGCGGCTGCTGCGTAGGCAGGCGCGCTAGCCGGTCCGCCAAGACCCATGGTCAGCTGGTCTCCCTGCAACCCGACCACACGTTCGCGCCAGCCTCCCTCGGTGAGCTGCATCTGCTGGATGGGCAGGGCGTCGAAGAACTCGTTGGCAATGACGATGAGCGGCATATCCGGCACATCGTCCAACGCGGCGTGCCAGTGCATTTCCCCGGCTGCGCCCTTGAGCTTGATCTTCTGCTGATTGGCGAGAACCGGGCTGGTCTCGACGAGATGGAGCTCGGCGGCCTCGCGAAACCCGGGCATGACGCTGGCGGCCCGAAGCAGGTCGGCCATCAGGGAACCGCGGCCCGGACCAAGCTCCACGAGGGCGAAGCGCTCTGGATCGCCCATGAAGCGGTAGGCCGCTGCGCACCAAACCCCGATCAGCTCGCCGAACATCTGGCTGACCTCCGGCGCGGTGATGAAATCCCCGCGCGCACCGAACGGATCGCCGCGCATGTAGTAGCCGTATTTCGGGTGACCGAGGGCAAGTGCCATGTAATGGGCCACCGGAAGGGGCCCGTCCTGGGCAATCTGGGTTTTGAGTTCTGCCTCCAGGGGGGTGTCCTTCCTGTCCGTCATGATTTTCGTTCCGCCCGTATCATCAGTGCCGCACCGGCCAGGACCATGGGCAGGGAGAGCAGCATGCCCATTGTAATGGGCCCCAGCAGATAGCCGAGATGGGCGTCCGGTTCGCGGAAGAATTCAACGACGATGCGCGCCGCCCCGTATCCGGCGGCGAACGCCCCGGCCACGAAGCCCATCTCGCGAAACTTCAGCCTGGAGTGCGTCAGCCACCAGATCACGCCGAACAGCACCGCGCCTTCAAGCGCCGCCTCGTAGAGCTGGCTGGGATGACGGGGCAGGGGGCCGCCGCCGGGAAAGATCACCCCCCAGGAGACGTCGGTCACGCGGCCCCAGAGTTCCGCGTTGATGAAGTTTGCGATCCGCCCGAAGAAGAGACCGATCGGCACGACCGCGCCGGCCAGGTCGAACAGGGGCAGGACGCTAACATCCTTGCGCCGGGCATAGAGATACATTGCCAGGACCACGCCCAGGAAACCGCCATGGAAGGACATGCCGCCCTGCCACACGGCCAGGGCTTCCAGCGGGTGCGAGAGATAGTGCAGGGGCTTGTAGAACAGCACGTAGCCGAGCCGGCCGCCCAGGATGACGCCGAGCGCGCACCAGAAGACGAGGTCGTCCACTTCGTTTGGCTGCAGCGGCGCGCCGGTCCAGAGCCGGGGGGCCGCGCAGAGCCTGCGGGCATACCACCAGGCAAAAAGCAGGCCCGCCACATAGGCGAGACCGTACCATTTGATCGCCACTGGGCCGATGGCAAAGGCGACCGGATCGATTGCGGGGAAGGGCATTCTGTCTGGGCTGACTCTGGCGGAGGTTTGCGCCGGGCGACCATGATGTGGTTCGCCCCCGGGGGTCAAGCCGCAATGCCGTGATGCCCTTGAACGGGACGGGCGCCGGCCCCATACTCAGGACACATCAATGCAGTTGGGAATTCCCGGATGACCACCACTTCCGCCCGTTTCTTTGACGAACTGGCCAAGATGATGACCAATGCCGCAGGCGCCGCCCAGGGGTTGCGCGGCGAGATGGATACCCTGTTCCGCACCCAGGCTGAGCGCGTGCTCAACGAGCTGGAGGTTGTCCAGCGCGAGGAGTTCGATGTGGTCCGGGATATGGCCGCCAAGGCCCGCGAGGAGAACGAAGCGCTCCAGGCACGAGTCCTGGCCCTGGAAGAGCAGCTGGCCGCGCTGGCCGGCGGGTCATCGGCCGCCACCGAGGAAGATGGCGCGCCTGACTGAAGGTTCGCGCGGAATCTGATATCTTCCGGAGCGACTGCGGCAGCAGACCTGCCGCCACTGCGTCGGCCTGTGGATAACTTTTGAACAACTCTACAGATTGCGTTGTCTGACGCTGCGTTAACCGGCTGCGTTCGCGGCTCAGCGGCGGAAATCCTCGTCCGAACACGGATAAATCAACATGATTGTCTGTGTTCTGACTTCATAAGATATCGAATCAGCACACGGACGTTCCGTATACATAATCCGTAATCAGATAGTCTGTGTACGGTGGAGATCGCGTTTTCGTGACAATTTTGTCACGATGACGCCAATAGTCATTAAACTATACCATTTTCGGTGTATTTCGCCGCTCTGCAGCTCATTTGCCGGTTGAATTGCAAAACGCTCTGGGCAGTAATGTCCGTGCACGAAGCGTTTCGTGTGTGAATGGTCCATCCGTATCCGATTGCTCGTGGGGCGGGGGGACAGGACTTAACTGACTTGAGATATCGTGGGAGGTATCCAAATGACGAACAGCAAGTGGCTTCGGCGTGCTCTGCTTGGTGGTGTTGCGCTTGGCGTGGCGACCACTGGTGCACAGGCTGACGATCTCACTGCCCTGAAGGCTCAGCTTGAAGCCCTTCAGAGCCGGGTGAACCAGCTTGAATCTACTCCGGCTCCGGCCGCACTACCGGATGGCGCAAGCCTGATCACGTTCAAGCGTGGCCAGGGCTCTCTGGCCGACTGGAATGTTGACCGTGCTTCTGAAGGCCGTATGCCTCAGGACCGTGGCTTCACGATCGCAATCACCCCGACGGCCGACGTTCCGGCTCCGGTGACCGAAGTGACGGTTTCCGGTTACGTCAAGGGCGACGTGATCTATGACTTCGACCAGGACAGCCTCGGTGACACCTTCACCGCTGGTTCCGGCATCAACAACCTGCGCCAGAACGTTTCCGGCGTACGTCTGCATGCCCGTCAGTCCCGTTTCCGCATCCGTTCGCGGACGGACACGGCGATCGGCCAGATCCGTACCCTGATCGAAGTTGACTTCTTCCGTTTCGGCACTTCGGGCCGTGTGATTGCAGGCAACGCGGCCAACAACGGCCAGGTCTCCGCCGGCAACTTCAACGGCAACCCCGAGCCTCGCCTGCGTCACGCATGGGGTGAGTGGGACATGACCCCGAACTGGACGCTCGGTGTTGGCCGCTTCTGGCGGATCAGCTGCGATGTGTTCACGTCGATCGGTACGGTTGACTTTGGTGGTTCCGCCGGTGGCTGCTCGAGCACTCGTGCTGCCCAGGTGCGCTTCACCTACACATCCGGTCCGCTGTCGTTCCGCTTCGGTATCGTCGAGCCGCTTCAGGCTGTCGACCGCCGCGGTCCTGGTGCTGCCGGTACGGCAACGCCCGCCACGCGGACGTCTCCTGACTTCCCGAACTTTGCAGCAGCTCTTCTGTATGACGCCCCCGGCGGCCATCAGCTGTTCATCGGTGCGGAAGTCGAGCACATCGACATCGACGCTTCCAACACCGTCAACCGGTTCTCCGACGACGATGTTGGCTGGGAAGTCCAGGCTGGTGCGAACGTCAACCTTGCTGACATCGCGACCCTTACCGGTCACTTCCAGTACGGCGACGGCATCACCAACATGCTGGGTGAAGGCACAGGCAACTTCCGCCTGAGCGCTGGCAACGCTGCCGGTTCGCAGATCATCACCAACGATGCCTGGGGTGCGTACATCGGTCTGTCCTTCAACGTGACCGACACCACGCAGTTCAACGTTCAGTACGGCCACGCCAACCCGGGTTGTAACACCTGTGCCGGCTACACCTCGACGAACTCGATCCACGCCAACGTTCTGTGGCGTCCGGTCCGTCAGATGCGTCTCGGCTGGGAACTGATCTATGGCTTCAAGCGCAACACCACTGCCACGGCAGCTGTTGCCGGCCGCAGCCGCAACGAAGATGC
>JBCCEL010000230.1:0-10034 GCA_039030315.1 Pseudomonadota bacterium
CGGGATTCGGGTTCGGCGCGCAGCGCTTTGAGCACGATCGCGTCGAGATCCCCCGCGAGCTGGCGGGCGATCGTCTCGGCCTCACCCGGAGGCGCCATGGCGTCTCGGTTGCCCTGCCGAGTGGCCGACGACCCTGCAACCGTCTGCCGCATTACCGTCCGCCGCACCACCGTCCGCCGCACCACCTTCTGCCGCATTACCGAGCTCGGGCGTGGGACGTCGACCGCCGTCATCTGGCGTTCTGCCTCCCACGGCGAGAGCCCGTCGAAACTGTGGGGCATGGCACCGGTCAGCAGACGGAAGCACAGCACCCCGAGCGCGTAGACGTCGCTGGCGGTCGACACTTTCTGGCCGCGCAGCTGCTCGGGGCTGGCGTAGTGCAGCGTGATCGGCTGACGCCACGGCGCGGTCGCGTCACGAGCGCTGGCGAGCTGGGAGTCGCTGGTCAGCACCTTGGCGATGCCGAAGTCGAGCAGCTTGACGATGCCTTCATCGGTCACCAGGATGTTGGAAGGCTTGAGATCCCGGTGGACCACGAGATTGCGGTGCGCGTAGTCGACGGCGAGACAGACCTGCCGCATCAGGTCGACACGCTGGCGGATCGTCAACTGACGGTCGGCGCAGTAGCGGTCGATCGGAGCTCCCGTCACCTGCTCCATGACGAAGTAGGGGCGTCCGTCTTCGGTGGTGCCGCCGTCGTAGACGCGGGCGATGTTCGGGTGCTCGAGCTGCGCCAGAATGCGGCGCTCGGCCCGCAGCCGGCGGGCGACTTCGTCGTTGTCGGTTTCGGCGGTGATGACCTTGATCGCGACGCGACGCTGGAAGGTGTCGTCGTCGCGCTCGGCGGCGTACACCGTCCCCATACCGCCGCGACCCAGCTCTTCCACCACGCGGTAGGGACCGAACTGAGCGGGTGGCTCGGCGGGCGACTCAGAGGGAGAATCTCTGCTGCTGGACGGCGCCGGCGGCACCATTACCGGTTCGGCGAGGAATCCCCTGGCCGCGGCCTCGGCGTCGGTGCGCAGGCGCCGCTCGACCTCGTCGCGCAGCGCGTCGTCTCCGGCGCAATGGCGATCGAGCCAGGCTTTGCGCTGGTCTGCCGGCACGTCGAGGAGCCGCTCGAAGAGCTCGTTGGCCTGGCGCCAGATCTCGGTGCTCATGCCGCGCCCTGGAGGTAGTCGTAGAGCCAGGCGCGGGCAGTTCGCCAGCGTCTCGAGACCGTCGCGCTCGACATGCCGAGCACCTCCGCAACGTCCTCTTTGCTCATGCCGCCGAAGTAGCGCATGACGACCAGCTCAGCCAGCTGAGGATCCTTGCGCTCCAGCACCTGGAGGGCCTCGTCGAGCGCGATCAGCTCGGGTTGGAAGGGCGCCATGGAGTCGGCGGCGTCTTCGAGCGGGACCCGCAGCACGTCACACCCGCGCTTGAGAGAGGCGTGACGCCGGGCATGATCGAGCAGCACGCGACGCATCAGGCGCGCCGCCACCGAGAAGAAGTGAGCCCGATCCTGCCAGCGGACGCGCTCCTGCTGGATCAGGCGCAGAAAGCTCTCGTGCACGAGGGCGGCCGCATCCAGCGTGTGGTCTTTGCGCTCTTCCTTCAGGTAGGCGCCGGCGATGCGCAGGAGCCTTGCATAGACCTTGTCCATCAGCGGCGTCAGCGCCGCCTGCTCACCCCCCGCCCACGCGATGAGCAGGTCCGTGATCTCATTTCGTGTCGTAGCGTTCACGTGGCTGTCGCCGGGAAGCTCCGATGCGAGTGGCATCTCATCCATTGGGACCGACCCGGAGTCAACGCGTGGACTCCGGATCGATTCAGGATTCCCAGGCTAACAGGCCCGAAGGCATCCCGGCCACACCGGGTCCCGCTAGTTGGGTGGCCTCACTTTGTTGGCGGGGTCCGATATGCCGTCGATGACGAATTCAGCGCCTTCGCCACCGCCCCGCAGCCCCGTCTCGTTGTTGACGTTGGGGTTCTGCCCTCGTCGTGCCACGCAAAGACGGCACACCAAGACGCGCACGCCGATCAGCGCCCAAAGGCGACTACCTCTCGCCTCGCGTAAGACGTGCAATCGTCGAAATGGTGATGAACGGGCGAACAAGACCCCAAGCCGCAGCCCTTGCAGGCCTCAAAGATACCTCTCTTCAAGTCGCCTTCCAGATGAACAAGGTACGGCTGTTCTACACGCAGTGCTTGGAGGTATTGAGAACCGGAGCGCGCGCCGAGGGGTTGCGAACAATCATCGACTTGAACAGCAACGCGAAGAGCGAAAACGTGCGGCTCAGCGCTGCCAAGTATCTGGATTCAGAAGGAAGTTCAGACAAGCCAGGCGTACAGGTCAATGTGCAGGTGAACAACGCGCCGGGCTATGTGATCGATGTGGGCAAAGGCTCAGATGAAGCACAACGGATTGCTCATCTGGCGGGCAGCACATCTACAGTCCTTGATAACATTGACTGACGTTAGGACGGCATGGCCACTAACGCGACCCCCTCCCCCCCTTTTCAGTGTGCAGCGCGCGCAGGAACCGGCCTTGAAAAACGGGGCGCGCACTCCCCTTCGTATCCCCCCCGAGAGGGTTTTCGCTCAGATGTTCGGTGTGCGGGGGTGATGGATGTCTGAAGATGTTGGCCCTCGGCGGGACAAGCATGGCCGTGTGATTTACGAGCCTGATGGGAAGGTACTGCGTGGTTTTCTGGTTGATCGATCGCCGGTGGCGATTGTTCGGGGGCCTTGGGGGAGCGGGACGTCGACGGCGTGCTGCATGCGGATCTGGCAGCATCTGGCTGAACAGCGGGTATTGGGGGATGGTCTGAAGCGTCAGCGGTGGGTTGTGGTGCGGGACACGTACCCGATGCTTGAGACGACGGCGATGGAGACCTGGCTGGATTGGTTTCCTGAGAAGGTCTACGGGAAGCTGTTCACGGGTCAGAAGCCGTATGTGCATGAGATTCGGGTGGGCGATATCTCTGCGGATGTTCTGTTCTATGCGATGGAGGGTGACGGCGGCGGGGCGAATCTGCTGTCGCTGGAGCCGACGGGGATCTGGTTCAACGAACTTGAGACGATCGGTCTGAAGCTGTTTGTTGACGGATTCGGGCGGACGGGCCGGTATCCGCGGAAGATGGACGGTGGCCCGACGTGGCACGGCGTGATTGCGGATTTGAACGCTGTGCCGGAGAACCACTGGTTGCCGATGATGATGGGTGAGGCGCCGCTGCCGGATGATCTGTCGGCTGATGAGGTGATGCAGTATGAGCGCCCGCCTGGGTGGGCGTACTTCGTGCAGCCGCCGGCGATGTTTGAGCGGCGCGTGGGTGGTGAGCTGCAGGGGTATGACGTCAATCCTGAAGCTGAGAACCTGAAGTGGTTGCCGGATGGGTACTATGACAAGCTGGTCCGGGCCCGGCCGAAGCGAGAGATCGACGCAAAGGTTCTGAACAAGATCGTGCCCCTGGTCGAGGGTGATCCGGTTCATTCGGAATTCAACGCTGAGGTTCACGTTGCGAACTCGGACCTCGAGCCAATACCTGGGTATCCGATCCGGGTTGGGATTGATTTCGGGCGCCGGCCTGCGGCCGTGTTCGGGCAACTGATCGGCAACCGATGGCGGATCCTGTCCGAGCTTTACGCGAAGAATATGGGTGCATCGAAGTTTGCGCCGATGGTGTCGCGTCATTTGCAGCAGGAATATCCCGGGTATGAGGTGATTGCGCACGGTGATCCGAAGGGCCAGGACCAGACGCAAACGGATGAGAGGACGGCGTATCAGGTGTTTGCGGCGAATGGGGTTGTGGTGCGCGCGGCGCCGGTGAAGCAGAATCATATCCAGACGCGACTTGATTGCGTGGACATGGTGTTGGGCCAGGTCGATGGCGGGGTTCCGCGGCTGCTGATTTCTTCGCGGTGCCGGCTGCTGCGGACAGCGATGAATGGTGGGTATCGGTGGCCGAAGGAGCGGCCGACGGTTGGCGAGGATCGCAAGCCGGTGAAAGACCGGTACTCGGACATTGCGGATGCGTTGCAGTACTTGCTGCTGGGCGGCGGGGAAGGCCGGGCTCTCGTTGGGCGCGAGGGGCGTGGCGGGCGCCCGGCCGGCGGTGCCGTCAAGGCGTACAAGCCGAAGTCGCGCCGGCGCGGCCGGGCTGGTTGATGGGCGATGTTGTCGATCATTTTGACTTCGAGGCGTGCCGGCCGACGGAATGGATGCTGGTTTTCCGCGAGCGCTCAGAGCTTTGGTGGCTGAACCGGTGGCTCCCCGGGCGGTTCAAGCATGTGATGTGCTTTGCATATGTGCCGGGGGCTGGGTGTTGGGTGTTCTTCGACCCCGGCCGGTTCGATGCGCATGTCCTCGTGGTGCCGAATGATGCGGTTGACGAGGTCCTGCAGCATGTGCTCGGCGATCATGCGGTTCTGAAGGTGCGGGCCGGTGAGGCCCGAACGCGCTGGCGGATCGGGTTCAACTGTACGCAGGCGGTCGCGCACATGGTGGGGGTATCGTCCTGTGCGTTGCATCCCGACGGATTGTGGCGACACTGCCTGCGAAACGGTGCGGAGATTTTCGACAATGGCAGACGCGGTGACGGATCCGTTCGGTGTCAAGAAGAGCCAGAAGGAACAGAAGAAGCGTCTGGATGAGCAGCAGGTTGAAGCCGACGCCCAGAAGGAAGATGAGATCAAGGAGCGTGTTGCTCGATCGACGCAGCAGCTGTTCCGAAACTTCGGCCGCGGTGGCGCCCTGGGCGGCGGCCTTGGTCGGCCCGGCATCCTCGGATAGCGGGGCCGGGCTGTGGCCGAAAGCGAATTCAAGGAACCGACAGCAGAGGCCAAATCACGCCTCGAGGACGCTCGTATCCAGAAGCGCAAGATCGAGGAAGATCTCCGCGAAGCGTACTTCTTCACCGCTCCGCTCAAAGAGCGGGAGATGGTTTCGAATGCGACTGGCTATCAGAACAACGGAAACCTGAGCGCACAACAGGGTGATTTGATGTCTGCTCTGGGCATCGAGGTCGCTCAGGACTTCGCTTCACACATTCTCGGCACTTTCATGCCGCCAAACTTCGATTGGTGCCGCCGTGGCCCCGGGATCTACACGCGGGCTGACGATTGGGCGGAGGTGGAAGATGATGCGGCGGAAGGCGACAAGGAGATCCTGAAGGCGGTCCGGGCGGCCAGCCTGGATTCGGTGGCCTATCAGACGTTCTATCCCGATGCGGCTTGCGGCACCTGCGCCATGTGGATCGATGATGATATTCCCGGTGCCAATCCCGTCATGCGCGCGGTGCCCGCCCGGGAACTCGAGATCAACGTCGGTCCGCTCGGGGAGATCGATGACCGGTTCTGGGTGCAGAAGCACAAGCAATCCCGCCTAAAGCAGGTGATTGGGGCGGATCTGTACGAAAAATTGCCCAAAAAGCTGAAGAATCAACCCTCACGGAAGAAAGACGGCACGGTTGAGGTGGTTTGGGGCTTCTGGCGGTCCGATGACTATGCGGCGGTCCGGTGGGAGCACGTCATTATGGTGGAAAAGGTCGTGTACCACCATGAGAGACTCGAAGGGCTCGGCAGCTGCCCGCTGATCGTGGGGCGGTTCAATCCTGATGCGGGCTGTGCATGGGGGACGGGTCCAACCATCAGCGCCCTGCCCTGGCTGCGCTTGCATGATGTGCAGGCTGAAGAAGCATATGACACTGCCGATCGCGCCGGCTCACCGCCGTTCGCCTATCCTGATGATGGGGTGACGAATTTCGAGGACGGAATCGAAAAGGGCAAAGCGTATCCGATGGCGCCCGGCTCTGGCCGGGACTTTGTAAACTTGAACTTTGCCCGGCCAGAGGGGATGCAGGCGCAGATGTTCGAGGGCAAGGAGCTCGAGCACCTGGTGCGGCGGATGCACTTCGTTGATGAGCCCGAGCAACTTGGCAAGACGCCGGTATCAGCAGCCGAGTTTGTCGAGGAGACGGTCAAGAAGCAAAAGCGCATCGGGCCGGTCGGGCAAAAGTTCTGGGAGGAACTGCCGGTTGGCATCTTCCAGCGATTTCGGTTCCTGCTCGAGGCGCGCGGCATCGTTGAACCGCTCACGCCGGAGAATGGCAGCGGCATCGTCTCAACGCAGGCTTACAATCCCGCGGTCAAGAGTCAGGAGATGCAGGAAGTGCAGATCGCCGCGCGGTTCATGGAGATGGCCCGGGCCCTGTTCCCGATGGAAAGCCAGGCGGCAATTGACGGCTTCCAGACGCTGGAGGAAATGCAGAAGAAGATGGCGGCCGAACTGGTGAAGATGCGCGGGGCCGAAGAGGCCAAACAACTGATGGCGCAGCTTGTTGCCGGCGCCGCCCAGGGAGCTGCTGGTGGACAAGAAGCCGCTTGATTTGAGCGATGAGCCTGCGCAGCAGGCGTTGGAAAGAATTGCTCGGACAGACGATGGAAAACTGCTGATTTCTGCGCTTTTTGCGGAGCTCGTGAAGGTCCGTGCCGGCGTTCCGGAGACCTGTGCGTTGCACGAAGATCAGGGCCGCAGGAGATTGCTGCAAGCTTTAATCCACGCCGCCAAGGTTGAAGGCCCGGAAATCGTATATGTCCGAAGAGAATCCAGATCAGACAACAAGCCCCCTAGCAGGCGGAGAGGGCTCGGAGCCGGGCGCGCAGACGAAGATCCCGCCGCCCGCTGACAAGAAGTCTGGCGCACAGGATGAACCTCCGAAGCATGTCCGTCCTGAAGGGCTGGAGGATCCGTTCTGGTCTGACGACAATGGTGTGAACTTTGAGGCGCTGCTTGGCGAGTTTGGCCAGCTGAAGGAGTTCAAAGCCGAAGCCGATATCAAGGCGTCCGGCCTGCCCGAATCCGCTGACGCCTACAAACTGGAGATCCCCGAGGATCTGGACCTGCCGGAAGGCGCCGAAGTCAAGATCGCCGAAGATGATCCGTTGCTCTTGGCAGCGCGCGGCTGGGCACACGAAGCCGGACTCTCGCAGGAAGCCTTTTCTGGCCTGACAGATGTCTACGTCCGGGCCAAGGCGGCCGAAGCCAAACATCTGCATGAGAGCCTGGCCGAACAGCGCGCTCTTCTGGGAGAAAACGTCCGGGCGCGCGTTGATGCTGTTACAACCGCTCTTTCATCTCGGATCGGCAAGGAGCTTGCCGCCGAGATCAATCCGATGCTCGTCACCGCAAATCAGGTGAAGGCATTTGAAGCGCTTCTGCGCTCCACCAAGTCACCCTCTCCACCTCCCAGGACCGAACAAGAAGACGCCGGCATCGAGGGCTGGGGCACGATGTCCCCGGATGAGAAGCTGGCCGCCGCGCATAAACGTGCGCGGAATAATGGGCAAGTCGGCCCGCACGCTCAAGGGAACCCCACTAGGGGATAAACGGAGACTGACACATGGCGACGATCGCTGAAGCTAAAGCCGTTTCGCTCATCGAATACGGCAAGGGCTACGAAGAAGGCTCGCTGGAGCGGGCATTCATCGAAACATTCGCTGCCACATCGGATGTGATGGGCGCACTGATGATCAAGGGTGCCGATCGCGGCGAATACAAGTTCCGCCGTACCGCTGAGCTGCCCACGGTCAAATTCCGCGGCTTCAACGAAGCCGGCAACGAATCCACCGGCAAGACCACCATCCATGCTGAGGGCACGTTCCTCATGGACGAATACATCAAGGTGGACCGCGCCGAAATCGATCGCCTCGGCGAAGGCGAGCGCATGAAGCAGGAGCGCTTGAAGATCATCGCCATGTCGCGTCACTGGACGGATACGTTCCTGAAGGGCGACAACCAGTCCGATCAGCGCGAACCCAACGGGCTGCAGAACCGGTTCACGGTTGCGGATACGACGCTGTTCCACAACTCGACGGCATCAGGCGGCGGCGCGCTTTCGCTCGAAAAACTCGACGTTGCGATGACGGCCGTCAACGGCGTCACGCACCTGATCTGCTCGCGCGACCTCCTGCCCTACTGGATGAAGGCCGCCCGTGATCCGAACCTCACCAATTCGACCATCGTGCTGGATAAGACGGATCCGCTCGGCCGGGTCAATCTCCGCGGCGAGCCGATGCCCTACATCGAATACAACGGCGTCCCGCTGCTGTTCGGATACGAGCCGGACGATGGAGGTGTCATTCTGCCCTTCACGGAAGTAGGCACCGGCGGCGGTGCTGCGCAGACTTCCTCGATCTACCCCGTGGCCATGTCCGATGAACGCACATTCGGCATCGAATCCACCGCGCTGCAGGTCCGCGATGAAGGCCAGCTGCAGGGCTCGCCCTTCGTGTCCACACACGTCAAATGGGACTGGGGCCTGGTCAACGAACACCCGCGGTCGGGCGCACGTCTGACTTCGATCACCAAAGCAGCGTTCGTCGCATAAGCGGCGGTCGTAACCGAACTGTTCCGGCGCTCGGCGCCCTGAAGGAGAGAGAACATGGTAGACGCAGCAGCCCGCTACTATCCGTTCGATGCCATGACCGTCTTCTGCGAGGACGAGACGGTGACAGCGACAGGAAACCTGTCCACGGGCGGAACGGAGATCCTGACCGTAGGTGACGGCCGGGTCGATGGTTGTGTGGTCGTGGACGTGACCGCAATCGATATCGCGAACAGCGATGAGAAGTATGACCTGATCATTCAGGGCTCGAACTCTGCGAGCTTTGCATCAGGCATTCAGAACCTGGCCAGCCTTGATTTCGGCGATGCGACACAGCGCGACGGCGGTGGCGACGTCGACTCCTTGATCGGCCGCTACGAGATGCCGGTGCAGAACGCGCAGGCCGGCACGGAGTACAAGTACATGCGTGCGCGTATGGTGGTTTCCGGCACGTCGCCATCGATCACCCTGACCGCTCACCTGGCCATGAAGACCTAAGCTGCCGGCCCTGCCGACTGCTGAGAACAGGAGATAGCCATGCCGGTTATGCAGACCGTAATTCGCACGATCTTGGATGAAGAGGGCAAGAAGGTTGGCCAAGAGCCGCTGAAAATGTACTCGGTGGACGCGCGCGAAGCCGTCCGGAAGCATCCGGCGGAATACGCCTTTGAGCAGAAGCCGAAACCGAAGGCAGCGCCCGAGCCAAAGTCCGCTGACGCAGACGTGCTCGCAGCGCTCCGCGAGAATTCGGAAAAGCAGGCCAAGGAAATCGAAGATCTCAAGGCAAAGCTGGCGGACGGCAACGTCAAGACGCCTGATCCCAAATCCAAGGATTCGGACGACAAGTCCCAGAAATAGAACCCTGGCGGAGAGGGTGCCCCGACTGAGGGGCTATGGGAAGGGGTGCTCCTCCGGGAGTGCCCCTTTCTCGTGCGGCTGCCTGTGCGTTGCGGGGAAGTCCTGATGAGGTCAATTTCGCGGCATGGACAAACGCGGCATCATAAACCGGGCGCTCTCCGGAACCGGCAACAACCAGATCCTGATCCTCGGTGAGAACTCCGACGAAGCGCTCGCAGCAGAAACGGCTTTTGATCGCGCGCTGGAATACATGATCGGCGAACATCAGTGGCCGTTCGTTACCAAAACGGCCGATCTCGCGCGCAAGGGCGATTCAGATGTTGCGCCCTTCACGGATCTGTTCCACCTGCCAACCGACGCATGGCACATGCGGACAGTTACCCGCAAAGGGTACACCGGTTCGATCGCTCATCTCATCAACATGGTTGGAATCCACACCTGCATAAGTACCGGGCTGCAGGCCGTTTATGTGGTCAATCCTGGTGTGGACAGCACTTGGCATCCAACAGCGGTCGAAGCACTCACAACTCTGACGGAAGCGCACCTGTACCGCGGCCTGAATGAAGACATGGACATGGGGGATCAGCGTGAGCAAGCCGCCGAGCTCAAGCTGATGAAGGCGCGATCGCGTGTGGATCAGCAGAACCCGGCTCGCAATGCCTACAAGCGAACCGGTCGGCTTACGCGAAGGACACGTCGCGTATGACAATCCCGAAGACACTGACGCCCCAGCGGGACTTCTCTGCTGGGCAAATGTCGATCAAAGCACTGAGGCGGGACGATCTCGATCAGGTCAAGGCCGGCGCC
>JBCCEL010000231.1:0-9960 GCA_039030315.1 Pseudomonadota bacterium
TAGGGATGTTTTACTCTCCCTAACATGAAACAGCCCTGCCCTAAGGTGAGTTCTACCACGGCCAAGAGGGTGGCTGTGCGCTGAAAGATGTAGCTAAAGCTATGGTGAAAAGAAGGGCAGTGAAATAACTTGTGGAGCACAGTTGTCTCGAGAACGGTTTCCGGTTTGGTGTGCGTGGTCTTTCCGGAGTTTGAATTCCCCCATGAACCTGCCTTACCTTACCGGCTCGCACCGTCTGCGCCGTACGCCCTTTTCCCGGAAGGTCGAAGCGGCAGGTGTCAAGGGCTACACCGTTTACAACCACATGCTGCTGCCGACCTTTTTCCGCTCGCCGCAGGAGGATTATGCGCACCTGAAAAGCGCCGTTCAGGTCTGGGATGTTTCAGCCGAACGCCAAGTGGAGATCAGGGGGCGGGATGCGCGAAGGCTGGTGCAGATGTCCACGCCGCGCGACCTTTCCCGCATGAAGGACGACCAGTGCTACTACATCCCCATGGTCGATACCCGCGGGCGGATGCTCAACGACCCGGTGCTGAACAAGCTGGCCGATGACCGCTACTGGGTGTCGCTGGCGGACTCTGACATGCTCTACTACTACATGGGGCTGGCAACCGGCTTCGGCCTGGATGTGGAGGTTTTCGAGCCGGACATCTCGCCGCTGGCGATCCAGGGCCCCAAGGCGGATCAGCTGATCGAGCGGGTCTTCGGCCGCGACATCGTGGAGACGCGGTTCTTCCGGCACAAGACGGTTGTTGTCGAGGGCCGGGAGATGATCATCGCGAGATCGGGCTGGTCGCTGCAAGGCGGTTTTGAACTCTATCTGGACGGCGCTGAACACGGTGAGGCAGTTTGGGACATGTTGTTCGACGCCGGGGCGGACCTGGACGTGAGGGCAGGTTGCCCGAACTCCATTGAGCGTATTGAAGGTGGGCTCCTGTCCTATGGCAACGACATGACGCTTGATCATACGCCTTTCGAGGCGGGGCTTGGAAAGTACTGCCACATTGATGCGGAAACGGATTGCCTGGGCCTTGCGGCTCTTCGCCGGCAGGCTGAGCCGACTCGGCAGATCAGGCCGGTCGAGGTCCTTGGCGATCCGGTTCCCTCCTGTACCGCGCTTTGGCCCCTGACTGGGCCGGACGGTGCCTCTGCCGGTCACGTCTCGTCTGCCGCATGGTCTCCCGACTTTCAGACGAATGTTGCCATCGCGATGGTCGAACGGGCATTCTGGAATGACGGGACGCAGCTGACTGTCGAAACGCCTGAAGGCTCACACGACGTCCGTGTCAGGGAACAGTTCTGGATCTAGCAAGGCGCGAAGCGCCGGAGACAGGGGAGGCGATGATGGCAGGCAGGATCGCAGTCGCAGGCGCGAGCGGGCTCGTAGGCGCCAATATTGCAAAAGCGGCACTGGCGAGGGGGTACGAGGTTGCCGGTGCGATGCGGGACCCCTCAGGACCGGCTGGCGAGTTGATGGCGCTTCCAGGGGCGGCTGAACGGCTGGAGTTGTCCGCCGCTGACATGACTGTCGAGGGGGCATTCGACGCCATGGTCAAGGGCGCGGATGGCGTCTTCATCACTTGCCTCATCCCGGTCTATGCGGCGCCGGACGGCACACCGGCGCGCGAACTGGACGACAGGCGCGGCTATGATGAGATCATCAATCCGACGGTCAACGGTTGCCTCAACATCATGAATTCGGCGATCCGGGCGGGCGTCAAGGACATTGTCATCTGCTCATCCACCTCCAGCACCAATCCCATCCCGCCGGTGCCGCTGAAGAATGAAGTCGAGCACTGGTCCGATGCTGACGAGCAATGTGCAGCCAAGAAGTATACCTCAGCCACCAAGACGGTCATGGAGCGGGCGGCCATGGCGCTTGCGGCCGAACACGGCGTGCGCCTCTGCATCATGCTGCCGACGATGATGCTGGGGCCCATGGTGTTGGCAAAGCATGGCGATGAGGGCTTTATGGCCGCGCTGAAACGGATGCTGCACGGTGAGACCGGGCGGCATACGGAGACGCCTAACGATTCCTCTTCCATGGCGCATATCGAGGATGTGGCGGCTCTGTTCCTGGCTGCATTCGAGAATCGCGACGCGCAAGGGCGCTACTTCGCCGTCCGTGAAAGCTGGCACTGGAACGACATCTATGCCGAGCTTAGCCGTATCGAACCAGCCCTGAACTTGCCCGAGCCTTTTGAGGGAAATCGGGCTGCTCCGACCGGGTTTGACTTCGACCGACGCGACAGCCTCGGTGTGCCCATGCGGGACATACCGGAAGTGCTGGCCGATGCTGTCGTGTGGGCACGATCAAACCTCTAGGGATCCCCGATCCGTTCGATCGAGTTCAGCAGCCGGTTGGCTGTTCTAAGCGCTGTGCCGGCGGCCAGGCACATCTGCGGCAGGATCATCCATTCCAGGGTCCAGTTTGCGCCGGACCTCTCCTGCTCATGAACCAGGGCCTGGTGAAGGCCGGCCACCTGGACCGCGTTGAACCTTGAGAGGGTGACCAGAAGCTCTGCCGTGATCGGATTTTGCTTGTGCGACATGGCGGACGAGCCGCCGCCGCCGGTGAGCTTGATCTCGTCAACACCCTGCTGTGCCATCAGGCAGACATCCTGCCCGATCTTGCCGACCGCTCCGGTGACCAGGGACAGCCATGATGCGTATTCGGCCAGCTGATCGCGTTCGGTGTGCCAGGGCTTTTGCGGTGCGCCGAGTTCAAGGGCGCTTGCCAACCGGGCCGCGACGGCGCGGCCCTTGCTCTCATAGGCATGCAAAGTGCCGACCGGACCGCCGAATTGCAGGACCTCAAGCTTCGGGGCGAGGCTTTCGAGGCGCTCCAGATTGGCACCCAAGGGTGCACGCCAGTTGTTGAGGCGGTCGCCGGCAGTGATCGGCAAGGCCGCCTGCATTCGGGTACGGCCCATCAAAGGCCTCGACCCCTGGTCGGCAACGAGCTTGCCCAGACGGTTCAGCGCACGCTTTATGCGGGTTGCAAGGATCGCGTTCACTTCCCGCAGACAGAGCACCAGCGCGGTGTCGATCAGGTCCTGGCTTGTGGTTCCGACATGGAATGAGACGGCAAGGTCGGGGCCCAGGAACGCTCTGAACTGGCGGACATATTCGGGCACGGGCATGCCGTCCCGCCCGGACGCAGCCGCGATCCCCGCGAGGTCCGGATGAAATCCGGGTGCCTTTTCAACAATCGCCGCTGCCGCCGCCGCATCGATCAGTTCTTCATCGGCAAGCGCCCGCGTCAGCTCGATCTCAAAGGCGCAATAGTGTGCAAGCACTTTCTCGGATGCGAAGGCCCCGGCGATTTCAGGGTCACCGAACAGACCGCTCAGAAGCGGTGACTCAAACACATTCGGGGTCATGGCGTATCCGGCGTCCAGAGGGTCTGTATTCTCACCTTTGATAGCCGAGACGGTGGACCGGGACAATTCTGGACCGCATCGCCGGTACGCCGCTAACCTTCGGCGTCCAACCGACTTGTATCCGTTCCGCGTAACTGCTTATCTGACTTGGGGCGGAGAAAGTCGGGTAAACACAATGGATGGACCGGGGTTCAAAACGCGCATGTTCCTCTCAGAATGGCGGCAACACCGGGGTCTGACGCAAAAAGCGCTGGCTGTTCTGTCCGGAACCTCCCATGCCACGATTAGTGCGCTGGAAAGTGGCGACCGGGACTTCAAAGGAGCCTGGCTTGATACTTTCTCCAAGGTATTCGATTGCCACCCCGTTGATTTGCTTGGCCCGCCGGGAACTCCGGTGCGCGCTCCTGCAGAACCGGTGTTCACCATCGGAGAGATTCGCGGTCTGATCGAGACCTGTGAGAGCAAGTTCCGCGAAAAAGGCTATGATTTCACGCCATCGGCGCGTGCCAGGGTTTACACCGCTATCCTGCAGGCTCATGCGGAGGGTGAGGATCTGGGCCCCGGGGTGATCATTGGCGCGGCCTCTGCGGTGGACATCTAGGCGGGGGGCACGGTGATGGCCGCCGGCGGTAACGCCGAAAATCTGGCGCTTGTGTCTGGCACGTCCGAAGAATCTGTGCGAGTGTACGCGCTGCGATGAGCACGACCAGGGGAACTGACGTGGACGAAACTCTGAACAAGAAGGCGGCGCGGATCATCTTTGAATCGCGGTCGCTGTCGAAAGAACAGGTTTGTTTCAGCATCAAGAAGGCGGTCGCCGCCTCTCAGACCCAGAATCTGTTTCAGTTGATGTTGTCGACAGAGTATGACGGCGCCGCGCTGGAAGAGCTGTCTCCTTATGAAATCCTTGACGTTTGGGTAGCTGTCAAAGGTTGGTGGGAGCTCGAGGAGCTTCGCACAGCCGAGCAGCGCAAGGTGGCTTCTGGTCAGGACGGAACTGTTATCAGACCGGAGCGCTGGAACACTTGACCAAGGTTGCCAAACGCGATCTGACGAGCATGCCGGAGCTGCTTGGTGCAGCGCTGGGCAGGTACCGTGCGTTTGGACCTACAGTGAGCGCTTTCAACGACCCCCAGCTTTCCAGACAGATCCAGTTGTCCCTTGATGACGGGGCGGTTGATCCAGCGTTTCTCTATATCGGTCCCGACCACGTGGCGGCCCGTGTCTACGGGGAGAAATTCCGCAAGGCTGCAATTGGCGTGCACGGACTGCCGGACCGGCAGTTCAACGATTCACTGAACGACAGCTACCACCAGGTCTCCTGGACTGCGGATCCGGTGTGTGATTTCGTGCAGGGCAAGGCGGGCGACTATCACGTCAACTATCACCGGCTGATCATGCCGGTGGAGGATGACAAGCGGAAAATGTTTGCGACATTCATCGCTGTCGAACGTATGGCTCGTGTCCCGTCAGAATCATGTGGCATAGTTCGGCTTGAGAGTCCGCTACAAACAGGTAGTCTGGTTCATAACGGGGTTCTTCCTGCCAGGCGATAACGTGAGTCTGCGCCGTGGCGAAACCCATGCGGGCTGGAAATCCGCTTGTATGCATCCACTGATCAATGAAACCATAGACCCAGTCCGGCCACCACATAAGCAGGGCAACGGCCTTGGTGTAGCGGCAGAACCAGGGAGCAACCTGTTTTGATCGCAGGTCGTCGCGCACCCACATTCCGCCCTGATAGACCGCTTTGCCCGAGATCTGGCAGACCTTTGGCGCCATTTCCTCGGGCCTGCCGCCACCCAGGAGTGGCAGCAATGTTTCCATCTGTTCGGCCAGGGTGGCCTCGCCCAGATCATCCAGGCGCATACCCATGACCAGAACGATCTCCCCCTGCTTATCATAACAGCAAAACCAGACGGCCCGGCGGTGAAGGAGTGGGTGTCGGCTGGGGTCGAACTGTTCCCAGACAATGTGCTTTTCGGGATCGCAGATGAGCTGAACATACTCGTCGAAGTCGTCGCGGACTTCTATGCGGATAATGCCTAATGCTGCGAGCTTGCTGCGTGCGCTCTCAATGAAACTGGCACAATCCTGCACCGTTCGCGCACGGCGAGCAATAAAACGCTGAACTTCCATGGTTGCCCCCAACCGGACCCAAATCTGACTATCACTTTTGGCGAACTACCCCGAGCCGGTACTTTACCTAACCGTCCAAGGCACCCCGATTGCCTTGGCTTCAGACTGGATCAAACACCTGCATTCGCACATTACCATCAAAGCCGATTATGGTTAACTTAGCGTAAAACGTTGTAGTTGAAAAATTGCTCGCATTGAGTGTGTTTACCTTACGTATGGCCCCTTCAGCTTGTGAAGACGCGCGGCAAGCCACGAAATGCGGATGGGGAGCAGAAAACCCATTGCATGTTCCCCCGGGCCGCATTAGCTAAATGCCCAATTCGAAAAGGAAGTTGTCCGCATCATGCGCGCCGAAACGCAAAATCTCGTCGATGAAATCAAGCAGTCACTGGCACTGCTGAGGAGGCATCTTTGACTGGGACACGGCCCGGCAAAGACTAGACGATCTGAACGCTGCAGCGGAAAATCCCGATCTCTGGAATGATCCAGCCGAGGCGCAGAAGATTATGCGGCAGCGTCAGGAACTGGACGATGCGGTCAGTTCGTATCTATCCCTGGAAACTTCGCTCAACGACAATGTCGAGCTGATTGAACTCGGCGAGATCGAGGACGACGAGGACATCATCCGGGAGGCCGAATCTGCTATCGTCGAAGCCCATGAAGAGGCGGCCAAACGGCAGTTGGAGACATTGCTCGCCGGCGAAGCGGACCGGAACGATTGTTTCGTGGAAATCCATTCCGGCGCCGGCGGCACGGAAAGCCAGGATTGGGCCCAGATGCTTACCCGCATGTACACGCGGTGGGCCGAACGCAAGGGCTACAAGCTGAACGTCATCGAAGCCCAGGACGGCGAGGAGGCCGGCCTCAAGTCGTGCACCATGGAAGTCAAGGGCACGAACGCCTACGGCTGGATGAAGACAGAGAGCGGCGTGCATCGCCTCGTTCGGATATCTCCATTTGATTCCAATGCCCGCAGACACACCTCGTTCGCTTCCGTCGGCGTCTACCCCGTCATTGACGACACGATCGAGATCGAAATCAACGAGAGCGATTGCCGGATCGACACCTACAGGGCGTCGGGGGCGGGGGGCCAGCACGTCAACACCACAGATTCCGCAGTCCGCATCACACATATCCCGACAGGGATTGTCGTCCAGTGCCAGAATGAGCGCTCACAGCACAAGAACCGGGCAACGGCGTGGGACATGCTTCGGGCACGGCTCTACGAGGCCGAGCTGCAACGGCGTGAGGAAGCGGCGCAGGCCGAACAGGCGCAGAAGAGTGATATTGGCTGGGGGCACCAGATCAGATCCTACGTGCTCCAGCCCTATCAACTGGTGAAGGATCTGCGTACAGGCGTGGAGAACACCAATCCGTCGGCGGTTCTTGACGGCGATCTTGACGGTTTTCTGGAGACTTCACTCGCTCATCGCGTTCAAGGCGGTGAGGATGCCGACACGGGCGATCTGGATTAGAGCTTCAGTTGGGATGCACGTCCTGGCGCGTTGCGGCGACATCTATTGCGCCTGCACGGGATGAGATTCTGATAGTGATGACCGGTGGCGCTCGCCAGCCGCGATGCGCGGCGGCGGCCTTCTTGCCTACTGCTGCGCTACGGAGCGCATCTTCCAGAATCGTCTGGGGTTGATGGCGCGCTTGTAAACCCGCGTCTCGTAATGCAGGTGGGCACCAGTGCTGCGGCCGGTATTGCCCAGTTTTCCGACAACCTGACCACGGCGGACCCGCTGACCGGGTCGCACGCTGATGCGACTGAGATGTGCATAGCGTGTCGTGATCCCGTGCGAATGACGGACCTCTACCATCTTGCCATAGGCACCCAGGCGCCCGGCTCTCAGGACCGTTCCCGATGCGGTCACGCGGATCGGATGCCCGTACTTTGCCTTGAAATCGATTCCCGCATGCATGGCTCTTGTGCGCCGAAATGGATCGCGCCGGACGCCAAATCCGCTGGTTACCCTGAAGCCGCCGCGGATCGGATAGGCCAGCGGCATCTGCTTCATGGCATGGGTGAGTTTTTCATACGCGGTGATCTTGCGGCTGATTTTCACCAGCTTCTTGTTGAGGGCGTCCTTCTTGAACGCCGGGTCCTTTGACTTGATGAAGGGACCGCCGATGAAATCCGTCTTGGGCCTGGAGTTGCGGGCCACCCGCTTGGGATTCAGCCCGGCACGCTTGAGAGCTAGGCTTGCAATCTGGATGCGCCGGTCCTTGAACTGATCGATCTCGTCGAGGAGGTCCATCTGCCGTTTGTGCATCTCGGCGAACATGTTGCTGAGTTCGGACAGCGGCTCGCGTGCCTGTTCATGAGTGGCGAATGGTCTTGCAAACTTCTTGCGGAATACGTCAGGCACGTTGGACGTGTTCTTGGGCAATGGTGTTGCCGGATCAAGGGATGACTGGTCCGGCAACTGCAGGTCGCCCTTTCCGTCGCTGCTGGGAATGGCCTCTTCCAGGCTGTCCTGCGCCTCGCCGGAGTTTTCCTCCACTGGAGGTTCGGACGGAGCGATGCTCGGATCCGGCGGGTTGACCACGCGGGCCGGCATCCAGCCCTGCTTGAAAAAGCTCTCGATCCGGGCCTGCCGCTCGTTGATGGCATCCAGCTCCGCTTTGAGTTCGTCTACCTTGCGCAGATATTGGTCCTGGTCAATCAGCAGGCGCCCATTCAGACCGTCCATCGCCGAGCGCATGGCCGAGAGCCGGTCTTCATAAGTAATGCGCACGTACTGGGACTTCCGTTCCTTCAGCGCGATCAATTGGTCCTTGAAGGCGATGTTGACGGTGGCATAGGCCAGCCAGAACAGACCGACGGCAAAAACGATGGTACAGGCGATCTGCAGCCACGGCCGAAGGGTTATGAACTGCACCTCGCCATCGCTGCGCAGATAGATTTGACGTTCGCGGAACGCGTGTTGCAACCAGCGCTTCAGAGCGCTCGGCTTGCGGGGCTGCTCGTCTTCAAGCAGCGCATAGCTGTCGCTGGACTCAAATTGATCTTCAAGCCGCATTGACGCCTGTCTTCTTATGCTTGGCCGCAGAACTGAAAGGTTCCGTCGGCGACCTGACCACTATTCGTCCCAGAACCACCGGTGCAAGAATCACACCCGCAGAGCCAGTCCCTCTCCCGGGAGTTTTTATAGCTGCATCGTTTCTGCGAGTCACGAGGATAGGGCCGTATTCCGGCAAAAGTTTGGTCGAAATCGACGCAACTGACTAACGCCCTCACTAGCGCCCTCAGCTTTGGCGCGCCCCACAATCTCCCCATATGGGCCGTGCCAATGCCGCGGAGCCGCCGGAAAACCAACAGAAACGGTCTGTTAACCCATGTGCCCCAGAAGAGGATCACTCCAGGTTGCAGGTGAGGGCTCATGCGTTCGTCGTTCTTCAGTATCATTCTAGCGTCAGCGGTTTTCGTCATGCTGCCGGCGGCTGCCGGTGCTCAGTCGTTCAGCGACCGTCCGCTGGACGGCCTGACGCGGTTTTTCCAGCAGTTCGGGAACGATCTTGAGAAAGGCGTGAGGGCCCTCGGCGACGATGTGGATCAGATCATCACCGGAAGCACGACCAGCACGGTCGAGATCGAGCGCCAATATGCACCGGGATCGATCATCATCCGAACCTCGGAACGCAAGCTTTATCTGGTGACGAACCCGGGCCGCGCAATCCGCTATTCGGTAGGTGTGGGCCGGGAAGGCTTCCAATGGGGTGGCGTTTCCTATGTGTCCCGCAAGAAGGAATGGCCGGACTGGCGCCCGCAAACGGAAATGATCGAGCGCGAACTGTTCAAAAACGGCAGGGTCATTCCGGAATACATGCCGGGCGGTCCGGAAAACCCGCTTGGCGCGCGGGCCCTTTACCTGGGCTCGACCCTCTATCGCATTCACGGCACCAACCAGGACTACTCCATTGGCGGCGCTGTTTCATCCGGCTGCATCCGCATGCGCAACAAGGATGTCATCGATCTCTACCAGCGCGTTGCCGTCGGTGCGAAAGTGTACGTCTATCACTGAGCTTTGAGGTGGCCGCGCTCCGCTGACTCGGGCCCGAATGCAAAGAGGTCCGGGCCCCCCACACCCCGGCCGCTGTGGCTCAACTGTCTGGTCCCAGATCTTCAATGACCTGCCAGATTGGGGCGTGGTCTCTGAGACTCACTATCTCATCAACACTATGATCTTTGACTTCCGTGAGAGGGACGTCGAGGTTCTAGTTCAGTCTCCAGACTTCATCAGAATGGCTGTGGCCGGGTTCAGGTATTACGTGGGTACCTTTCCATCCAACTACTCAGTCTTCATCAAGTCAAACCTGCATGAGCTATGGCTCCTTCAGTGTGTACCTCAGGCACTCCCAAATATTGAGTTGCTCTACATGTACCGTGACGTCGCCGCTACAGCTCAATCCTGGTACTCAGCCTCCTTTGACA
>JBCCEL010000232.1:0-9953 GCA_039030315.1 Pseudomonadota bacterium
CGAGCTTGCAGCCCATGCCGATGGCCAAGACGGGGTGAGGCGCCCGGAAACCCGCGCCTTCTTTGCGCAGGGTGCGCGCGAAGCAGAAGTACTCCGCTCCGTCGGGCATGCGGCTGAGCTGGATGCGAATGCTGGCCGGCGTCAGGAAGGAGGCCAGCACGTTCCAGCGCGGGCAGGCCGAGCCGGCTCCGGCTATGATGAAATCGTACAAACCTAAGGCCTCTTTCTTCGATTGGCGCTCAAACCGGCCGCTCGCCGCTCACGGTCACCCGATGCATTTCGCGCCTTTGGCCCTGATAGTCAAACAGCGCAAGATGCTGCGTGCAGCGATTGTCCCAGAAAGCAATCGATCCCTTGCGCCAGCGGAAGCGACAGGTGAACTCAGGCTGCACCGCATGGGCACAGAGATAGTCAAGCAGCGGCGCACTTTCTTCTTTCGTCCAGCCCTCAAAGCGGACGGTGAAGTTCGGATTGACGTAAAGCCCTTTCCGGCCCGTCTCCGGGTGGGTGCGGATCACCGGATGAATCACCTCGGCATAAATGTCGTCGCCCGTATCCGTCCGCGTTTTCATGGAGATATTACGATGGGCCTTGCCGGCTTCTGACAACCTGCCACCCTTGCCATAGGACCTTGCCGGGGAGTGCACCGCCTGCAGGCCGCCGAGCAGTTCCTTCATTCCGTCGCTCAGGGTCTCGTAGGCAAGGTACATGTTGGCGAACAGGGTGTCGCCACCTTCGGAAGGAACCTCGCGAGCATAGAGGATCGACCCCATCACCGGCTCTTCGTAGAAGGTGGTGTCCGAATGCCAGATGCCGCCGAAGCGGATTCCGCTCTTGTCCTCCGGCTCCTTGACGATCGCCATAACCTCCGGATGGCCATCAAGAGCCGGTGCGAAAGGGTGGATGTCCAGCGCACCGAAACTGCGTCCGAACGCAACCTGCCGTTCCGGCGAAATCTCCTGATCGCGGAAGAAAATGACAAGATGATCAAGCAGCGCCTGATGCACCGCGTCGAAGGCGGAGTTGCTGAGCGGTTCGCTCAGGTCCACACCGAACACCTCCGCGCCAAGCGCAGTGGTCAATGGGCGAATATCGAGTTGATTGGTGCTCACGGGAGACCTGTCCTTGAGCCCAAATCTATCCTGCACCCACCCCGGTGCCAACAGCCAAAAGTGGCGGATGGTCAGGCCAAACAGCCACCTGCGGTGGAGAATACTTCACAATTTCAAGATCTTCATGGAACGGCCACAGTGTCGTCCAAGTTTGTGCGGAATCCAATCGAGCCGCCGCATTCGTTCCGGCTCATGTTATCAAAAAAGGAAGTTGCCCAATGGCAAAGATTTCAAAATGCCTGCTCGCTGCCGTGTTTCTGCTGCCAGGCACCGCTCAGGCTGCCGGACTGTGCCAGGGATTTGGACCACAAACTCCGAGGGATATCAGTCTGAAAGCCGGCGGCAATCAGCAGGTCTACGCGCCCGCGCCCGCCAGCACTGCCATGAACCTCTGCAACATCCACTTCCATACCAATGCCGAGCATAAAGGGCCGGGCTTTTCCGTCTTTGCCGGCAATGGCAAGCATGGCGGCTACAAATGCAACGGCTCCAAGGACTTGAGCACCGCAGAACTGGCGATGCCGGCCGGGACCGCCTGTGCCGGACTCAAACCGGGCGATACCATTGAAGTCCATTGGGTCCATTCCTCGTGCAAGGTGAACCCGGGCAAGGGACTGGGTTCCTGTCTGTCGAAATCATGTGCCAATCCGCAGCTGCGCGTAGAAGCGCAGACATTTCTGGTGGTGAACGACCCCAATGCGGCGGATTTCGACGACTTCGTCTATGCCGGCAATGTGGTGAACGGCCTGCACCAGCCCAAAGCCTTGCCGACCGGGACCGGAAAACCTGTCGTCTTCGCCGGCTCCACGACAGGTCCGTCATACACCCAGGCGAAATGCTCTCCATTCCAGGTGACCTGGAGCGTGCGCCCGTCTTGCACGAAGATCCACATCGGATCACTCAGCAAGTGGTGCGAAGGCAATGTGTTCAAGGAGGATCACGCACACGGCGTTCGCCAGCTGGTGACCGCCCCGGAGCTTCTGGCAACGATCGACTGAACCCGGCCGGAACCGGTTACTGTCAGGTTCCGCAATGTTACCTCAGAGGTGCCCCACTGCTGCCGCGAAATATGGCGAAACAACCCATGAACCGGGCCGTGCCAGTGATGCGCTGGCACGGCGTCTTTTTCAGGGAAGCAAATGTCATGAAACGTGGTCGCGTAACCGGAAGCCTGCTGCTGGCCGCAGGGCTTCTGATGGCCGCTGCCCCGGCAGCACAAGCCGATATCAGGGTCGGTCTCCTCAAATGCCAGATCGAAGCCGGTTTCGGCTATCTCATCGGCTCAACCAAGGAACTGACGTGCAAGTTCCAGAGGCTGGGCGGCTTGAACGAGCACTATTCCGGCAAGATTATCAAGCTTGGCGCCGATGTTGGCTTCACGGGCACGGGCAACCTGATCTGGGCGGTTTTCGCACCGTCTCATGAGGTAGACTACGGCGCCTTGAGCGGCACCTATTTCGGAGCATCGGCGGAAGCTGCCGCCGGTATCGGTCTGGGCGCTAATGTGCTGATCGGCGGCTGGCAGCGCTCGGTGAACCTCCAACCGGTCAGTCTCTCCGCCCACACCGGGTTCAATGCCGCCGGCGGCGTCGGTGCGATCGTCCTGACCGGCGCCGGCAAGTAAGTCAGCCACTCTTCTTGAGGTGGTAGGACTTTGGCCGGGTGAGGTTGTGATAGCCGATTACCGACAGCGCCCCTCCACGGCCGGTGTCCTTGCAGCCGGTCCAGCACAGAGCCGGGTCCAGGTAGTCACAGCGGTTCATGAAAACGGTTCCGGTTTCGATCCGGGCACCGATCTCGGCCGCCCGACCCGCATCTGCGGTCCAGAGCGATGCGGTCAGTCCGAACGGACTGTCGTTCATCAGACCGATAGCCTCATCGTCGCTGCTGACCTTGATGATACCCACCACCGGGCCGAAGCTTTCATCACGCATCACGCGCATGTCGTGAGACACGTTGGTGAGGATCTGTGGTGCGAGGTAGGTCCCACCATCATCTTCGGGGAACAATGAGCCGTCGATCATCGCATTGGCACCGTCGGCCAATGCTTCGGTGACCTGGGCCCGCACCTCGTCGGAGAACCGCTTGTTCGCCATGGGGCCAAGCGTCGTCTCCTGTTCCAGCGGATTGCCGAGCTTGTATCCGGAGACGATCGAGACCGCCCGGTCGACAAACTCATCATAAAGCGGCTCAGCAACGTAGATCCGCTCTATTCCGCAGCAGCACTGGCCGGAATTGAACATGGCACCATCAATCAGGGTCTCCGCGGCGCCCTCAACGTCAGCGTCCTCCATCACGTAGCCTGGATCCTTGCCGCCGAGTTCCAGCCCCATGCCTGTGAACGTGCCGGCAGCGGCCTTCTCCAGCCGGCGGCCGGCGCCGACAGAACCAGTGAAGTTGATGAAGTCAAAGGAGCCCGCACCAAGCAGGTCTTCCGTCGTCTGGTGATCGAGGAAGATGTTGGCGAACAGTCCCTCCGGCAGCCCCGCCTCCTCGAACGCCCGCACCATGCGTTCCCCGACAAGGAGGGTCTGGGTTGCGTGCTTGAGGATCACGGCGTTGCCGGCGATCAGGCCCGGAGCCACCGAGTTGATGGCCGTCATGTAGGGGTAGTTCCAGGGCGCGATGACGAAGACCACGCCGTGCGGTTCGCGCACGATCCGGCGCTCGAATGCCGCGCTGTCTTCCACCACGATGGGCGCCAGCGTCTTTTCCGCTATGCCTGCCATGTGGAGGGCCCGCTCTTCGGTGCCGCCGAACTCGCCGCCATAGCGAACGGGGCGGCCCATCATCCAGGCCAGTTCCGGCACCATCTCGTCCTGCATTTCCCCCAGCCGGGCGACACCAGCCTTCACGAGATCAATGCGGCTCGACAATGGACGGTTTGCCCAGTCGCGCTGCGCGGCACGGGCTTTCGCAATGATGGCGGCAGCTTCATCTGGGCTGGCGACGGGGCGCTCGGCAAAGATGGAGCCGTCAATCGGCGAAATGCATTTCAGCGTGTTCGCCATGGTCTCAAGCCCTCTCAAAGCCGCGGTTGACTTCCCAGTCGGTGACGCGCCGGTCGTATTCCTCCTGCTCCCACTCGGCGGCCCGGACATAGTGGTCGATGACGCCGTCGCCAAAGGCCTCCCGGAGCATCTTTGACTTCTTGAGCGCCGCAGTGGCGCCGCGCAGGGTCTCCGGGATGACGCGCGCCCGGCGGGCACTGTAGGCATCACCCTTGAAGGCCGGCTCCAGCTCCAGCTTGTTCTCGATACCGTCAAGGCCCGCCGCGATGAGAGCGGCGAAAGCCAGGTACGGGTTGAGATCCGCCCCGCCGACGCGGCACTCGACGCGCACCGCCTTTGTGTCCGCGCCGCAGACCCTGTAGCCGGCGGTGCGGTTATCCATGGACCAGATGGCCTTGGTCGGCGCGAAGGTGCCGGCCATGAAGCGTTTGTAGGAATTGATGTAGGGCGCCAGGAAATAGGTGATCTCGCTGGCATGTGTGAGCAGGCCGGCGAGATAGTGGCGCATCATCTCAGACATGCCGTGCTCGGCCCCGGCATCATGGAACAGCGCCTCGCCGCCGGCGGTCCAGAGGGACTGGTGGATGTGGGAGGAGTTCCCGGCAAAGTCATAGTGCCACTTCGCCATGAAGCTGATGGACCGGCCCTTTGACCAGGCGATCTCCTTGCAGCCGTTCTTGATGATGGCATGCCGGTCCGCCATGGTGAGTGCGTCGGTGTAGCGGACGTTGATCTCCTCCTGGCCGGCATCGGCTTCGCCCTTGGAGTTCTCCACCGGCACGTCGGCCCCTTGCAGACCGTTGCGGATGGCGCGCATGACGTCCTCTTCCTTGGTGGTCTGGAAGATGTGGTAGTCCTCGTTATAGGGGCTGATGGGTTCGAGTCCGCGATAGCCCTTGCCGTGGGCTTCCTCGTAAGTGTCCTTGAACAGGAAGAACTCCAGTTCCGACGCCATCATGGCGGCCATGCCCTTCTCCTCCAGCCGGGCGACCTGGCGCTTGAGGATGGCGCGGGGCGAATGGGCGACTTCCGCGTGGGTGTGATGGTCGAGCACATCGCACAGGACAAGCGCGGTGCCGTCCAGCCAGGGCACCAGCCGGATGGTGTCCAGGTCCGGCTTCATGGTGTAGTCGCCATAGCCCGCCGCCCAGCTTGTGGAGGCATAGCCCTCGACGGTGTCCATCTCGATGTCGGTGGCCTGCAGATAGTTGCAGGAATGGGTCTCCTCCCAGGCGCTCTCCACAAAATACTCCGCCTGAAACCGCTTCCCCATGAGCCGTCCCTGCATGTCCACCTGGGCCGCAACGACCGTGTCGATGGAGCCGTCGGCAACGAGGGATTTCAGTTCATCGAGGGTGAGTTTGCCTGCCATAGTTCTTGTGTCCTAGCGGATGTTAGCCAACAGACGTGAACAATACCTCCAGGGCGTCATCTTCGAAACCACCTATCCTCCAGGTTGAACAACAATCCGCTCCCGCCTACTTTTGTTTCCGAACAAATCTGGACAACTGACCGGGGTGAAGGGATGAGTGGCGGCAATTGGAGGAACAAAGTTGAATCCCTTTTTGCCTGGTCACTCAAACTGAGAAATGCTGGTTTCGCGCTGAACAGATATGTGAACCGAAACAGCGCCCCGGGGATCCTTCTCAACCGCAACTTTGAAAAAACGGGCAGCTTAAGCTTCCTGGGAGGCACTCCACTCCTGCCGATAGAGTTGGATTGGCCCAACCATCCAGAGACCGGCAATGCTCAACCGTTTCTCGGCCAGGTCAATATCGCAGATCTGCCGCCCAGCTTCTGTCCGGCAATGCCATCTGCGGGTGTGCTGTATTTTTTCTATGATCGCCGGGCCGGGCTCTGGGGCGAAGCACCCGGCACGGTCCTTTACTCCCCCGCGATCGACAGGCTTGCGCCAGGGAAACCCGATGCACCTGAAATCCCCATCGGGACAGAAGAATATCACGGCGGCTACTTCCACGGGGATGGGAGCGCCAGTTTCAATCCGTTCCCGATCACCCGGAATCCCAAGTTCGAATTGGAACTCATTGGCTGTTCGGGACTCAGAGAGCCCAATCACGCGGATCTTGAGCATATTGGCCACGAGACAGGTCGGATACACGCCGAAAAGGCCATTGATCGGGTTGAGCTGGGTTTTCGTGCTGAAGCAGAGGGAAACTACTATTCAGCGGTCCAGCGCGAACTTCCTCGCGAATACGACCCTCGATTTGAGCGCTTCTCGGTGCTGAGCATCCTGGATCCCGAGCAGAAGTTTCGAGATGAGAATACTCAGGAAAAGTATGACTTGGCCGTGTCGCCGGTCCTCCAAACCTGGCCTGACACCTGGATTTTTATCGGTCTGGCCTTGGGAAGCGGAAGCCTGCACAGTCCATACCACGAGCTGGGGAAACTGGAAGCGTTTGCGAAACAAGCCGAAGTTGGGAACCCAACTCGACTGAGGTTTTTGCAGGAATGTGGCACTTGGATCGCTCGTGCCCGGTCGGCGGGCGCCTTCACGTCTTTGACCAATGAGGAGCGCCAAGAGTTTCGGGCCTGGATGTCCGCCTGGTACCTGGACGCAAGGTGCGCCCTTAAAGAGGCGCAGGCCCGTGCAGATCAGCCGGACGCGTCCAAGATGCCCCAGAAGGAGTTGATGCAGTATCTGGAAGGGCTTCAAGAAGTCACTGAAGCGAACCTGCCCATAAAAACCTATCAGGCGATAGCGCGCGCCCTGGAAAACTGTGCCGCTTCAATCATCGATGGCTTGGTCCGCTATATCGACCATGCGGAGGGGACAGAAAGCGGGCTCGCATTGGCAGCCAAGCCGGAGATCAACCTGAGACCGGCCACCGGCCGTTCGCACCAGATGTTCGGGCACCCGCGAAACGAGATTGTCGGAGATACGCGGCGGGCCACCAAGGTGCTGTTGCTCCAGCTCGAACACGATCCCGCAATGTTCTGGTCGTTTGGAGACGTGGGCAGACTGCAATTCTGGATCGACCCGCAGGATCTTGCGGCCGGGCGTTTTGACGAGGTCCAGGCGACCATTGACTGAAAGTGTCGTGTCCGCATCGCAATTTCCATCCAATGCTGGCGACGACTTCGCGCGATTGGTTCTACCACCGGCCCGGGTGCTTAGAGCTTGAACCGGATCTCCACGCGCGCGTCCTCCGTGGGGGGGCTGTGCTCCAGATAAACACCCTCAAGGCTGCGGTTGACGAAGAGGACGCCGCGCGCCTTGTAGAAACCCTGGACGCGGGCGAGCAGGTCGGCGCGGGCATCTATGGTTCCGGTTTCATATTTGCGCAGGGTGCTGACGGCGATGCCGGTCTCTTCGGCCACCTGGGCTTGCGTCAGGTGCAGCATTGCGCGGGCGGCGGCGAGCTGGCCGGGGGTGCAGATACTGCTCATGCGGGGTCTCCACCAGAATAAGCGAAACGGGAAAGAAGCGCCGCCGGGCGGGCGGTGTCTTGGGGCCGATGCCTGCGCGAGCGCAGACGCGGAAAACCGTCATCTGCGCGGGCAACGGCCCGCTCTGGAGCCGCACACGCAGTGTGTGAGCCCGCCCGGCGGCGCTGGGTGTGTTGGGATTTCTCGTCTCGGTGACCTCTCCCGCCCCAGGCTCCGATACCGGCGATTAAGCCAGTCTCATTGCACGGTGGCGCAGAAGCCACTACCTTGGCTTCAGCCATGCTTACCTCCTCTGTAGGTAGGCTGGTCAGGTGCCTGCCTGGTGTTACCGCACCAGCAGGTACCGCTCTTCGCCGAGCACCTCAACATAAGGCGTAGTGCACGCGGATGCAAGAGAGGGTTGTGGCGATGGGGGAGTTTTGGGGATTGCCGTCGCGTCTCAGGGCGAACGGGTGGCGTCCGCGTGGGTGAGGTGGTCGACAAGCGCCGTCCTGTCCAGCCGGGGTGTCACTCCAAGCGTATCCAGATCGGGCGTCATGGTGTAGTCGCCAAATCCCGCCGCCCAGCAGGTGGAAGCAAAACCCTCGACCGTATCCATCTCGATATCGGTTGCATACAGATCGTTGCAGGAATGCGTTTGCTCCCAGGCACTCTAAACAAAATACTCTGTCTAAAACCGCTTCCCAATAAGCCGCAGCTGCATGTAAATCTGGACGGCAACGACAGCGTCGATCGAGCTGTCTGCCACGAGAGATCTAAGTTCATTGAAGGCGAGTTTGCCCACCATCGTTTGCTTTCGCAGGTTATCAAGGACGGCCCGTATGGGAAAGTTGGAGAACAGTGCTGCTAGCCGAATTGTTTAGAGGCGAGTTCCCAAGTTATGCGCGCAGGTGAATGTGGGGATCAATTTTGCCGGCAGATCCAGAAATTAGCCCAAGACACCAGTAGGCTTGTTGTCAAATCGAAGCTACAACGAAAACGTCGATGCATGCGCTCGGCGTTGCCAATGATGTTTTTCTATCGCAGCCATCGATCGGTGTAGGGCCGGACGCGAAAGGTTGCTGCGACGGTTCCGCAACGGGTCGCTCATTTCTCCTGGTAGATTGTGTTTCTTTACAGTTTGTGTATATGATGATCTTCTTAAGGATCCACGGCTGGTCCTGACGGCCCTATTTTGATTGCGAGCGCTAAATGAAAACCATAATAGATATAGCTAATTTAAACCCAGAGCACGAGGAACTTCGCTATTTTAAAATTCTCAAGTGTATAAGTGTTTTATTATTTTTGTTTGGCTACTTACAGGTTCATTCGCAAGCTTATGCGGAGGCACGTGCAATCAAAATAATTTATCCCACCGAATATCGTGCAGGAGGCGAAAATATACCTGATCAAATGAGTAACAATTTTATTAAAGAATTAGCAAAACAAATAAAAACCCATCAAGATATCCAATTTAATGTTGAACGTTACGTAGTTAATCGGAACGATATCGATGATAATTTGATCTATAAAGGTGATTGGGATATCGCAATTGTACCTGCTGACTCGAAAGTGTTTCGGACGAATGGTGGCGATTTGACGCCTGCTGCGTTCGGTAGCCCGTTTCTTTTTGACGGAGTCGAGGCGCTCAGGCTTACCCAGCAGAGTTCAATCGGGCGGGCTGCGCTTTCTACCCTTGCTAATGACGGTGTTCTGGGAATTGACTACTTAATTAGTACGTTGGACTTTGCAGAACTCGAGGTTGCGGCCAATAGGTGGAAAGGCGAAAAAGGCTCAATATCTAGTTTGGCGCAACGAATGCACGCGCTAAGCTTTCACAATCACCGACCCAGCCCGATGTTGGTTTCACACTCAGAATTGCTTGATATCTCAGGAGTGAACGGACCAATAAATTCTGAGCGTGCTACGATCTCAAGTCCTCTGACCTTTGATGTATCTTTAATTTTGACGCGACGCGATCGCTGGACTCAGTTCGACTATGGTGACAGGTTAAGACTTGCCCGGCTCATCCGAAACTCACTCCGAGTTGTGCATGATCGAGCCCATAAACTGTTTTCACCGAAGTTTCGAGAAGATTGGATGCGAGATAGGAGGTCTGCGCTCGTACCGGGCAACGAAAAATTTAAAGTCGCGGTCGCAAAAAGGTGGCTTTATAGCCAACCCATTCGTCATCAAGAATATATTAGAATGCTTGGTAAGCAAGCGGAGGCTCAAAAAAAAAGTAATAAATTACAAGAGCAAAAAATAAACTCCCACGCAAAAAAAATTCGGTTTTTCACAAACCGAAATCAGCTTAATTCTCAAGATTTCGAATTTTTTTTTGGCGATCAGCACACTGAAGTCGTGAAATGTGGGGTCGTATCTATATTAGACAAAAAGAAAAAAATGGAGATAGAGGAGCTTGAATTCGGTAATAGCTGTA
>JBCCEL010000233.1:0-9822 GCA_039030315.1 Pseudomonadota bacterium
GTTCGCTTTCGCCAGCAACTCCGCATACCGGGAGGTGGCACATTGCCAGGAACCGCTCGTCGAAACGATCGGGGCGATGGTCATGGGCCGGGGCGTAAACTATGACCGCTTGCTGATCCCGGTCATGATTGGAGATCGGCCGGGCTTTTCGGCCTATGCCACAGTCAATCATACTGTTCAGATGGCAGCCTGACCGAATGGCGCAAGGCTTTGTTGCTGTTCCAGCAAAGCCAGCCATAGGGTGGGAATGGCGCATCGCCTTTCCAGCTCAGCACCAGCGGCTCGAGCCTGAAGTAGCCCAGCTTGGTCATCCCGGCCAAACCGGTCCGCTTCGTCGCCCAACCGACAATGAAATCAGGATGCCAGCGCAAGAAGGCCGTGAGGATGCCGTAGCGGCAGAGCTTCAGTCCGACCTTGTCGCCGCGCAGGTCGGGATGTAGCCAGAGGCCGCCATGGTAGGCGACGCGTCCGGAGATTTCTTCGGCTGCGGGACAACTGCCGGTTATCTCGGCGTCGTACACCTGTGTGTAGACCAGCCGGAAGAATTCGGCGAGCGTTGACGTCCCGAGGTCATCAAGCCGCATGGCTTGCAGGTGAACCGTTTCGCCGGCCCTTTCACCATGTATCCAGAATCCGGAGTCGGGCAGGATCTGGGAGATGGCCGGGTCGAACTCCTTGTGAGCGTGAACGCCGACGCGCTCGCAATGTTCGCGGTACTTCAGGAAATCTGTATCGATGTAAAGGTTCGTCAGGCCGCATGCCTGAGCATCCGCCTCGATTTCACAAATGCGGCGTGCGGCCTCAATAACAAACTGAGCCACGACAGGATTACCTTGCGGCCTCCCCCTTAATCCCATCGACAGACTACCTTGAAACTTTGTCAGCTTATAGGAGTTAAAACATACGATATTGCATGTTCTAATTGACATGATGTGCAGTTATGCTCATTGTTAAGGTATTCCGGGGGGCGCTACTGACGATGCACTACGAGGGACCGGCCTTTGCATGACGGAAATCTGGTGATGCCAGTCTGCCCCTTGAAACGGCATTTGGCATGACGTTGATCCTTGGCGCTTTGGACCTGTGTTTGACGCAGCCGGCCCTCGGTCGTACGGACTCAGGCGGACTTCGATCTCTGATCAAATCGTTGGGACTGCTTCAATCGGCACGGACAATGTGTGCCCAGTTTCCAAACTTATGAGGCTTCTATGGACAAAGACACGGCGAACGCGGAACTGACAGCAGAGATCGTTGCGGCTTATGTCACGAAGAATGTGGTCCAGCCGGACGAACTGCCTGCTCTCATTGGCGCAGTCCATGCAACGCTGGAAGGTCTGGACGGTCCACCTGCGCCGGAGCCGCAGGAAAAACTGAAGCCGGCTGTACCGATCAGTCGATCTGTCACACCCGATTACATCATCTGCCTGGAGAACGGAGAAAAGTTCCGGTCCCTGAAACTCCATCTCCGCACGCGGCACAATCTCCCGCCGGAACAGTACCGGGCAAAGTGGGGCCTGAAACCCGACTATCCGATGGTCGCTCCCAACTATGCCAAGGTGCGCTCTAGCCTCGCGAAACGCATCGGGCTGGGGCGGAAGCGCGGGGAATAGAGCTCAGTCTTGCCGGTCCAGGGGCTTTCACCCGGGCCAAAGCGCCGTTTTGGGATGGAACTGCGACCAGGCGAACCAGAAAGCCTGATGGCTTCCAAGATCTGACCCGTCCGCTCCGACAGCCCTGATGCCGCCGGCATCGAGTTTCAGGCGGACATTCTCGAAAGCGATCTCTTCTCCTTTTTTGAGAGCCACGAACGCCTTGCTCCGCTGAAACGCCACCGGTTTGCCGGAGGCCGTGACCACGCCGATGATGTCTTCGTGGACCGGCAAGCGGGGATCGACATCGCCGACCGGAAAGATCGGTCCGTTGGCGTCCCGGCCGCTGCGGAAATCGAAGTTCCGTCCGAGCGCGTAGCGTTCGAGCAGTACTGTTGTTTCAGGGTGGGCCTTCTTCCAGGTTCCCCAGTCGGTCGTGACGACACTGGCCTGCTTCAGCTGAATCTTCTTCTCCGCGAGAGGACCTGTCACCGCTTTGCCCAGAAAGGTGTCGAAAACCGAATGGGTCTTCACGTCGTACATCACCTTGTTCGACCGGATAAGCAGGCCAGATGTACGCAGCACCGGCCGGTCGACGCCCTCAGGCAGCCCGTCGGTGAAGTAGGCCTGAGCCGCCCCGCACAGGGTGCAGTAAGGAATACCAAGATGCCTTCCGCCAAGCGTGTCGTTGACCATCTCGCGCACTTCCATGATCTGCCGGGGGTAGGCCCGGTACTCGCCGTTCACTTCAACGCCGAAGACGATGTCCCCGTCCTTGAGCCAGGTGGCATCCTTTGCACTGCTGACTTTCGGATTGTCTGCGGCGGGAATGCAGTTGCACAGCTCGTCCGTCATATCGAACTTGCGGTCGTCGATCAGCACCCCGCCCCAGGAAACGTGCCGCCAGTCGATATCACCTTCAACAAAGATCTTGTCCCAGCCGGGCACGAAGCCCGTAAAGATCGCCCGCTTCACTTTCAGATAACCCGGGGGTGCAGGGACATTCCAGGCCATGAGATGGTCGGTCACTGCTCCCCAGTGATTCGGCGTCTTCAGTTTTATGCCCAGAAGCTTGGCAGCGGCATTGGCCAGTGCTGCGTTCAGCTCGCGCCCGGTGATGAAGCGCATCATGTCGCTGATGATCCAGGCAAGCCGGGGGTCCTTGGAATCGCCTACCTCAATAAGGGCAACCGTCTGTTCCCGTCCCCAGGTGGATTTTTCCATACTGTCGAGAAAGGCTGTCTTTACCGCAGCCTGCATGGCCTCCGGCAGCGGGCCTTCCGGTATCGCGGGCGGCTTGCCGAACTCTTTAGTAACGTGATCCGGCAAAGCCGCGGCCTCTTCGGCCTTTGGCGAACCGGCCCAGCACAGTGAGAACGTGAGCATCGCCGCGATGAGGAAGAGGCGGCTCTGAGCGCTGATTGCAGGTGCCATGGACGGGCCTTTCGCTTGCCTGTTAAACCGTTGACGCACAGGAGGATCAGGACTGACCTGTGCGGCCCGCCATGCGCTGATCAAAAAGACCGGCCTGAATACCGGAGACCGCGCACAGCGAGCGTTAGCCTATTGTGACCCGAAAATCCGCCTTCGCCAGTCACAATCCATCAGCATACGGTGAACATGCGTGCGCCCGCGGACAGCTCCATCTCGCTCCAGCTGTTCAGGCGGCTGCGACCGGGCGCTCGCCGATGATCGTTGCGCGGTGGCCGGACCGGGTCTGCGGATAGTAGTCCCACATGGCAATATGCTGGCAGCAGCGGTTATCCCACATGGCGACCGAGTTCACCTGCCAGGAAAACCGGCAGTGAAATTTCGGCGATGCGATGTGCCGGTAGAGAAAGTCGAGCACCGAACGGCCCTCTGCCGGCTCCAGCCCGACGATATGCTGGGTGAAGATCTCGTTGACGAACAGCGCCTTGCGCCCGGTTTCCGGATGGCGGCAGACCACGGGATGGACCGCTTCGGGGAAGCTCTTGTCACGCAGCTGCTCCGCATTCATGCGGTAATAGCCCTCCACGTTCGGCCGGCTTGCATGCAATGCTTCAAGACCGTCGAGGAACGTCTGCATCGGTTCGGACAGCGCTTCGTAGGCCGCATACATGTTGGCGAAGAGTGTATCGCCGCCTGTGTCGGGTATCTGATGCAGGTGCAGAATGCTGCCCATGGGTGGCAACTCATCACAGCTCACGTCGGAGTGCCATGTGCGGCCAGGCTGTGTCTTCGAATCCCCGTCCACATGAATGCGCAGAATGCCTGGGTATCCTTCAATGTCGCCCTGGGGATGGATGTGAGGCGCGCCGAACCGGCGCGCTAGCGCCTGCAGCCGGCCGCAGTCCAGCGGCTGGTCGCGGAAGAACAGCACCACGTGTTCCATCCACGCCTGCCGCAGACGGCCAATATCCTCATCGCTCAGGTCCGATGCCAGGTCTACGCCGTGGACATAGGCACCGATCGCCGGCGTGACGGGCTCCAGACGGAAGCTGTTGCTGATCATGACCTTGGTCTCCGTTGACGGTTTTCCCGGACATCGCTGACGGCAGGTGAGAGTTCGCGCAAGAGCTTCACTTCCATGGCGCGGGCGAAGTCCGCATAGTCCTTGGCGGCAATGACGAAGGAATCCGGACCGGACGTCACATGTTGGCGGTAGTATGCCGCGAGATCTGGCACATCGGTCTGGATCGCCAGCCCGTTGATGGTCACGCCCCGGGCTGCGGCCCTGGCCCGGGCATCCTCCAGAGCTGTTCCGGAATTGTTGCGCCCGTCCCCGGAGACGTCGATCTTTCCGCGCACGCCGGTGATGCCGTTCGTGTCCAGAAGATCCAGTCCCGCCTCAATCGCAGATCCGATGGCGGTGAGGCTGCCGACAGAGACCCGGCGCGTCCGGCTGACCTCCTCGGCGAAGGATAGAATGGAGTTACGGGTTCTCAGGATGTGCCAGCCGGTTGTCTCTCTGATGTTCGCGCGGCTCGCCCACTGGAACAGAATGACCGCGATGCCGCCTGATCCCTCAATAAGCTGCATGACTTCCGGCGACCGGAAGGCTCGGGCAATGCCCTGCATCTGCAGGCGGTGCTCGGCCACGTTCACACTGGAGGATGCATCAACCGCGAGAACGAGCTCGAGAGAAACGGTCTGTTGGGCGTGTCCCGGCGCGAGCTGCGAGAGCCAGACCGCCCCCGCCAGTGCCAGCCGTTTGAATGTCCGCAGGCTCCGCATCCTGCGCAGCATAGCGCATCAGGCGTCGTCGCCAAGCAGTTCCGCCAGGACCTCGTCTGTGTGTTCGCCGCAATAGGGCGGGGGCCGGCGATAGGTCACAGGCGTATGCGAGAACTTCACCGGGTTGCCGATCAGGTCGACCTCGCCGGATGCTGCGAGCGGATGAGGTATGGTGATCTTCATGTCGCGCGACCGGGTCTGCTCGCTCTCGAAAACTTCCGGGATGGTGTTTATGGCCCCGCCCGGCACGTTGTTCGCTTCCATGCCGGCGACGAGGTCCTCCTTGCGCAAGGTTCTGATCTGCGCCGAAAGGATCTCTATCAGATCCTCCCGGTGGGCCAGCCGGTCGGGATTGGTGGCAAAGCGCGCATCGTCCGCCAGTTCCGGCATGCCGATGATCCCGCAGAAGCGCGCATACTGCCCGTCGTTCCCGGCCGCCACGATCACGTGGCCGTCAGCTGCCTCGAACACCTGGTAGGGCACGATGTTCGGATGCTGGTTGCCGCGCCGGATGGGTTCTGTTCCGGACAATAGATAGTTGGTGCCTTCGTTGACCAGCCAGGACACCTGGGTGTCGACAAGGGAGACGTCAATGTGCTGGCCCCGGCCGGTCATGTCCCGGTGGCGCAGAGCAGCAAGGATGGCGGTGATGCCGTAGAGCCCGCAGACGATGTCGGCAATCCCGACGCCGACCTTCATCGGCTCTCCGTCCGGATCGCCGGTAAGGCTCATGATGCCGCCATAGCCCTGGGCCAGGAGGTCGTAGCCAGGGCGGTGCGCATTCGGTCCAGTCTGGCCGAAGCCGGTGATCGAGCAGTAGACGATGGCGGGATTTTCAGCGGCAAGACTCTCGTAATCGAGCCCGTACTTCTTGAGCCCGCCCAGCTTGAAGTTCTCCATCACCACATCGCACCTGGCGGCGATCCTGCGCACCTTTGCAGCGCCTTCCGGATCGGCGATGTCAATGGCCACGGAGCGCTTGTTGCGGTTGGCGGACAGGTAATAGGCGCTTTCCCGTGTCGGCTTGCCGTCCTTGCCGGTCACATAGGGCGGTCCCCAGGAACGCGTGTCATCGCCGACGCCCGGCCGCTCTACCTTGATGATATCAGCGCCGTAGTCCCCGAGCAGCTGGCTTGCTGTCGGGCCGGCCAGGATCCGCGTGAGATCCAGGACCCGGACGCCCTCAAGTGGGCCGGCGCTGCCGGAGTTTGGATGTTGGCCAGCACTCATGAATTGCTCTCCCAGGCGGTTTGGTCTCAGGCCGCCTCTATGCCCCAGACCTTCTTGACGAAGTTGGGATAAGGATCCGCGATCTCCCGCGCAAGGGAGCCGCGCAACAGGTTCAGCCGTTCTGCCTCCGGCATGGCGGTCTCGGGAACATCGTCCGGGCGGTCGAAGCCAAAACCGGTATTGTCCAGCACTTCTTCCAGCGTATGGCCGGGATGGATGCTCTCCAGCCGGAAGCGTGCCGTGTCCTTCTGAAAGGAGAACAGGCAGAGATTGGTCACGAGGGCATGCGGGCCGCCGGGCCGGTGGACACCCTCCTCGCTCACCCCCGGCGCGCTGATGAAATCGACCTTGTCGACCATGGTCCGGCGGGTGTGCTCGTCGCGGAACAGGATGACGCGGGGCACAAGGTAGTAGAGCAGTGCGGATCCGAACGAGCCTGACCAGCGGACCTTCATCTGCGGATAGTCGCCCACACCCACCAGGTTGATATTGGCCTGTCCGTCGATCTGGCCGCCACTCAGGAAGAAGGCGCCGATACGACCTTGCGCTGCCATGTCGAAGAGCTCGGTGACGCCGTCGTTCAGAGCTTGCAGGTTGCGGCTGTTGAGGACGGTGACCCGGGTCTTTCCGCCCGACAGATTGCGCTGTAGCAGCGCGGCTGCGCCGGGAATGGGCGAGGAAACGCCAACGGCTATGTGGCCAACGCCGTCCAGCAGCCGCGCAATGACGCAGATCAGCAGTTCTTCCTGTGTGTAGTTCATTTACTCAGCTGCGAGTGCAGGTGCTGGCTCGGGCCCATTTTCCAGGAATTCCGTGAAACCGTCCTCAGTCCGGGCCATGCGGACATAGGCCTCGAAGGCTGCATCGTCGCGGCCGTAACGGCCATCGAGGGCGATCGGCCAGGCACCGTACTCTGCCCTGGCGACCGATGTGATGTAGTGGGCCGGGATCGTCGCGGGCGCCTGCAGCGGATCGGCCATGAGATCGCCGTCGATGATTTCCTCGACCGTCACCAGGGTCTGCCGGGCGGCATGGGCCATGGTCATGAGTTCCCGCGCCTTGCCGATCCAGACATTGCCGTGGCGGTCGGCCAGTGCAGCATGGATCAGGGCGAAGTCGGGCACGATGGCCGGCAGGACGACGATCGGGTCTCCGCCGCCCGCCATGGGGTTGTCGATCACCTTGTATTCCGGCCGGTTCGCCAGCAGGTCCGAACCGATCAGGCCGCGCATGGGTATGAAGGGGATGCCCTTCTCTCCGGCCTGCAGCGCCGAAACAATTGCCGGGCAGGTGCTGTCCTTCAGCTTGATCGTGCCGGCCTTCACGGCGGCGACAAAGCGGGGGGCCTGGCCGTACTCGTCCAGCGTGACACCTGCGCTTTCCATGGTCGCCACGCAGCCCGCGCCGATCAGCATATCGGCCTGCAGGCCGGCGGTCGGAACCCCGATCAGGTGCAGGTCGCGGACACCGCGCCGGATCAGTTCGCGCGTCGCGGCCATGGCCGGCGCGCTGCGGGTCGGGGGGAGGGCTATGCTGGCGCCATCGGGGATCTGCGCCACCAGGCTTTGCAGGTCGGGGGATATCATCGGTCAACCTCGAAAATCGCTGACCCGATCATGCCTCAACCGCGCCGCTTTGCCAATCAGCGGTCTGATGCAGCGTTAAAGGCTTTCCGCATCACAAGGTGTCGTGGCATTTGAGCGCGAAGCCGACGGAGGCGGCTGACGGCATGAAATCCTTCAGGATCCATATTCTCGGTGCATCCGGTTCCGGCGTGACCACTCTGGGCAGTGCGATAGCCGGAGAGTTGGCGTTTCCTCATCATGATGCCGATGACTATTACTGGCTGCCAACCGTTCCTCCGTTCACCCGGAAGCGGGCGCCCGCGGACCGGATCCGGCTTATGCGTGAGATCTTCACCCGGCGCGCCGACTGGGTCCTGAGCGGATCCATGATTTCATGGGGAGAGGAAATCCATCGGCTGTTTGACCACGTCATCTTCGTGACCGCGCCGGAGGAGGTGCGCGCAGAGCGGGTCCTTGACCGGGAAAGACGCCACTTTGGAGCCGAAGCGGTCGCACCGGGAGGCTGGCGTCATGCCGATACACAGGCGTTCGTCAAATGGGTCGCCGGCTATGAGCGCGGTGACAGGCCAGGCAGAAGCCTTGCCCGCCACGAGGCCTGGCTCGCCGGACTGAGCTGCCCGGTTCTCAGGGTGGATGGTCAGAAACCGGTCATGGAGCTTGTTGATCAGTTTTTGAACTTTGCGGGCAAACCGGTCTAGATTTCCGGGCGAGCAGTGGTCTGGCAAGATGCAAACCGGCGCTTGATTGGCCCGGACAGGAGGTTTGGATGAAGATCGACGGACAGTGCCATTGCGGCGCGATTGCTTACGAGGCTGAACTCGACCCTGCAAAAATGGGCATCTGTCACTGTTCCGATTGCCAGTTGCTCTCCGGCTCCGCCTTCCGGACCGTGGCGGTCGTGTCCGCCGAGACCTTCAGGCTGATCCGGGGCACGCCGAAGGAATACATAAAGACCGCCGAGAGCGGAAACGCGCGGGTGCAGGCCTTTTGCGGCGAGTGCGGCTCGGCGCTTTATGCCTGCGATACGGGCGGTGCGCCCGCCGCATTTAACCTGCGGGCCGGCACCATCCGCCAGCGGGCCGAGATCGCCCCGCGGTTCGAATGTTGGCGCCGCTCCGCGTTGCCGTGGGTCGAGGAGGTGGACGGCACCGTGAAGTTTGAGAAGGCGCCGGGTTAACCGCCGGCTGTCTGATCATAAGCGTGAACGAGCGCCCGCGCCCTGCGGGCAACTTCAGCGGCATCCACGCCCGGTGCGTAGAGTGCGCTGCCGATGCCGAAGCCGTTTGCGCCCGCCGCCCGCCAGCTTGCAAAATTGGACGCATCTACCCCGCCGACCGCATAGACTTCCGTCTCGGGAGGCAACACGGCCCGCAAGGCACTGAGGCCGGCTTCACCCATCAGGAACGATGGAAAGATCTTCAAGGCGTCCGCACCGGCGCGCAGCGCGGAAAAGCACTCCGTGGCCGTGAACGCGCCCGGCATGGAGGTCATCCCGAGATCCTTGGCGGTTCGGATGACGTCCGGATTGCAATCCGGTGAAACGATCAGCCGCCCGCCCGCGGACGCAACGGAGCGCGCTTCGGCCTCGGACAGAACCGTACCTGCCCCAATCAGTGCGTCACTTGCGAACCTGCCGGCCATGCGCTCGATGCTATCGAGTGGCTGCGGTGAGTTCAGGGGCACTTCGATAATCGTGATGCCGGCTTCGATCAGGGCGGCAGTGACATTCTCTGCGTCTTCAGGCCTGATCCCGCGCAGGATGGCGACCAGTTTTCTCATGGCGCTTCATCCTGAACTACGACCTGGTGCACGCTGCGAAGTCCCGACAGTGTCAGACCGGCGCTATCGACACACTGCGCCGCGGCACCGGCGATCTCAATCGCGATCTGGTAGAGTTCGGATAACTCCGGTTCGCCAAGAATGACCACCTCTTCGGCAAGCCAGGTTCGCCGGGCCGCCACATCAGAACCAATCAGCATTCCCGAAAGCTTGCCGAGCCCGTTCTCCGGCGGCTGGTCATGCAGCAGGTCCTCTGCCCGGATTGCGAAAGCACCCAGCAATCCGGGTCCATCCGGCCTCATCGCCTGTTCTGCTTCCGACACGAAAGAAGCGATATTATAGGTTTCAGAGCTTACAGAGTGTTTCAGAACGGACTGATTGCACAGGAGGGCAAAGATCTCGCCGGCCATTGAAGAAGAAAA
>JBCCEL010000234.1:0-9794 GCA_039030315.1 Pseudomonadota bacterium
CCCCCCCCTGTTTTTTTTTTTTTTTTCCGGGGTTTCCCTTTTTGGTGGGGGGTTCCGGCCCGCCCGGGGGGCCCGCAACCCCCGTAGTGTATTCAGCTTTTGCCGCCGGCCCTACTTCAGGTAGGTCGGAGCCAGAGACTGAGCCGAGCCCCACTTGGCGTAGAGCTTGCGGAAGTTCTTGTAGCTTTCGGCCACTTCAGCAAAGAGCGGATCTTTCTTGGCGTCTTCGTCCAGAACCTCGTTCCAGGCCTTCTCGAAGACGGCAAGCTGATCGTCGGTCCAACGACGGGTCGTCACACCGTGCTTCGTGCCCATTTCCACCATGGCGCCCGGGTTCACGTACTCGGTTTCCGCGAAGGTGGCGTGGATGCTGTCGCCGCAAGCCACTTCCATCAGACCCTTGTTCTGGTCAGACAGACCGTCCCACTTGCCCTTGTTGATAAGGATCTGGGAGACGGACACCTGCTGGTGCCAGCCCGGGAAGTAGTTGTTCTTGGCGATCTGGTAGAAGCCGTACTTGATGTCCATAGCCGGCATGGAGAACTCGGTCGCGTCGATCACGCCTTTTTCCAGAGCCGGGAAGATGTCGCCGCCAGCCAGAAGCTGGGTGGAGACGCCGATCTTCTGCATGACGCGTGCGCCAAGACCAAAGAAGCGCATCTTCAGACCGCGGAGCTGTTCCAGGTCCTTGATTTCTTCCTTGAACCAACCGGAGGTTTCCGGGCCGATTGCGAAGCAGTCCATCTGGTGGATGTCGTGCTTGGCATAGATGCCCTGCTGGATCTTGTCGCCGCCGCCGTACTTCTTCCAGGCGAAGTATTCGCCCATGGACGGGCCGAACGGCACCGCGGTGAAGAACGCCAGAGCCGGGTACTTGCCGACGTCGTAACCAGCCGTCGTCCAGGCTGCGTCGATCGAACCCTTGGAGGTCGCGTCGAAGCCTTCGTTGGCCGGGATCAGCGCGCCGGGCTCAAAGAATTTCAGCTTGAAGTTGCCGCCGGAGATCCGGTCGAGCACTTTGGTGTAGCGCACACCAGAGGTGCCGAGGTGCGGCACGGAGCTGCCCCAAGCGCTGTGCAGCTTCCAGCGGACGCGATCCTGAGCGTCGGCAGGGCTGCCGATGCCCAAGGTCATAACGGCCGCTGCGCTAGCAAGCAGAACGAATTTTTTGCCTAGTTTCATGGGTGTCTCTCCCTCCATAGTTGACGGCAGAACTCAGCCGGCAATTTGTTATTATCCCGACCAGAGTGCCTTCAATAGCATAGGCTCTGCAAAAAACAAATGGGGCGGCTCTGGGGCGGAAGCCGGTCTTTCACACTGTGAAAAACTGGCCGTTCATGTCCAATCAAATGCCGGTGTGATGCTCTGGTTCAGGGCAACGGGCTGTGTAATGTGGCTTCCCGGATTTCAGGAGCATCCTTGATGACCAAGCACGCAGCTTTCGTCTTTTTCTGCCTTGTCCTGCTGCTTGCGCCGGCCCGTGGCGCAGAGCTTACCGAAGACCAGATTGCAACTCTCAGCCGGCAGATGATCATTGCCTCACCGGAAAAATCGGCAGAAGCACAAGCCGCCCTGGTCAAGCGCGGGAAACGCGACGTGATCGCTGCCATGATGCTGGCGCTCCGGTTCCGCCGCAATGATCCGGGGGTCCGCAAATCGCTTGAGGCCCTGACCGGCGAGAGCTTCGCCAACTGGAAGGCTGCCATGGAATGGCAGGAGCTGCATCCGGAAATCGTACCGCACGCCAGCCACAAGGTCCTCAAACTCGACATGCTGGCTTTTATCGACCCCAACTTTCTCCGCTTCCTCGGGAAGGAACGAGGCGACCGGAAGAACATGGATATCCGGCTTGAGGAAGTCGTCTGGGGCGGTGTGAAGGTCGACGGAATTCCCTCTCTCGATAATCCAAAGCTGATCCCGGCACCGGAGGCGGACTACCTGCTGGATACCGATCTGGTGTTCGGTGTGGAAATCAATGGCGACGCCCGCGCCTATCCGCTGCGCATCATGGGCTGGCACGAGATGTTCAACGAGACGATCGGCGGCATGCCCGTTGCGCTGGCCTACTGCACCCTGTGCGGCGCAGGGATCCTGTTCGAAACCCAAGCGGAGGGACGCGAGAAGCCATTCGTGTTCGCATCGTCCGGCCTGCTATACCGGTCGAACAAGCTGATGTTCGACCGGGAGACGGACAGCCTCTGGAACCAGTTCACCGGCGAGCCGGTGGCCGGCCCGCTCCGCGGTTCCAGCATCAAGCTGAAGATCAGGCCGGTGGCGATCACCTCCTGGGCAGAGTGGAAAGCTCAGAACCCGGAGACCAGTGTGCTCTCGCTTGAGACCGGCTTCCGCAGGAACTACGGCTCGGGCGTCGTCTACAAGGCCTACTTCGAAAGCCCCGACCTGATGTTCCCGTCCGCCAGACGCGCGCCCGGCAACGTCAAGCGCAAGGACTATGTCTTCGGTATCCGCGGTGTCGGTGCGGCGAAGGCTTGGCCGGTGAGCGCGTTCCACAAGAAGCGGGTCATCAACGACAGCGTCGGTTCCCGGAACGTTGTCCTGATCGGGGATGCCGCCACGCGCACCGTGCGTGCCTATGACCGCGGCAACCACAGCTTTGAAACCGGCGGTGGTGCGGACAGCCTGAAGAGTGCGGACGGGACATGGACTGTGGCTGAAGACGCAATTTCCGGTCCGGGCGGAGAGAAGCTTGCCCGGGTGCCGGGCCACATCAGCTACTGGTTCGCCTGGGACAGTTACCTCGGCGTGAAGAGCGAACTGTACAGCGCTCCCTAGCGCAAGGACGCCACTCTGCGGGACGGGCCGTTTTCATCACGCGTCCGCACATTTATACAGAGTGCTCTCATTACAGTTCTCGGAGGGCATTGATGTCGGACAAGCCGGCTGTCGGGTTTATCGGGCTTGGGATTATGGGCAGACCCATGGCGCTTCATCTGCAGAAGGCCGGATACGTTCTTAACGTCGTCAACTTCGCTCCGCCGTTGCCCGATGATGTCTTGTCCAACGGGGCGGTGGTGTTCGAGAGCAACCTTGAGGTCGCGCAGGCTTCCGACATCATTGTCATCATGGTGCCGGACACGCCTGATGTGGAGACGGTCCTTTTTGCCGGCGACGGCGTGGCAGCCGGTCTTGCGCCCGGCAAACTGGTGATCGACATGAGTTCGATTTCGCCGGGCGCGACCGCGGACTTTGCTGCCCGGATCAATGCGCTGGCTTGCGACTATCTCGATGCGCCCGTGTCCGGAGGCGAACCGCGCGCGGTTTCCGGCGAGCTCACCATCATGGTGGGCGGCCCTAAAACTGCGTTCGAGCGCGCGCGGCCGCTGTTTGAGGCCATGGGCTCCACCATCACCCTGGTCGGAGAGCGCAACGGAGACGGGCAGGTCTGCAAGGTGGCAAACCAGATCGTGGTCGGCAGCACGGTCCAGGCGGTCGCTGAAGCCTTGCTGTACGCCTCCAAGGCCGGTGCAAATCCCCGCAAGGTGCGCGAGGCGCTGATGGGCGGCGCGGCTGCGTCCGTGATCCTGGAGAATCATGGCGGGCGGATGCTCGATCGCAACTTCTCCGAAACCTTCCGGGTCGAGTTGCAGCGGAAGGATCTGGGCCTAGCCGTTGAGGCCGCGAAGGAACTCGGCATGATGCTGCCGAACACCACGACCGCCTGGCAGATGCTCAATGCGTGCGAGGCCAACGGGGATCTGAACTCAGATGCAATCTCCGTCCTCAAGGTGCTTGAGCAGCTCGCCAATCACAAGCTGGAGGCTTGAATGTCCAAACCCCGTATTACCCTTCTCCTTGGAGACCGCAACGGGATCGGCCCTGAACTCGCCGCCAAACTCCTGTCCGATCCGGAGACCTTCGAGGCTGCAGACATCACGGTTTTTGGCGATCCGGCGGTTCTTGAGGAAGGCAAGGCGGCAGCCAAACGCGATGTCAAATCCAATCGGTTCGCTGTTGAATCTTACCTGCCCGTTGAGGGCTTGGGCTCGAAGCCGGGCGAGGTCTGCGGCGAGGCCGGCAAGGAAATGCTCGCCTGCCTCTCGACTGCGGCGAAGGATGTCGAGGCGGGCAAGTCGGATGGCGTCATTTTCGCTCCGCTCAACAAGGCGTCCATGCATCAGGGGGGCCTCAGGCACGAAGACGAGATGCGCTTCATTGCCGACGAACTCGCCTACACCGGCCCCTTCGGGGAGCTGAACGTGCTCGATAATCTCTGGACGACCCGGGTCACCTCGCACATTCCGATCAAGGATGTGGCTGAAAACATCACCACCGAAGGCGTTCTCAAGGCCACCCGGTTTGCCCACGAGACGCTGCGCTCCGCCGGATTTGAAAATCCGAGGCTTGGCGTTGCCGGTCTCAATCCCCATGCGGGCGATGGCGGTAACTTCGGCACGGAGGAAATTGAAATCATCGATCCTGCCGTGGAGCAGGCGAAGGCCAAGGGCATCAACGTCGAGGGGTCTTATCCGGCGGATACCGTCTTCGTCCGCGCCTTCAAGGGCGACTTTGACGCGGTTGTCACAATGTATCACGACCAGGGCCAGATCGCGATGAAGCTTAAGGGCCTTGGCCGCGGGGTTACAGTCCTTGGCGGTCTGCCGGTTCCGGTCACCACATGCGGCCACGGCACTGGATACGACATCGTCGGCCAGGGTATCGCCAATGACGAGTCCATGCGGAACGCCTTCAGGATCTGTTGCGACATGGCGAAGGCACGGGTCGCAAACGGAGGCGGAGCATAATGTCCAAACCGCGCATAGGCTTCATCGGCCTTGGTCTCATGGGCCAGGGGTTCACGGCGCACCTGGTTGAATGCGGCTATGAGGTCACCGGATTTGACATTAATCCGGAGCAGGTCGCGCGGGCGGCAGGGCACGGGGTGACCGCTGCTGCGTCCGCCGCCGAGGTCACGGCGAACAGCGATGTGATCCTGGTCTGCGTGATTTCAACCGATGCCGTCGAGCAGGCTGTGCTCGGAAAGGGCGGTGTCGCGGAGGCCGGATCTCAGGACAAGGTGCTTGTCGACCACTCCACGACGGTCGTGGAGAAGACGAGGTCGATGGCAGCTTCGCTGAAGGACACTTGCGGCATGGGCTGGGTCGATGCCCCGGTCTCCGGCGGTCCGCCAGCCGCACGCTCCGGCACGCTGGCCATCATGGCGGGCGGGAGTGATGAAGACATTGCGCGGGTCACGCCGGTGATGAACGATCTTGCCAGCGGTTTCACCCATTTCGGCCCCGTAGGCGCCGGCCAGGTGGCCAAGATGGTCAACCAGATCCTGGTGCTGAACAATTACGTGGTTCTTGCCGAAGCCCTGGCTCTGGCCGAGGCCGGCGGCATCGACGCCAGCAAGATCCCGGAGGCCCTGAAGGCAGGCCATGCCGGTTCGAACCTGCTGCAGTCTGCCTTTCCCAGGATGATCGACAGGGACTATACCCCCCTCGGTTATGCCCGGCAGATCCTCAAGGATCTCGACATGCTCCACGATCTTGCCAAGGGGCTCAAGTCGCCGACGCCCATGTCGTCCCAGGCCGCCTCCCTCTTCCGCATCCTGTGCTCCAAGGGCCACGAGGAACTCGACGGCATCGCGGTGCTAAAGCTGTTCGACCAGAAGGACAGCGTCTAAAGCGCCGCGTCCCAGTGAGCCAGCAGCTCACACCGGCCTGTAGATCCGCGCGGCATTGTCGTGAAACAGTTTGCGGCGGTCGGCTTCGCCGAAACCGGCGACTGTCTGTTTGAAGCTCGTGAAGATTTCATCATACGTGGCGCAGATGCCGTCCACCGGGAAGTTGGACGCGAACATGCAGCGGTCCACCCCGAAGATGTCGATGGTCTTCAGGACGATCCCGCCATTCAGTTCGGCGGTCCATTTCTTGCCAGGTACGCCGATCCCGGAAATCTTGACCGCCGTATTGGGTTCGCCGGCGAAGCGTTCCATTGCTTCTCGCCAGCCAGCCAGTCCCTCGTCGCTGCGGTCTGCGGGAAGGCCGGTGTGGTTCAGGATGATCAGCGTATCGGGAAAGTCGCGGGCCAGGTCTGCGGCTTCGCCGAGATGCCACCATGGCGTTTGCAGATCATAGTGGAGGCGGTGCTTTGCCAGATGTGCATATCCTGTCCGGAAGGCCGGGTCCGCCATCGAGCCGGGCGAGCCGGGCACAAACGCCTCCGGCGAGGCCGCCGCGGCCGGCTTCTGCCGGACGCTCCTGACCAGTGGATAGGCCGCATGGCCTGCCAGGACGTCGGCGATATCCTCCCGCGCGAACCAGGCCTGGCCGATCACGGCATGGGGATAGCCGGTCTCATCGTGCAGCGCGTGCAGCCATTTGGTTTCGCCGACTGGATCGTCCGGAGACCATTCCGCCTCCATGTGGACCGTCTTGACCACGTTGTGTCCGGCAGCATCGCCGAGATAGTCCTCCACCAGATAGTCCCGGCAGATCGGCGAGTAATCTCCATAGCGAAACGGGATGCGCTCGTCCCCGCACAGCCAGGGATGCTTGCCGAGGCTCAGATCCCAGAAGTGGTGATGCGCATCAATGATCGGAAGCTCATTCATATTTTAGCCTTTTCCTGCCCGCGCCGTCCGGCGCATAGTCGGCCTTCACACAATAAGGAGAGAGGCGGGGTCATGGCGTCATTCCACGAACTCACCCAATCGAGGAACCTCAAGCTTGGCACCTATATCGGCGAATTTGCAACGCCTGGCATCGGCCAGATTCTGAAAGCGTCAGGCTGCGAGTACGCCTTCGTGGACATGGAGCACAGCGGCTTCACGTTCGAAACGGTCAAGTCTGTCCTGCGGAACCTGCACGATGCCGGCATCGCAACTGCCGTCCGCCCGCCGTCCAAATCCTACACGCACTTTGCCCGGGCCTGCGATGTCGGTGCGCAAGGGCTCATTGCTCCGCTGCTCGGTACGGTGAACGAAGCGCAGGCCTGCATCGATGCCATCAACTACCCGCCCAGGGGAAAGCGCGGCTGCGCCCTTGGCATTGCCCATGACGACTACCGGCAAATGCCGGTCATGGATGCGCTCAATGCGGCGAACGAAAAGACATCGCTCACCGCCCTGATCGAGACGGTTGCGGGCATCGAGAATGTCGACGCCATTGCGGCACTGGACGGCGTCGACTGCCTGTGGATCGGCCACTTCGATCTCAGCTTGTCTCTCGGCATCCCGGGCGAGTTTGACAATCCCAAGTTCGCCGCCGCGGTCGATGCGGTCATCGCCGCTGCGCAAAAGCACAACAAGAGCCTCGGCAGGCTGGTCGGGTCGGTGGAGGAAGGCGCAGCTCTCTTCAACCAGGGTTATGACTTCATCTGCTATCTCGGGGATCTCTGGCTCCTGCAGAAGGCGCTCCGAGACGGGCTCGACGGCATTCGCGCCGCAGTGGGAGAGGGGGCATGACGAGCTTCCGTGTGGGTTTGAGCGCGGATTTCCAGCGGCCGGACGGAACGCCGGCCTTCCCGTCCTTCGATCTGTCGCCACTCAATGACCAGCCCGGTCTGGAGTGGAGCTATGTGCCGGTGACCGGCGGCCGGGTCAGTGCCGAGCACATGGACGGGATTGATGCCCTGATCCTGCTGGGCGCCCGCTTTGATGAAGAGAGTTTTCCAGGCGATGGCCGGTTGTCCGTCATTGCCCGTTTTGGCGTTGGCTACGATACGGTCGATGTTGCCGCCTGCGATGCCAATGATGTTGCGCTGGTGATCACCCCGAGCGGTGTCCGGCGCCCGGTCGCCGTGGCCATCCTCACCCTCGTGCTTGCGCTGGCAGGCCGTCTGATGATCAAGAACGAGATCACGCGGCACGGTGCGGAGGGTTGGGCGAAGCGCGACGACAACATGGGCCAGGGCCTGATCGGGCTGACCTACGGCTCGGTTGGCTTTGGCAATATCGGTGCGGAGTTCTTCCGCATCGCCGCGCCGCTGGGTATGAAGTTCATCGCCCACGATCCCTATGCGGACAAGGCATTGGCGGACGAACTCGGCGTCGAACTTGTCGGCCTTGAGGAGGTGTTCCGCCAGTCGGATTTCGTCAGCGTCACCTGTCCGCTCACCGAGGACACCAAGGGCCTTGTCAATGCGGAGCGGCTGGCGCTCATGAAACCGACGGCCTATCTCATCAACACCGCCCGCGGGCCGATCGTGGACCAGGCCGCGCTGACCGACGCCCTGCGCAGCGGTCAGATTGCCGGGGCGGGGCTGGATGTGTTCGAGCAGGAACCCGCTCCGGCGGACGACCCGATCTTCGGGCTCGATAATGTCATCACCACGCCGCATGCCCTGTGCTGGACGGACCAGTGCTTTGCCGGAATCGGTGCGGCTGACGTCAAGGCGGTACTCGACGTGATGCATGGGAAGATGCCTGAGGGCATTGTGAACGCGGCGATCACGGTCAACAAGAACTGGCGGGACAAACTCGCCGCCTACAGGGAAGCCGATGTCTGAAATCAGATCCGTCGAGGCCCGGCTGTTCGCCGTTCCGCTGGCCGAAGTGCTGGCCGACGCCAAGCACGGCGACCACACACATTTCCATCTCATTACCGCGACGGTCCGCACCGCCGACGGTCTGGAAGGGACCGGCTACAGCTACACCGGCGGGCGCGGCGGCGAAGCCGTACACGCCATGATCCACCATGATCTTGGGCCGTTTCTCACCGGCCACGACTCCACGAATGTGGAGGACCTCTACGAGGAGATGCAGTGGCATATTCACTATGTCGGCCGCGGCGGCATCGCCTCGTTCGCCATCTCCGCTGTCGACACGGCGTTGTGGGATATCCGGGGAAAGCGTACCGGCCGATCTTTGCGGGACATGGCCGGCGGGGCCGATACCACGTGCAACGCCTATTGCGGCGGGATCGATCTTGGCTTTTCCACGGAGAAGCTGCTCGACAATGTCCAGGGCTATCTCGACCGGGGCTTCAATGCGGTGAAGATCAAGGTCGGCCGTCCTGACCTTGCAGAAGACGTGGCGCGCGTGAAGGCGGTGCGGGAACTGATCGGTCCGGATGTCACGTTCATGGTCGATGCCAACTATGCCTTGAGCGTTGAAGAGGCCATCGACGCGGCAAACGCCTTCAAGCCCCACGATATCCTCTGGTTCGAAGAGCCGACCATCCCCGACGATTACACCGGCTATGCGCGGATCGCCGATGCCACGGGGGTACCGCTCGCGATGGGTGAGAACCTGCACACCATCCACGAGTTCGAATTTGCCTTCGAGCAGTCGAAGCTGTCGTTCATCCAGCCGGATGCGTCTAACTGCGGCGGTGTCACTGGTTGGCTCGAGGTGGCCGAACTGTCACGCAAGCACGGCATTCCCGTCTGCAGCCATGGCATGCAGGAGCTGCATGTGAGCCTGCTGGCCGGCCAGTCCAATGCAGGATGGCTGGAGGTGCACAGCTTCCCGATCGATGAGTACACCCATCGCCCGCTGGCGGTCGAAAATCACCGGGCCGTTGCTCCGGACGATCCGGGGACGGGCGTGGCGTTCGACTGGGCAAAACTGACGCCGTTCGAGGTGAGTTTGTAGCTTGTGTCGCTGCCGCGAAGGCGGGAGGCCAGGAGCTGTTTGTTCAGATCTCGGCCCGCGGCCCTTGGTGCCCGCCTTCGCGGGCATGACGAGGGAGCTAAACCAGACCTTCGCGCACCATCAGCATGGCGACACGGACGAGGTGGCGCTCCTGGATGGTGCTGTTGACCTTTACGCTGCGGGCGATTTCCAGGGTCAATGAACCATCCTCGATCATGATCTTTCCGGCCTTGCG
>JBCCEL010000235.1:0-9783 GCA_039030315.1 Pseudomonadota bacterium
GACATTCACGGTGGCGGCATTGATCTCACGTTCCCCCACCACGAGAACGAGCTCGCACAGTCACGCTGCGCTCACGACACCGATGTCATGGCCAATGTCTGGATGCACAACGGCTTCCTGCAGGTTGAGGGAGAGAAGATGTCCAAGAGCCTGGGCAACTTCATCACCATCAACGAGCTGTTGCAGGACTGGCCTGGCGAGGTGCTCCGGTACAACATGCTGCGGACCCAGTACCGTCAGCCCATCGACTGGACGGTGAAGGGTCTGGAAGAGAGCGCGAGAACCCTGGCGGCCTTTGTGGGCGACGCCGATACCGGTGGCCACGAGGCGAAGTTCGCCGACGGCGTGCTGAGTGCGCTAGCGGATGACCTGAACACGCCGGCGGTCATGGCTGAACTTCACCGGTTACATGGTGCGGGCGAACACGAGGCGGTCCTGTCGAGCCTGAGGGCACTCGGCTTTTCTGGCGATCTCACCGACCCTCGGGCGGCCAATGTCGATGAATCCGCGATCCGGAAGATGATTGAAGCGCGTCTCGCCGCCCGTGCGGTTAAGAACTTTGCGGAAGCTGATCGCATCCGCGACGAGCTTGCTGCCCAGGGCATTGCGCTGAAGGACGGACCGGACGGAACCACCTGGGAGCTTGCCCGATGACAAGGGAGCGGGTGTATCTGTTCGACACCACATTGCGCGACGGGCAGCAGACCCCCGGCATTGACTTTTCGCTGGAGGAGAAGCGACACATCGCTGAACTCCTCGACCGGCTTGGGATAGACTATGTCGAGGGCGGCTATCCCGGCGCTAACCCGACGGACACGGAGTTCTTCGAAAAGCCCAGGACGAAAGACGCGACCTTCACTGCGTTCGGCATGACCAAGCGGCCGGGCCGTTCCGTATCGAATGATCCCGGCCTCCAGGAGATCCTCAGAGCGAACGCCAGCGCAATCTGTTATGTCGCCAAGGCTTCCGACTACCATGTCCGGGTCGCGCTCGGCTGCTCGAACGAGGAGAACCTGGAATCCATCCGCGACAGCGTGCTTGCCGCACGGGATGCCGGCAAGGAGGCGCTGGTTGACTGCGAGCATTTCTTCGACGGCTTCAAGTCCGACAGGGAGTATGCCCTTGCCTGTGCGAGGACCGCCTATGACGCGGGCGCCAGATGGGTTGTGCTTTGTGACACCAATGGCGGCACATTGCCGGACGAGGTGGCTGAAATCGTGGGCCAGGTCATGGAGGTGGTTCCTGGCGATCATCTGGGGATCCACGCCCACAATGACACCGGCAACGCGGTTGCCAACTCGCTGATGGCGGTGAAGGCCGGTGTGCGCCAGGTCCAGGGCACGTTGAACGGGATCGGTGAACGCTGCGGCAATGCCAATCTGGTTTCCATCATACCCACCCTGGCGCTGAAGCGAGGCTACGCCGACGAATATGAGATCGGTGTCACCGCTGCAGCAGTCCAGGAGCTGGCCCACATCTCTCGCAGCTTCGATGAAATGCTGAACCGCGCCCCTGACCGCCAGGCCCCGTATGTCGGGGACAGCGCGTTCGCAACAAAGGCCGGCATCCACGCGTCAGCGATTATGAAGGCGCCCGAAACCTATGAACATGTCGAGCCCGGCGCGGTGGGCAACAGGCGCAAGGTGCTCGTGTCCGATCAGGCCGGCAAGTCTAACCTGCTCTCCGAACTTCAGCGTATCGGCATGGATGTCGACAAGGCGGACACGCGCATCGATGCCCTGCTGCGCGAAGTCAAGGAGCGCGAGGCCCAGGGCTACGCCTATGACGGCGCGGACGCCTCTTTCGAAATGCTGGCGCGCCGGGTCCTTGGAACGGTGCCCGACTATTTCGATGTCGACAGCTTCCGGGTCATGGTCGAGCGCCGGCACAATGCCAAGGGTGAACTCGTTACGGTATCGGAAGCCACCGTCAAGATCACGGTTGACGGCGAACGCATGATGTCCGTCGGCGAGGGCAACGGGCCGGTTAATGCGCTCGACAATGCACTGCGCAAGGATCTCGGCCGCTATTCGGACTACCTGCGTGACCTGGAGCTGGTCGACTACAAGGTCCGCATTCTCGACGGGGGCACCGAAGCCACCACCCGCGTGCTGGTCGAAAGCCGTGATGAAGCCGGAAATCGCTGGTTCACGGTCGGGGTGTCCGGCAACATTGTCGACGCATCGTTCCAGGCGCTTATTGATTCCATAAACTGGAAACTCGTCCGAGACGGCGCCGCCGCGTGATCACCGGCTTGCAGAACATATCCCGATCTTGCAGACTCGATCGCCGGAGCAACGACGGGGAGTTCGGGAGCAATGGCCTATAGCGAACCTTCATTTACTCTTGGCGTAGAAGAAGAATACCTGCTTGTCCGAAAGGACAGCCGGGACCTGGTACGGGAGACGCCGGAGGGGCTGATGGAAGCGTGCTCAGAGGCCCTGCCGGATCAGGTCAGCCCCGAGTTTCTGCAGTGCCAGATCGAGATTGGCACGCGGGTCTGCAAGACCGTGCAGGAAGCACGCAGTCAGCTGACCCACCTGCGCGGCACGATCTCGGACGTGGCCGGCAGATTCGGGCTTGCCCCGATCGCCGCGTCAACACATCCCTTCGCCAAGTGGACGGATCAGCATCATACCGAGAGGCCGCGATACGATACTCTGGCCAAGGATCTTGGCGGCGTCGTCCAACGCATGCTGATTTGCGGCATGCATGTCCATGTCTGCATTGAGGATGAGGATCTTCGTATCGACATCCACAATCAGCTTCCCTATTTCCTGCCGCACCTGCTCGCGCTGTCGACATCCTCGCCCTTCTGGCAGGGGCGCGACACGGCACTCAACAGCTATCGGCTGGTGGTGTTTGACGCCTTGCCCCGGACCGGGTTGCCGCCTCAGTTCGGTTCCTTTGGCGAGTATGAGCGTACGGCCGGTGTCCTTGTGGATGCAGGACTGATTGAGGACACAACGAAGGTCTGGTGGGACCTGCGGCCGTCGGCCCACTTCCCGACACTGGAGATGAGGATCTGCGATGTCCCAACACGGCTGGATGACACCGTCTCTATCGCAGCGCTCTATGTCTGCATCACACGCATGCTTTACCGGCTCAGGCTGAACAACCAGCGCTGGCGGCAATATGCCAATTTCCTGATTGATGAGAACCGCTGGAGGGCGCAGCGGTACGGCGTATCTCAAGGGATGATCGATTTCGGACTTGGTGCGGTCGTGCCGTTTGCGGATCTCATGGATGAACTGATTGAACTGGTCCATGAAGATGCCGAGGCCATGGGATGCATCGATGAGATCGAGCATGTCCGCAAGATCGTGGAGCGAGGTTCAAGCGCCGACCGGCAGCGCCGGACCTACGAACAGGCACTCAAGGACGGCGCGTCGGTCGAGGAAGCCCTTAAGTCCGTTGTCGATCTGCTGATTGCGGAAACGGCGGTCTAGACCGACAGCTCAGTCCAGGGCGGCGAAGGCGGCCGGGTAGCTTACCGTTCCTTCTGAGACGGGCAGCGTATCGGACCCCAGTGCGGATGCCAGAAAATAGGGGCCTGCATAGGGATTTTGAAAGCCTGCCGCCAGATCCCGGCGGAACCCGAAGCGGCCGTAGTATTCCGGGTTCCCAAGTACGAACACGCCATGCCAGCCTTCCGCCTCCACGCGCCGCAGACCATCCTTGATCAGCATGGAGCCGACACCGCGTCCGCGCATGGAGCGGGCGGCGGAAACCGGCCCGAGCCCCAGCGCCCGGAACGGCGCCTGCATCTCGGAAAACATGCAGTAGCCAACGACAAGAGTGTCCTCCACAGCAACCAGGGAAAGCCGCTCTTCCCCGTCCACGCGGAGCTGTTCGACAAGATCGGCCTCTGCCGGCGAGGGAAAATTCTCGACAAGAATTTCCCTGATCGCCTTAGCATCACTTTCGCCGGCATCTCTGATGGAAATCATTTTGCTGCGGGTGTTCGAACCGGTTCCGGTTGTCAGGTAGCCGGAATTGACCTCTGATGTATTCAACGGGGCAGAAAAGGCACTAATCATCGCTGCAGTCAATCGCGACCATGTGCTTTTGAGGCAGGAATGAGCGACGAAACCAATTCTTCCACTCTCGCCGGAATTTTGCTCGTGATTGCAGGTGTTTCGCTGGGTGCTGTCAACGGTGCCCTATTCAAGGCACTGACACCGCTGTTGCCCGAAGTGATGATTACTTTTTTCCGCTACCTGATCTACCTTTCGATCATGCTGCCGGTTGCCTTGTGGCGCCGCGGGCCGGCCATTTTTCGGCCGGCCCAGCCGTTGCTGCAGACCGCCCGCGGCGTCATCCAGGCGCTGGGCACGCTGGCCTTTGTCATCGCGGCGGTCGGCATGCCGGTCGCGGATGCGATTGCCCTGCTCTATGTCTATCCCTTTATTGTGACCGCGCTTGCTCCGCTGGTGCTTTCGGAGCGTGTTTCGGGTACGGCCTGGCTGGGCGTGGCCGGCGGCTTTGCCGGCATTCTCATCATCATGCAGCCCGGTTTCGAAGGCGTCAGCGCATATGCACTCTGGGCGGTGCTTTGCGGTGTCTGTGTTGCCGTACAGCTGCTGCTGAACCGCAAGCTTGCTCAAAGCGCCGGTGTGATCGCCACTTCAACTTTCGGGGCGCTTGTCGGCGCCGTGCTGCTTGGGGTCATGGTGCCGTTCCACTGGCAGGCCGTCAGCATGGAAGCCGCGCTGCTGCTGCTGGTTCTCGGAACAGTAACAGCGCTCAATCAAGTGCTCTTGCTGGCAGCGTTTGCGCGGGCCGAAGCTTCGACGCTGGCACCCTTCGGATACTTCGAAATCATCGCGGCGGTTATGGTGGGTTATCTCTGGTTCGGAGACCTTCCGCGGGCAGCTGTTTGGTCAGGGATCGTGCTGATCATTATCAGCGGCCTTCTGGTCGCGCGGACCCGCACGACCGCACGCAGCCTCATCGGCCGCCGCCGCGGCAGGCCTGTATAAAGGCTGCGTGTGAGAAAAGTGGTGGGCGTGACTGGGATTGAACCAGTGACCCCTACGATGTCAACGTAGTGCTCTCCCGCTGAGCTACACGCCCACTTTTCGCATTCCCGCGCATCGCGGCTCCGGAAAGGCTGGATGGATATAAAGGCTCTCTGGCGCGGTTGCAAGAGAGCAAGATCGCTAAGGCAGCGATCGGACCGGGCGCCTGAGTTAGGCCGCCATCATGCGGTCGACTTCCTGCACCAGTTCGCGCAGGTGGAACGGCTTGGACAGGATCTTGGCGTCCTTGGGAGCTTCATTGTCCGGATTGAGTGCCACGGCCGCAAATCCTGTGATGAACATGATCTTCAGTTCGGGGTCGAGATCAGCCGCTCGCCGCGCCAGCTCTATCCCGTCCATCTCCGGCATGACGATGTCGGTCAGAAGCAGGTCAAAGCTGACTTCCTTGACGCATTCAAACGCGCTCATGCCTTCCCCAAAGGCAGTCACGTCGTGTCCGGCCTTCTGCAGCGCCCGTTCCAGGAACTTGCGCATGTCTTCATCGTCTTCCGCCAGCAGGATCTTAGCCATTGTTCTCTTGTGATAATCGCTCTGAACTCGTCCCCAACAAGGCCCAACCTTAGGCTGAACAGGTAAATAGGCGGTGAAAGGACTGTCGCAAGGCGGGCCCGCCATAGACAGGGAAGTTCGCCAGTGCCATACAATTGCACAAAAGGCGATTTGCCCGCAATGCAATGGATTCGAGGTTTCTCGCAGCAATGAGTTCAGCGCCTGGCAGACATTCTCAGCAGGGTTCGGCTTCTCCGGCGGAAGAATCATTCTCACCCGCGTTCGAAGTGTTGCGGCCCCAGGAGATTGTTGTGCCGGTCGTTTTCAATTCGCCGCACAGTGGAAACCGCTATCCTGCTTCCTTCGTGGCCTCCTCCCGGCTCGACCCCCTGACCCTGCGCAAATCGGAGGATGCACTGGTGGATGAGCTGCTCGAGCCCGTTCTGGCGCTCGGCGCTCCCGTTCTGAAGGCCAACTTTCCCAGGGCCCTTCTGGACGTTAACCGCGAACCCTACGAGCTCGATCCCTCGATGTTCGCCACCACACTGCCCGATTATGTGAACACATCCTCGCTGCGTGTAGCCGGCGGTCTCGGGACAATCCCGCGCGTGGTCAGCGAAACGGACGAAATTTATTCTTCGCCCTTGTCATTCTCACAGGCCGAGGCGCGCATCCGTGATCTTTATCTGCCCTATCACAGGGCGCTGGAGCGGCTGTTGGATGAAGTCTACGACGCCTTCGGAACCGTTTTTCTGATCGATTGTCATTCCATGCCGTCGACCGGCCTTTCCGAGAGGGGTTTCCGCATGAGGTCCCGGCCGGACGTGGTGCTGGGCGACCGATACGGCTCGACCTGTTCGCCGGATCTGGTGCGCTGTCTTGAAGGGGCGTTCCGCGAGGAAGGCTATTCCGTCGTGCGTAACAAGCCCTACGCCGGAGGCCATATCACCCAGATCTACAGTCAGCGCAGCGAAGGCCGCCATACCATTCAGGTCGAAATCAACCGGGCGCTCTACATGGATGAGGCAAGCATCCAGCCCCATGGCGGGTTCCTGGCGCTCAGAGATGATCTCGGCACCGTGTTCGGGCGCGTGTTGCGCGCCCTGCCGGATATCCTGCGGCCCACGCGGCTCGCGGCAGAGTGAGCTGACAGGCTTCAATCACAAAAAAAGGCCGCTCGTCGCAAGTGCGGGAGCGGCCCAAGTCTAGGGAGGAAACGCCCACGAGGGGCGGCGAAGGAAGACGCTTACTGCCTTCGCATTCGCACAATATGTATGTTGCAAGCGCGAAATTCAAGTCCCATTCAGGAACTTTTTTGTGATTTCGCTCGCACTGATGCGAAAATGTAACAGGGTGGTAACTTGTTAATTTTTTGAGCAAAATTTGTCACATTGCCCAAAATTTGGGGCGAGAACCAGACGGGCCTAGCTTGGTGGCTGTCCTGTACAGTTTTTGTGCATTGCACACTAAAATTGCCTATTCCGCCCGTGTTGTGGATGGGGACGCGATCAGCTACTGAAGCACTCTCCAGCCCGAAGGCATGCGCATGACCCCTGTCCAGCACTCTGACTTTATCCGTTTCAGTCTCGACCTCGCAGCGGCGGCGGATGCGGCCATTCTGCCCCTGTTCCGCTCCGGGCTGGCTGTCGATAACAAGCGGAAAGCCGGTTTTGATCCTGTGACCGCAGCGGACCGGGCCTCAGAAGAGGCGATGCGGGCGCTCATAGAAGAAGCCTTTCCGCAACATGGCATCCTGGGCGAAGAATTCGGTGCCAAGCAGGCCAGCGATCCGGACGGCCTGACATGGGTCCTGGATCCGATAGACGGAACCCGCGCCTTCATCTGCGGACTTCCGACCTGGATGACCCTGATCGGACTGTGCGATCGGAGCAGGGCCATCGCCGGATGCGCCAGCCAGGCCTATACCGGCGAGCGCTTCTTTGCCGGCGGGAACGGCAGCTGGCACAGGGACAGGACGGGCCGGGAAACGCGGCTGGAGGTGCGTCCGGCAGCCTCAATCGAAGAGGCGATCTTTTGCAGCACCTCGCCCGACCTGTTCGGCGGACGGCTCGAGCAGCCGTTCCACAGCCTGAGGTCGCGCGTGCGCATGGCCCGTTTCGGAGGAGATGCCTATCTCTTCTGCCTATTGGCAGCCGGATCGATCGACATCGTGATTGATCCTGGTCTCCAGGCCTATGACATCGCCGCCCTGGTCCCGATCATCGAACAGGCCGGCGGTGTCGTCACCACTCTGGACGGCGCATCTGCCCATGAAGGCGGCGATATCGTTGCAGCCGCAAGCTCCGAACTGCACGAGGCTGTGTGCAATATGTTCGCAAGTCCGGCCTGAACCCTGCCGGCGCCTGAGCTTGATCGCACCCGGATTTGGGCGCACACTGTCCGTGATCGGTCACGAGCGGGCAGGATTAAGACATGACGGGACTGAGCGCCGAGGAACAGCAGCACTACCAGACAAACGGCTATGTCATCCCGGAGTACCGGTTGCCGGACAGCCAGCTGGAAGCGCTTCGCGAGGCAGTCGACTGGGTGATTGCCAACAATCCGCAGGCCCGTCCCGAGCACCTGGTCAGCATCCACGTGGTCAACAACGAGCCGGAGCGCATCCGGGGGCACAGGGCGTTCCACGATATTGCGGCCGATCCGGCAATCCTTGACCTTGTGACGGATGCCATCGGTCCGGATCTCATCCTGTGGGGCGCGCATCTCTTCTGCAAGCCGGTGAAGACCGGAATGGAGGTGCCGATGCATCAGGATGGCGAATACTGGCCGATCCGGCCCCTTGCCACCTGCTCACTCTGGCTGGCTCTGGATGACGTCACGAAAGAGAATGGCTGCATGCGCTTCATTCCCGGCAGTCACACATCCCGCACCTCCTACAGCCATGCGCGGCAGGACCGTGACGATGTTGTGATCAACATGGAGATTGCCGCGGAAACCTATAGCGAAGCGGACGCCGTCGATATCGAACTGGAAGCCGGGCAGATGTCACTGCACGATATCTATCTGATCCACGGCTCCAACGCGAACCGCTCCGAGAAGAGAAGGGCCGGGCTGGCGCTGCGCTACATGCCGGCAAGTTCGCATTTCATCCGCGACATGTTCCCTCCAAGCGAGAAGAGCGGCCTGAAGATCGATTTTGCCGAGAGGCCGCTTCTGCTCTTGCGCGGCCAGGATGTGAGCGGTCGCAACGATCTTGAAACGGGGCGGCAGTGGCTGGGATGAGGGCTTGATCCATAGAGGAGAGGACAGATGACCGTAATCGCCATGACCCGGGAAATGGGGACGCTGGGCAAGGATGTCGCCCACAGCATTGCGGTCGAGTTCGGGCTGGGTCTCGTCCATCACGAGCTTGTCCGTAAGGAGATCGCTGGCAAACTTGATGTTGAGCCCAGCGATGTTCACCGGTTCCTTGAAGGCATGCCGAGCCTCTGGGACCGCTGGAAAATCGATGAGCGCAAGCTGTCACGCTACACCCGCGAGGAAATCCTGGAACTGGCGGACCGCGAGAACGTTCTCATTCGCGGCTGGGGCGCGCCCTATCTGCTCAGGGACGTGCCGCACGTGGTGCGGATACGAGTCTGCGCCCCGATGAGTTTCCGCATCGGCGAAATGAAGAAGCGGCTCAACATTGAGGACGACGATGTCGCGCGCCGGGAGATCGAGCGCAATGACGCCGGCCACACCCGCGCCATGCGCAGCTTCTTCGATACTGACTGGGAGCATCCGCTGAATTACCACATGGTGCTGAACACGGGCAGTATGCCGGTTTCTGCCTGCATCGATCAGATCCGGCTGCTTATTCAGAATCCGGTGTTTGAACGCACGGAGGCATCCCGCCAGATCCTCAGGGACAAGATCCTCGAGACGCGTATCACCGACGCCCTGGATGAGAACGTTGCCCAGGGCTTCAGCGGCAGTTCCGTCGATGTCCGGGTGTCCAACGGTCATGTCGCGCTGACGGGCACCGCTTATGGCCGTCCGGATATCAGTTCCGTCGAGGAACTGATGCGCGGGATTGCCGGCGTTGAGAGCGTGGAGAGCAATCTCGTCCACGTCGATCCGCCCTATATCGGCTGATCCTCCTCACCTCACGGCTGTTCACGTTTCGATGAACGGGTGGTGAACCGGGCTCTCAGGTTCGGTTCAGTGCGGGCTGGATATAACCGGCATCAACAAGACGCGAAGCACGGGTCTTCGCACAGCACACAGACACAAAGAACAAAGCTTCGAA
>JBCCEL010000236.1:0-9775 GCA_039030315.1 Pseudomonadota bacterium
AACACCATCCCCGAATGGTTCCAGGAGACGATCAGTTCCTACGTCTCCATGCTCAACGACTGCCCGTATTCGCTGGCCAATCACTGGAAGAACGCGAGGCACCTCCTGGGCGATGACGAACGAGCCGACCGGATCGAAGCGGCAATGAAGGCGCGCGCGCCCGAGCAGGCGTTCGAGGGCGCCGAGCTGGCATTCCTGCAATATGCAGAGAAGCTCACCCTGTCCCCCGGCAATATGAGCGAGGCCGATGTTGCGAGCCTGAAAGCTGCAGGGATCGACGACGGCCAGATCCTCGAGGCGAACCAGATCATCGGCTACTTCAACTACGTCAACCGCTGCCTCAACGGCCTGGGCGTCACGACCGCCGGCGACGTTGTCGGCTACTACGCCGAGGACTGAGGCGAGCCACCTCACGCATTCGGTTTATGGTGTCCGTCCTTCATCCTGAGGAAGCGCGAAGCGCTGTCTCGAAGGATGTGCGGCACTCTCCGTCTCTTCCGCACATGCTTCGAGACGCCGCTACGCGGCTCCTCAGCAGGAGGATTGAAAGTAAATCAGAGTGATTGCAAGCCGCCTCAGAGCACCCTGTACACATGGACGCGGTGGCTGATTTCCGGCTCTCCGTAGGGCATGGACTGGAAGCTTTCCGTAGCGAAGACCGGCTCCCAGTTGCCCTCTTCCTCATGCCGCTCCAGGGCTGCGGTATATTCGGGCTCCTGCATCTCGTCGTCGCGCAGGCTGAAAATGATGAGCGCACCCGGCCGGGTAATGCGTATGAGATCATCAAAGCTTGTTGCCGGCGCATGGCGCGGCGTGATGCAGCCGCTGGACAGTGTTGCGGCGAAGTGGTTGTCCGGAAAATCGAGAAGGCCGCCCATGGCCATCTGGCGGAGTTCTGCATAGAAGCCCTTGCGGCGGGCCACCTCCAGCATGCCGTCGGAGAGATCGATCCCGATGATCGGGCCGTAGCCGAGCATGGCCAGCGGCTCCGCCTGGATGCCGCCGCCGCAGCCGGCGTCGAGGATCGGTGCGGTTCCAAGCTCGACGTATTTTGCAAATACCGTGGAGCAGACAGCGGGGATCCGGTTGCCGAAGGCGCAGAGATCCTGCTCATATTTCTCTGCCCAGTCGTCATAGGCCGCCTGCTGCTCCTCGATCGTTTCGGCAGCATATGACCGCGCGACATCCGTATCATCCATAGTGTGGCTCCCTTAAACCTTGAGCCGCTCGTTTGCAGGATCATGCGGCGCTTCTGCCAAGACTACCGCAGATGTGCGGCGGCCAAGAATGGAAATCTCGACTTCGGTCCCGGGCACCCTTACCTCTTCGGCCAGAAATCCGATCACGAGGCTCTTGCCGACGGTGTAGCCGAACCCGGCCGAAGTGACCGAGCCGACAAGCTTGCCTGCATGGTAGATCGCTTCGCCGCCGAGGGCATCCGTCTCCTCCTCGGCAAGAGCGAGCAGCGCAATCCGGGACCGGGGTTCGCGGGCGAGCATCGCTTTCTTTCCAACAAACTCCTTGTCCAACCGGGCGAACCGCATCTGGTCCACGTCCTTGTGCGAGGCATCGTTCGCAAGCTCATGGCCGCCTCGGTAGAACTTCTCAAGCCGCAAGCTGTCGAGTGCCTTGGTCCCGAACGGGACGATGCCGTGCGGCTCACCGGCCTCCATCAGCGCATCCCAGAGCTCGCCGAGCCGCTCGTTCGGCGCATGAAGCTCATAGCCAAGCTCGCCTGCGAACGACAGTCGCAAGGCCAGACAGGAGATGCCGGAAATCGACACCTCTCGCGCGCCGAGCCAAGGGAATGCATCGCTCGAAACGTCATCGGACGTGCAGGCTGCCAGCACATCGCGCGCCCGCGGGCCCACAAGACCAAGGATGCCTACTTCATCGCTCTTGTTGCTGATACTGGCGTCCTCAAGCGGCACGCCGCAGTGGAGTGTGAGCCAATCCCAGACCCTGCGCTCCGAAGGCGCCCCGGTCACGAAGTAGAAGCTTTTCTCGCCGGTCCGCGCGATCGTCGCTTCACCCTCGATGGTCCCGCGACGGTTCAGCAATAGTGTCAGACAGGTACCCCCCAACTTGCGCGAAACCCTGTTGGCGCAGACCGCATCAAGGAAGGCTTCAGCGCCGGGGCCGGAGATTTCAAACTTTGCAAATGCCGTCAGGTCGGCCAGCCCCACCCGCTCGCGGACGGCGCGGCATTCCTCCCGGATCACATCAAAGGTCGATGTCCGCCGCCAGCCCTCCGGCTCCTCCGGCGCATACAGCCGCGGACGTTCCCAACCGCCGGCTTCTTCATACAAGGCACCGGCCCCGGCAGTTCTTTCGTGAGCGCCTGACAGACGGATGTCGCGGCATGTCTCGTATTGCTCCTGGGGAAAATGCAGGGAGAGACGGGTCATGTAGTTCTCCCGGCACCGCCTGTAGGCATATTCCTCGTCCGCCCAGACGCCGAAGCGCCGGGGATCGAAGCCCCGCATCGAGATGTCCGCTGAGCCGTGCACTATCCACTGGGCAAGGTACTTTCCGATGCCGGGACCCCAGGCGATCCCCACGGTTACCCCACAGGCCAACCAGTGGTTCTGCAGCCCGGGTGCCGGCCCGACCAGCGGTGCCCCGTCCGGCGTGTAGCAGATCGCACCATTGACGATCCGTTTCAGCCCGAGGCTCTCAAGGCACGGGCAGCGCTCGAAGCACTTTTCAAGCCACGGGGTGATGCGCTCATAGTCCGGCTCGAAGAGCTCGTTCTCCGAGTCCCAGGGACACCCGTCGCGCCACTTGGCGAGGCCATCGTGCGTATCATAGAGACCGATCAGGGCGCCCTTCTGCTCGCGCCGCAGATAGCCCGTGTAGTAGTCATCCCGGGTTACCGGGATCTCGTGTCCCATCTCCTCGAACTCCGGAACATCATCGGTCACCGCGTAATGGTGCTGCATGGGCACAATCGGCAGATCCAGTCCGCTGAAGGCTCCGATCTGCCTGGCGTGATACCCGCCGGCATTCACAACATGCTCGGCAACGATGGGCTCGCCTTCGTTCAGGACCAGCCAGTTGCCGGACGGCAACTGACGGATATCCGTCACCCGGTTGTGACGGATGATCTCAGCCCCGAGGAGACGGGCTCCCTTCGCCATGGCATGGCAGGTCCCGGACGGATCCACGTGGCCGTCACCCGGTGTGTAGATGCCGCCGATCAGATCCGACACCTCATAGAGCGGATTGAGCCTTTTGATCTCCCCCGGCTCCACCCAGCGGCATTCCTGGCCACGCGCAAGTACGCCGTCGCGGGTATGCATGAGCCAGTCGCGATGGTGCTCGCTTGACGCAACACGAAGAGAGCCGCATCCGTGCCAGCTGACGGATTGTTCCGTCTCTTCCTCGATCCGTTCGTAGAGCTCCACCGCGTAGTCGTGCATGGTTCCAAGCGAGTGTCCGCCGACCATGCGGCTCACCAGTCCAGCGGCGTGCCAGGTGGCGCCGGATGTCAACTCCGCCTTTTCCAGGAGAATACAGTCCGTCCAGCCTTCCCGGGCGAGATGATAGAGCACCGAGGTGCCGACATTTCCTCCGCCGATTACGACCACACGAGCGTGTCTGGTCATCTGGTTTCCACCTTCTTGTGTGCCGGGGCTTTCAGCCTGCTTGGTGAGGTAAATGCATTTGACATCTGAGGCCGCCATGACCCCATAGTTCGCCCGAAGACGCAATGGCTGCGTACTGTTTGTCCGGTTAGGAAGCTTCACCTTGGCGGTGCTTCCACACCCACCCACGGAACGTGCGCAGAAACATCCGGACGAGCGAGCAACGCGTGAACGAACACTCTCCCGACCAACTGGTCATTGCTGATGAATGGAGCAATCTTTCCCGCTTCCGCGCACCGCCCGAAGTGGACCGCGACCGCCTGCATGCCTACCGCATGGGCCGCATCAAGGCGGAACTTAAAAGTCTGGACGCCGCGCTTTGCCTGCTCGTCAACCCGGTCAGCATGCGCTACGCCGTTGATTATACCACCTACGAGCTGTTCCAGACCCACACGCCGTCAAGTTACCTCGTGGTCCCGCAGGAGGGCCCGGTGGTGATGTACAACACTTACGGACCGCCACCTGGGGCGGACGAGGCCCGGAAGGGCCGCGCGCTTGCCCATTTCGATGCAGGTCCCGAGCTGACCGACCAGGCGCGCCTGCTGGCCGATGACATCGTCAATTTCCTGAATGAAATCGGCACCGACAATCGGCGCGTCGCCCTGGAGTACGTTAATCCCAGTTTGACCCAGGCCTTGCTTCAGCGCGGGATCGAAGTCCTCGACGGTGTGCACGTCTCTGAGGAGGCCCGCAAGGTCAAATCGGCTGATGAGATCGAGTGCATGCGCTGGGCGATTGCCGTTGCCGAGCACGGCATTGCCAAGATGAAAGAGGCGCTGAAACCGGGGGTCACAGAGCTGCAGCTCTGGGGGCTGTTGAACTACACGAACCTCGCCAACAATGGCCACTGGCACGACGGGCGCATGCTGGCGTCCGGACCGCGGATCAATCCCTGGCTGCAGGAAGCATCGCAGAGGCCGATCGAGACCGGCGACCTCGTAGGCTTCGACACGGACATGATCGGGCCTTTCGGCTATTTCGCCGACATCTCGCGCACGTTCCACTGCGGCCCTGCGCGGCCGACAAAGCGGCAGAAACAGCTCTACAGGTTTGCCCTCGACGAGATCGAACACAATCTGGCTCTCATCCTTCCCGGATTGACCTACCGAGAACTGCAGCAGCTGGCCTGGCCGATCCCGGAAGAATTCCAGGAGAACGCCTACCCTTGCATCGTTCATGCGGTCGGCATGTGCGATGAGGCGCCGAAGATCGACCCGATCCACAGGGGACCGAACACATATGATGGGGTACTGGAAGCCGGCATGGTGCTGTGCATCGAGAGCTATATCGGGGCGGTGGGCGAGCGCGACGGCGTGAAGCTGGAACAGCAGGTTCTCGTGACAGAGGACGGCTACGAGATGCTCTCTACCTACCCGCTGGAAGAAGCGCTGCTCGACTAGGCCCGTTCCTGATGAAGATCACAAAGATCGAGGTGTGGGATTTCTGCCCGCCCATGCGGGACGGTCCCTACGCCATGTCCCACGTGGTCATGGATTGTATCTGGGGCCGCATCTACCGAGCCGAGACCGATCTTGGGATCGCCGGTCTCGGGGAGACCGTGTTTCCGCCTTCGGTTCCCAGAGCCGAGCAACTCGACTGCATCGCCGTAGAGCCGCATCTCCTGCAAGGGCTGATCGGGCAGGACGTGCAAGCGCTGGCGGACCTCGCCGTAAACCTCAGAATAAAGGGAAAGCTCTGGTGCGGGCTGGCATTTGGCCTGGAGACGCTTTGCCATGACCTTCAGGCCCGCTCGAACGGTGTGCCTGTCTTTGATTTGCTGGGCGGACGGCAGGCGCGATCAGTGCCGGACTACTTCTCGATCTCGGAGCGGACGAGGGAGAAGCTGCGGGCGAGGATCGAGATTGCGGGCGCCGCGCGGAAGGTCTTCCAGCTGAAGCTTGGCGTCGGCTCCCGTGAGAACGATGTTGAGCAGGTGGCGCTCGTTCTGGGCGAGCTTGGTCCTGATCAGACCGTGCTGGCGGACGCGAATGGAGGCTGGTCCGTTGAGCGCGCTGCGAGCATGATCGCCGCCTTCGACGATGCCCGGCTCGTCTGGGAGGAGCCGTGCAGCACCTATGAAGCTAATCGCGAGGTGATGCTGAGGACAGGTGCACGCCTGATGGTGGATCAGTGTGCCGCGAGCCCGACTGTGGCCGCGGAAGTCATCCGGGACGGCCTTGCGCACTCCCTCTGCATCAAGCCGGCCTTTCTCGGCGGGCTCTCGGTTGCACGAGAGATCCGGGACGCATGTGCAGAGGCCGGGATGAAGATGCGCATTGACGGCCCCTGGTGCGGCGACATCGCAAGCGCGGCGATCCTGCATCTCGCCGTCGGCGCAGCGGAAGGGCTGCTGATCTCGGGCTGCGATCTGCGCGAACCGGTTCTGATCGATCCGCCGCTGAGCGGTGTGGTTACCCGTGGAGACACGCAGATATCGCCGCCGGACGGCGCAGGTCTCGGGATAGACCTGGCGGACGGGCTGCTCGGGCCTCCCGAGGCCGTTTACCAGTAGCCCGTCCCTGTGATCCGCCGCCTACCTGTTGATGGCCTGCACCCTGGAATGCCTGAAGGTCAGCGAACGGCGCAGCGCTGCCGCACCGGACCGCGATCTTGGCGCTCTCAAGGCCTGGGCAATCAGCGGGATGCGCGAGGCCCGGGCCGTTTCTTTCCGGTCGAACGCCGCATGCAGCCGGTCACAGCGGGCCAGTTCGACCTTTGCGACGGCCTTTGCCTTCGCCCAGACCGCATTGCAGCTGCTGCTCCCCGACAATGCCCGGACCTTCCGCTCGATCCGCTTGGCGCAGCCCAGCCAGATCGCCTTGTGCCGGTTCTCGTGCCATCGGGCATGGCTGACAAATTGCTTCCAGCGTTTGCGCACCGACCTCTTCATGCTTTTTGCCTGGGTCGCCTTGGGCAGCGTGATCTCGAACGACATCGTCAGCTTGTAGTTCTTGATCTTGCAATTTCTGGTGCCCTGGAAATCCGCCTTATGGTGGATGCTGGCCGCCGTTGAGGCCAGGGCGTGGGATCCGTTCACGTTCGGCCCGTTGCGCTGCATATAGGTCAAAAGGGCGTGCGGAGACGTGCCCGGCACTGAATAGCTCTTGACTTTCGTCTTGACGATGGGCTTGGCGGACACGGGCGCGGCCAGAGCGACGCCAGCTGCCAGAGCGACAATCGCGGCAGCCTTGCCGCCAAATCGGACGATCTGCAAAATACTCACTCCCGTTATGTTTTCGCGCAGAGCACGGCAGGTTGACCTTACATGCTCTTAGCGTGCTGGAATTTGCATCCCACCCTCGCCCTGCAATAAACTGGTGTTTGCCGGTGGGGTCAAGCCGGTCGCGAAGGAACAATAAGGTGATCATGAACGCCGGAAAACGCACGGTTCAAACAGCGGCCATAGCGATTGCGCTGAGTGCGGTCTGCCTTTCGACAAAACCTGCGCTGGCAGATCAAGCCGCCGCGGCACGGGGCGACGAAATCGCACGGCAGCACTGCGCGCGCTGCCACGTCATACCCGGCCTCCGCAACATGGGCATAGGCTCCACGCCGTCCTTCAGAATCATGGTGAGATCCAAGTCACCGGAATGGCGTGACAAGTTCGAAGCCTTCTTCTCGCTGCCCCCGCATCCGGCGTTCGTGACAATCAAGGAGCTGAGAACGCAGCGGCGCGGGCCGCCAATCGCCGCGCCAATCATCCTCTCGCTGCACGAGCTGGATGACCTCATGACCTATGTGGACGAATTGGCGGACAAGTTCCGCAAGAAATAGGAACCGGCTACCGCCCGCGCGATCAGCGCATCGAACGCAGACCCGCAACGACGATCTTCTTGCTCCGGTGGCCGCACCGCACCCTGGCTGCGGCCCGCCGGGCCTTAGATTGCGCCCGGGAGACAGCGGAGGAGCCGAAACGGCGGACAAGCCGTTTGTGACTGGCGGCAATCATCTTCCAGAATCTCAGATCATCGCCATAGGCAAGGTGCCGGCAGCGCCGCTGCACGTAATAGGCTCGCGTATGGTGCGTGTAGCCGCTGAGGGCCGGCCCGGCATTTTCGGCAAATTGCCGGCGTTGCTGCTCTTTCTGCTGTGCAGCGGCGGCAGTCTGCGACGAAAGTCTAGCAACCCGCTGCTTCTTGCGTTTGGCTTTCTTGCGGCCCGCCACGGCGAGTGCCTTGGAGCGGTCGACAAACTTCTGCTCGAACCTGCGCCCTGCTGCCAGCGCGGCCGTGACCTTGGCGCGCGCGCTACCGCAGCTAACGCCGCCGCTCACCCGGTTGCGTACATTCTTGACCGCGCCCGATCCGCTTACGCGCGCAGCAGCGACTTCAGCGAACGCCGCATGCGTTGCGAGATCTTCCCGCTCGCCGGAGCTAAGGGTCCGGCATTTCTGCTCGGCAGCATGGCCGGCGGCGATTGTTTCGAATGTGTTGATGTCGAGGCCGATCGGCGCTGCCGTCGAGACGGCAGGCGAACCGACAAGCAGGACGAGGACCAGCGGAATGCTGATCGCCGAGTACTCAAACGCTTTCATCGTTACCCCTGTCAGTGCACCGGCCCTAAACGCCCGGACGCCGCCCAGTCGGCATCGGAGCGAACCCACCGGACCGGTGGCTCCGTTGTTGGAGCCTACACTCTAGGAGCGCGCTGTTAACGCGATAGAAAACGGAAAGGACTTCCGCGTCTCACAGTTAAGGAAGCACTAAAGAGCTGATCTCGAAGCCCTGCTTGGCCAGCTGGAAACCCTCAAGAACCAGCTTTCGCGTTTCCGTGCCACACTGTCTGGACTGGGTCTTGGCCAGGTCCACGGCCTTTGACTGGATGCGCTTGACCTTCTTGACGCCGTGCTTGGCCACCGCTTGCTTGTGTGCGCCGGCAATGATCTTCCAGTAGGTGCGGGCATCGTTGCTGTTCAGATGCTGACAGAGGCGTTCCAGATAATAGGCTTCCGTTGCGGCGGTGAACTGGACATATCGTTCGGCTTTCGCCAACTTTTCCCGCTGCAGGGCAGCCAGCCGCCGCGCCCGCCGTTCTTCGTGCGCGGAAATTTCGGCTCTGGCCCAGTTAAGAAACTCCTTCATCTGCGGAGACATTTTCTCCTCAGACAGGGCGGGGGGCCGCCCGAACAACAGGGCGTGTGCAGAGAAGAGAGCCTGATCGGCCGCCGTCAGCGCCGGGTCGCCGCACTCGGTGTTCTCAAGGATGAGTTTATTGGATATCTGCAGGGCCTGATTACGGTCCGCGGTGCTGAGGCGTTGCCCCATGACCGGTTCCAACGCCATTGCGTAGCTCTTGATCAACCGCTTCTGCCAGCTGTTGAAGAAATTGCAGTGCAGATCAATCGCCCTTCCTGCCAGGACTTCCGCGTAGGACTTCACGAAGTAGCGGACCGGCGCCTCGGGCTCCACTGAACCGTCAGACTGATTGGCAAGCACGCCCCCGCCGGGGAATGCCAGCGCCAGGACAAGCACAAAAAACGCAACGTACCGATTACTCAACTCACCGCCCTCCGCCTCGAACGAAACATCAGCAGCGCACACAATGGAGAGTGTTTGTTAACCTTGTCCAAATGTGGACCGGAAAGCGGAATTTTATGGTTAACAAAACGTGAACACGCTAAGTTGATCCCCTACGCTAAGAGGTGACTATGGACATACGCAAGACATCATTCGCAGAGACCTACGCCAGAGCCTGCGAGCGCAAGGGCGGTGAAAAAGTGGTCCGCTCACTGCTCTCGCCCGAGCCCTCCCTGGCAGCCTTGCGCGAGACCACCGATGACCGCGTGCTTTCGATGATGGCGAAGTGTGTGTTCCGTGCCGGCTTTAACTGGCAGGTGATCGAGAAGAAATGGCCGGGGTTTGAAGAGGCCTTCCTCGGTTTTGATCCGGGGCGCCTGCATTTCCAGCCGGATGAGTTCTGGGACGACCTGACCAGCAACAAGGCCATTGTCCGCCACGGTGCCAAAATCAAGTCCGTCCGCGATAATGCCGCCTTCGTGCTGGACCTGGCGAAAGAGCACGGAAGCTTCGGGCACACGTCGAGCAGAATCCGCCCGAGGCCAGCGAGGCCGCGCCGAGAACGAAGATCGCTGCGATGCCCGCGCCGGCCGCTGCGATCGCGCCGGTCCG
>JBCCEL010000237.1:0-9748 GCA_039030315.1 Pseudomonadota bacterium
GAAACGACAAGGGCAATCAGCACGCCGGCCTGTCCGCCGATGATGAAACCCACGCCCATCAGGAGCGCGGTCAACCCCGCCAGCAATATGCCTGTACGCACAACGTTCATGGATGCCTATGCCTTTATTGATCCGGATGCCCAGAATACGCATATATGATGGTGTCGGGTGATGAGTTCCGCAAGAGTGGCTGAAATCATGGTTGACGAAACTGACCGTCCAAATCGCGAATTGACACCTGAAGCCAGGCGCGCCCTGGCCGAGGCCGCCGAACGACGCGCCGCGCGCGAGGCTGCCGCCGGGAAGGCTCCGGTCGAAGTAAACGGTCGCGGCGGGCTGGATCCCGTGCGCTACGACGACTGGGAAGTCAAAGGCATCGCCAGCGACTTCTGAGCACGATTCGATCACGCGGATTTGTCGAACCGACGGGTCGAACGGGTGTCATCCGTCACCATATAGAGCCGGAAACAAAACGAGTATTGGGGCGCAGTCATGCTCGACCTCCAAAGTGCAGAATCCATTGCAGCCGTTGCGGACATTGGCCCGGATTATTCCGGCACAACGGTCAGCGATAGCATCAGCGAGATTTCATCCTGGTTGCTGACCAAGGCCCGCAAGCGCTCCGGCCCGACGGAGATGTTCAGTTGCTTCTGCGACATGCTGGTCGGCGCCGGCGTGCCGCTTGAGCGCGCCTCTCTGGCGATCGAGACGCGACATGCAGAACAGGCGGGCCTCGGCTGGTTCTGGCGCCCGTGCCGGGAAACCGACCTGCAGGCCTTCCCCTATGGTTCCATGGGCGAGGAGATCTACCAGCGCAGCCCGTTCGCCCGGGTGCATGAGACCGGCAAGTGGTTGCGCCTGGACGTCGCCAATGCGGCGGACGATGCGTTCGGTATCGTTCCAGAGCTCAAGGAAGAGGGCATCACGGACTATATCTGCATTCCGTTGCCGTTCGAGGCGACGAAGTATAACGGGATCACCTTCGCGACTTCGGCCAGCAACGGGTTCACAAAAGATCAGGTGACGCTGCTGAAAGGTGTCATCCCGGCCTTCCAGCTGGTGGCCGAGGTCATGGCGCTCAACCGGCGCATCGAAACGGTCCTGCGCACCTATGTGGGCGATGAACCGGCCAGCCGCATCCTGGCGGGCGACATCCACGTGGGAGAGGTGGTCCGTGTCCGTTCCGCCATCATGTTCATCGACATGCGCAACTTCACATCGCTCTCCATGAACATGAAGGCCGAGCAGTTGGCGGAGTTTCTGAACCGCTACTACGACTGCCTCGTGCCGGCAATCGAGGCCCATGGCGGCGAAGTGCTGAAATTCGTTGGCGACGGTGTCCTTGCGACGTTCCGCACCGGGGGAAAGGGCGCAGCCCAGGCCTGCCTGAGGGCCCTGGAGGCGTCCCGCGACGTGATTGACGCGGTGAACCGGGAACGCAACAGCGGGCCCGGGCCGAAGTTCAGCGTCAAGATCGCCCTTCATTTCGGCAATGTCGCATACGGCAATGTGGGCTCGCACGAGCGTCTCGACTTCACGGTGATCGGCCGGGACGTCAACATTGCCAGCCGTCTCACCACCCTGTGCGGCCAGCTTGAGCGGATGCTGCTGGTGTCCGGGGACTTCCGGGACCGAATCCACAATCTCGTGCAATTTATTCCCGCCGGAGAACACTATCTGCGTGGCGTGCCCAAGAAACAGGGCGTCTTCGAGCCAGCCGAGTAGACATCCAGTTCGCTCACGGGCAGAGGCGGCTTGCATTGTGACGCCGGATTCCGCACACGGGCGGGATGAACGCAGATCTTCAAGCACCGGCCAGCCCGCCGTCGCTCGCTACCTGGTTCCGCATCGGCCTGATGTCGTTCGGCGGCCCGGCGGCACACATCTCGGTGATCCAGCAGGAGATCTGCGAGCGTCAGAAGCTTGTCGATTACGACACGTATCTGCGCGGCCTCAACTTCGCCGTCCTGCTGCCCGGCCCCGAAGCGGTGCAGCTGGCGACCTATCTCGGCTGGCGCCTTGAGGGCACTGCGGGAGCGCTGAAAGCCGGACTGGGTTTCATTCTTCCCGGCGCCGCGCTGATCATTCTGGTCACGGTCATGCTGATAGGAGGGGGTGAAATGCCCCTGGTACAGGCGATGTTCCGGGGCGTCCAGCCGGTCATTGTCGCCCTGGTCACCGTCGCACTGTTCCGCCTTGCCCGCAGTGCCGTCAAGGACGGCGTGACCGCCGGACTGGCCGTGTTCGCCCTGGTCGTCATGAGCCTGTTTTCAGGCGTGTTCCCCATCATCATCCTGATTGCCGGAGCGTTGGGAGCGATCATGCTTCCGGACGGTCAGGCCGGATATGTCATGCAGGAGGATGAATCAGAGCGTCCGGCGGCCCCGTGGCAAACCGCGTACGCTCTCGCCGCCGGCGCCGTCATCTGGTTCACTCTTATGGCGCTCTGCCTTGCGTTCCTACAGTTCAACCCGTTTGTTGGCCTTGGCCTGGTGATTTCCACCGCGGCGCTGTCGACCTTCGGAGGCGCCTATCCGGCAATCGCCTTTGTCGGCGACCAGGCAGCTCACACCTGGGGCTGGCTGAGCGAGACCCAGATGATCGACGGTCTGGTCCTTGCCGAGACGATCCCCGGACCCTTGAGCCTCTATAGCGGCTACATCGGCGCGATGGCTGCCGCCGATCTCGGCACCTCTCAGGCTGTGCTCGCAGGCGCCCTGGCGATCTGCTTCACCTTTCTGCCGTCCTTCACGCTGGTGCTGGCCTTCGCCCCCTACGTGGACCGGCTCTACGCGATCTCGCTCGTCCGGGCGGCGCTCGCCGGGATTACGGCTGCCGTCGCCGGGATCATCGCAAAGCTGGCCCTGTTTCTGGTCTTCGCCGTCTGCCTGCCGGAAAACAGCCCAAACTGGCTCAACATCATGATTGCCGCGGCAGCGGGCGTACTCCTCCTGAAAGAACGGGTGCCGCCGCTCACCCTAATCGCCTTCGGAGCCGTCCTGGGACTGTTGTTCATGCGGTGACCCGGAACCGCGGCATCAGCCGTGGATTCCGCAAGCAATCTCGTTCAGGGCATAACTCTGTTCCATCCTGTCACCTCGGCTGAAGCTTGCCCGACAGAACGCCTGGCTGATCTTCGTGTTCGTGCCGCCTTGCCGGATATCATGCTCGATCCGGCCCAGATCCTGGATTTCCACCCTGTGCTCAACGCCCTCGATCGCGCCGCACGCCATCCGGTCGCGGTGCCAGGTACCCGGCTGCGCTGCCGTCAGCACCTTCCCGTCGGCCGATGCGGTCTTGAAGTAATCGTATTTCTTCAGATTGAACGCGGCTTCCGCCGTCCAGAACCAGCCGGCCCCGTCATCAGCCGGCCCCGTGATGAACCGCCAGTACATGTGCTCGTTTTCAGCCCCGCACGTGTACCTTTTACAGTATCCTTGGCCTGTCCAGGTTTCCGATCCCCGGGTACAGGTCACCTCGAGCAGCGGCTGGTGGATCACCACATCGTCCGGAGGAAAGCGCCAGAGGGTGGAGACCGTTTCGCGCATCTCCACGCGAATTGGCGCACCGGCGTCCGGCCTCACCTCAATGACACCGCCCCGCTCATCCAGAGTGTAGGACAGATTCCGGTTCGCCGCCGTCATGGGGCCGGAACGGTCTCCAGCGAGCGGTTCACAGGATGAAAACAGTCCGCGCGCCGAACCGTCGAAGAGCCAGGCGTAGGTGAATGTCGATGTCGGAAACTTGAGCGCGCGGATGGACAGAAAGCGCTCACCAAGAAACAGTTCATACTGCAGGCTGTCCGACGGTGCTTCGCCCCAAACAGGCTGGCCGCCGTATTTATCGTCCGTCGTCTGGCCGTAAGTCGTTTCACTGCCCATAATCCGCCTCATCAGGAATACCTGCGATTGACTATAGAAGCGCTGGGCAAGCGTTCAATGCAAGGAATGGAGAAGACCTGGCCATGCGATTTTCAAACCTCGTCCCCATGCTTCAGACCCGGCAGATGGGCCAGACCATCGACTGGTACGAAAGCGTCCTCGGCTTTTCCGTTAAGGGCCGGATGGGAGACGAATGGTGCTGCCTTGCCCGGGACGACATCTCGATCATGTTCATGAACAACGAGAATCTGGGCGAGCCCGCCGCAACGGCGACCCAGTACATCTATATGGACGATGTCACGGGGCTTTGGGACGCGATCAAGGCCGATGTTTCGGCCGAGTGGGGGCCTGAAGAGTACGACTACGGCATGCTCGAATTCGCAATCCGCGATCCCAACGGATACCTCCTGTCCTTTGGCCAGCCTGTGGACTGATCCGGGGCTTCCGCCCTGCCCGTGCATGGTCTATGGCTCTTGGCCGACCATCAACTTGCCGGCTTCTTGTACGCATGACCTGGAAACCCGAAACAGACGAAATCCACGAGCGGCGCACATTGAGCAAGCGCCAGGGCGGGGAGACCGCCATCGCCGCGCAGCACCGCAAGGGCCGCTTGACCATACGTGAGCGCATCGAAGCGCTGCTCGATGACGGCACCTTCGATGAAGTCGGCATGGGGGCCGGCGAGGCGGAGTACGATGAGAACGGCAAGCTCATCGATTTCTCTCCGGCAAACTACGTTCTGGGTTTCGGCAGGATTGACGGCCGGCGCGTGGTGGTCGGCGGTGAGGACTTCACACTCAAGGGCGGCTCTCCGTCTGCAGCGGGCCTGCGCAAGAGCATCTATACCGAGGAGCTCGCCGTAAAACACCGCGTGCCGCTCATCCGCCTGCATGAAGGCGCCGGCGGCAGCGTTGGCTCGCCGAAGTCCAAAAGCCTGAGCGCGCCGGTCTACGATGCGCCGCGCTTCAAGTCCGTGGCCGAAGCCATGGCGAGCGTGCCGGTTGCGACCGGAGCCATGGGCGCGGTTGCCGGCATGCCAGCCGCGCGGCTGGTCGCAGCTCATTTCTCGGTGATGTCAAAGTCGACCGCCCAGGTGCTGATCGCCGGCCCGGCCGTGGTCCAGCGCGCCATGGGCGAGAAGAAGGACAAGAACGAACTCGGCGGCGCTGCCGTCCACACGAAGAACGGTACGGTGGACAATGCCAGCGAGGATGAGCCGGACGCCCTGCAGCAGATCCGCACGTTCCTCAGCTATCTGCCCTCGAACGTCTGGGAACTGGCACCCGTTACAGCGTGCGATGATCCGGTTGACCGCACCGATGATGCACTCCTGGAGATCGTGCCCCGCGACCGGCGCCGTGCATTCGACATGCGCAAGCTGCTGGGCACCGTTCTGGATCTTGGCAGTTTCTTCGAGATCGGAAAGGGCTATGGCCGCAGCCAGATCACCGGGCTTGCCCGGATGAACGGCCAGCCTGTTGGCGTCTGGGCCAATGACGGACGCCATCTCGCCGGTTCCATGACAGCGGACGGCGCCCACAAGGCCCGCCGCTTCGTGGAGCTTTGCAACACCTTCAATCTGCCCATTCTGAGTTTTGTCGATGAGCCCGGCTTCATGATCGGCTCCCAGGCTGAGAAGGAATCGACCATCCGCCACGGCACCTCGGCCGCGCTCACCGCCGCCATGAGCCGGGTCCCCTGGGCCTCGGTGATGATCCGCCGCTCGTTCGGCGTTGCCCAGGTCGCACATTACGGGCCCGATGCCTATGTCCTGGCATGGCCGTCTGCGGAGACCGGCCCTCTGCCGGTCGAGGGCGGCGTCGCAGTGGCCTTTCACCGCGAAATCGCCCAGGCCGCCGACCCGGAGGCCAAGCGCAAGGAACTGGAAGACGCGCTGGCGGCGAAACAGTCGCCCTTCCCGCGTGCCGAGGCCTTCTCGGTTCACGAACTGATCGACCCGCGGGAGACACGGCCGATGCTGTGCCGCTGGATCGACCGCATCCAACCGCTTCTTCCCCAGATCCTGGGCCCGGCCCGCTTTACCGTCAGACCTTGAGGAGTTTCGCCATGGCAACCGAAATCAGACTGGAAACCGGCGGCTCCGTGTGGAAGCTCCTGGTCAAGCCGGGCGAGCAGGTCACGGCCGGCCAGACCCTGTTCATCATGGAAGTGATGAAGATGGAGGTCCCCTACGAGGCGCCGGAAGCCGGCGAAGTCACGGCCGTCCACATCGCCGAGGGCGATGTGGTTGAGGAAGAACAGCTGGCGCTGGTGATCGGCTGACCAACAGCCCTTTCCGGCATGCCGCTGATGGAGAGGGTTTACGCCGCCAGGACGCCCAGCTCCTCGATGATGGCATCGCCCATTTCCGCAGTACCGACCTGCTGCATGCCGTCCTGCATGATGTCGGCGGTCCTGAGCCCCTTTGCGAGAACGTTGGCAATGGCCTGATCCACCATGTCTGCCGATTCTACCATGGAGAAGGAATAACGCAGGCACATGCCGAATGAGGCGATCATGGCGATGGGGTTGGCAAGCCCCTGACCGGCAATGTCCGGGGCCGAGCCGTGCACGGGCTCGTACAACGCCTTGCGCACTCCGGTCTTATCATCTGGCAGGCCGAGCGAGGCCGACGGCAACATTCCGAGCGAGCCGGTCAGCATGGCCGCGATGTCGGAAAGAACGTCTCCAAAGAGATTGTCGGTCACCAGCACATCATACTGCTTGGGATTACGGACAAGCTGCATAGCGCAGTTGTCCGCGAGCACGTGCTCCAGCTCCACATCCGGATACTCGCGCTCATGTACCTGGGTGACGACCTCGTTCCAGAGGACGCCGGACTTCATGACATTGCGCTTTTCAGCAGATGCCACCTTGTTGTTGCGGGTCTTGGCCAGATCGAACGCCACACGCGCAATGCGTTCGATTTCGTAGGTGTCATAGACCTGGGTGTCCACTGCGCGCTTCTGGCCGTTGCCGATATCGGTGATGGTTTTCGGCTCGCCGAAATAGACGCCGCCGGTCAGCTCCCGGATGATCAGGAGGTCGAGGCCTTCGACGATTTCCTTCTTGAGCGATGAAGCTTCCGCCAACGCGGGATAGCAGATGGCCGGGCGAAGATTGGCAAACAGGGCAAGATCCTTGCGCAGACGGAGCAGGCCGGCTTCGGGGCGGGCCTCATAGGCAACGCCGTCCCACTTGGGACCGCCGACCGCACCGAACAGCACCGCGTCGGCCGCCGTCGCCTTGTCCATGTCGGCATCGGAAATCGCCGCGCCATGGGTGTCATAGGCGATGCCGCCGACGAGACCTTCTTCAACATTGAAGGTTGCGATGCCGCTGTCGGCAAACCAGGTCATCACCCGGCGCACTTCGCCGACGACTTCCGGACCAATGCCGTCACCCGGCAGCAAGAAAATGTTGTGGTTCGCCATGGCGTCCATCCCGCTCGACTATCTGGTGGAAAATTCGCGGATTTTGCTAAACCGTTGGCACACGTTTGACAAGCTTTGATGCGAATGTGTTTTGCGCCTAGAAGACCCCAGTGTGATCATCATCAGGACGAAGAATGGCACTAAGAACCACAGCTCTCCTGAGCATCATTCTGGCATCGCTCTCAGCCGCCCGCGCGGATGATCTGAAGTTGTCCCTGCCGGTCGACTGCGTTATCGGCGATACCTGCTTTATCCAGCAATATGTTGATGTGGATCCGGGCCCCGGAGCGCGGGATTACCGGGGCGGATCGGCCGTCTACAACAAGCACAAGGGCACCGACATCAGGGTCCGCACCCTGGCCGACGCCGCCAGAGGCGTTAAGGTTCTGGCGGCGGCGCCCGGCAAGGTCCTCGGCATTCGCGATGGCGTGGCGGACCGTGTCGTGTTTTCGGCCAGGGACCGGGAGCGCATCCGGGATATCTATTGCGGCAACGGCGTTCTCATCGATCACGGGGACGGCTGGCATACCCAGTACTGCCACCTGCGAAGAAACTCCGTCCTGGTTCAGCGTGGCGACCAGGTTGAGCGGGGCCAGGTCCTCGGACTTGTGGGCTATTCCGGCCTCGCGCAGTTCCCCCATCTCCACATCGCGGTGCGCCGCCACGGCCGGACGCTGGATCCCTTTACCAGCAAGCCGATCACCGGTGCTGAAGATGCAGGGCAACCAGTCTCGCTTTGGGACGAGACTGCGCGCCAGCAACTGAAGTACCGCGAGGGGCGCATGCTCTACTCCGGTTTTGCCACCGGGGCCGTCGAGCCGGCTGATGTCCTCAAGCGGTTGCCGGATGAGGACGCGATTGCCTCAAATTCCCCGGCGCTCGTGGCCTATGGCTGGTGGATAAACCTCCAGAAGGGTGACCGGGTCGTCACGCGTCTGACGGGGCCGGGCGGCAGGATTTCCAGCCACACCAGCGAACCGCTGAACCGGGCCAAGGCGCAGTTTGTCCAGTTCAGCGGCAAGCCGCGACCGACGGGCGGCTGGCCGGCCGGCATCTACCGTTCGGATGTCGCCATCATCCGCGATGGCCGCCAGATCATGAAGCAGCGTCGGTCGCTGGAGATCCGCTGACTGTTCAGTGCATGAGCTTTGGCAGGAACAGCACCAGGCCGGGCAGCAGGACCAGGATGATCAGCCTGAAGATGTCGGCGATCCAGAACGGGATGGTGCCGCGGAAGATCGTGGCCGTGGAAACGTCGCCCAACACGCCTTTCAGCACGAAAACATTGAGCCCCACCGGCGGTGTGATGAGACTGATCTCCGTCACCACCACGACCACGATGCCGAACCAGACCGGATCGAAGCCGAGACTCGTCACCAGGGGAAAGAAGATCGGCACGGTGAGAAGAAGCATCGACAGGCTTTCGAAGACACAGCCCAGCACGATGTAGACGGCCAGGATCATGAAGATCACCGCCAGAGGAGAGACGCTCCACTGGGTGACCAGTTCCAGCAGCGCGGTCGGCATGCCCGCCAGATTGATGAAGTTGGAGAAGATCCAGGCGCCGATGAGAACGGCGAACAGGCTGGCAGTCGTGTGGGCCGTCTCGATCAGAACGTCCCGCGTGCTCGTAAAGGTCAGGCCGCCACGCATGAGCGCGATAAGGAAGGCGCCGGCCGCGCCCATCCCGGCAGCTTCGGTCGGCGAAAAGGTCAGGTTGAGCGGGTAGAAATCGAACAATCCATAGAGCCCGCCAATGACCAGCACGAACAGTGCGATGACGAACCAGACGTCCTTCAGGGCCGCAATGCGCTGCGGCCAGTCCGCGCGTTTGTCCGCGGGCCCGGCCTCCGGTTTGCGGGCGACCGTGAACCGCACCGCGAGCAGATAGAACACAATGCCCATCACGCCGGGCAGGATGCCCGCAATGAAGAGCTTTCCGATACTGGTCTCGGTGAGCAGGCCGTAGATCACCAGGATGACGCTGGGCGGGATCAGGATGCCGAGCGTGCCGCCGGCGGCTATGGAGGCGGTGGAGAGTTCGTCGGAATAGCCGAATTTACGCATCTGCGGCATCGCCACCTTCGACATGGTGGCGGCCGTGGCCAGCGAGGAGCCGCATATGGCGGAAAAGCCGCCACAGGCCACGATGGTCGCCATGGCGAGCCCGCCCCGGAAGTGGCCGAGAAAGGCGTGGCTGGCCCGGTAGAGCTCATGGGACAGCCCGCCCTTGTTGACGAAAAGCCCCATCAGGATGAACAGGGGAACCACGGAGAGCCCGTAGTCCTGTGATGTATCGATGATGAGCCGGCCCGCCATGGAGATAGCGGCGCGGCTGCTCGTTTCGTAGGCGTAACCAATTACGCCGACCAAGGCCATGGCAATGGCAATGGGCATGCGCAGGAAGACGAGCCCCAGCACGGCTGCAAATCC
>JBCCEL010000238.1:0-9705 GCA_039030315.1 Pseudomonadota bacterium
GATGGGGTTCGGACCGGATGACAGGCTCTGCATCCCGGTTCCGCTCTATCACTGCTTCGGCATGGTTCTTGGCAACCTGAGCTGCGTGGCGACGGCGTCGACCATGGTGTTTCCCGGCGAATCCTTCGACCCGCTTGCAACGCTGGCTGCGCTGAGCCGGGAAAACTGCACTGCCGTGCATGGTGTGCCGACCATGTTTTCGGCCATGCTGGACCATGCCGAATTCGCCCGGTACCCGCTGAAGGCCCTGCGGACGGGGATCATGGCCGGATCGCCGTGCCCGGTTGAACTCATGAAGCGTGTGGTCTCCAGGATGAACGCCCGGGAGATCACGATTGCCTACGGTATGACGGAGACGAGCCCGATCTCCTTTCAGAGCGATACCGGCGACAGCGTTCACCGGCGGGTATCCACGGTCGGCCGCATCCATCCCCACGTTGAGGTCAAGATCGTCGATGAGGCCGGGAGAACGGTTCCGGTCGGGTCCACCGGCGAACTGCTGACCCGGGGATACTGCGTCATGAAGGGGTACTGGAACGACCCGGAACGCACCGCCGAGAGCATTGATGCGGACGGCTGGATGCATTCCGGCGATCTCGCGACGATCGACGCTGAGGGCTACTGCAACATTGTCGGTCGGGTGAAGGACATGCTGATCCGGGGCGGGGAGAATGTCTATCCGCGCGAGATCGAGGAGTTTCTGCTGACCCATCCGGATATTCGCGAAGTTCAGATCTTCGGCGTGCCGGATCCGAAATACGGCGAGGAAATCTGCGCCTGGATCATTCCGCGGGACGACAGGACGCTCAGCGAAGATGGGGTGCGCACCTTCTGCCGTGAGCGGATCGCGCACTACAAGGTGCCGCGCTACATCCGCTTTGTCAGCGCAATGCCGATGACGGTGACCGGCAAGCCCCAGAAGTTCCTCATGCAGGAAACCATGACCCGCGAACTCGGCCTCGCGGCAGCACAAAGCGCCTGAGCCGCATACAGACTTATTCGCAGAGAAGCGGAAACGTCCGCCTTCCGCTTGCGAACCAATCCAAACCTCGTCACTCCCGCGAAGGCGGGAGGCCAGTACCATGAGCTGAACGCCGGGTGCTGTGCTCTGGATGCCTTCGTGGGCATGACGATTGTTGCTTTATGGTGCCGGGTACAAAGGTGGTCTTGGCCGGTGCGCTCCGCATTTGCTCCATCCACCAGCGGATTGATCCATCAGGCCCATCCAGGGTGTCTCCCTCGGGCTTGACCCAAGGATCCAGTGACGAAGGGCTCCGAGAAAGATGCCCTGGATCCTCGGCTCGGGGGCCGAGGACGGCAGAAATTGGCATCGAGTTACTTCAAAAGGCCATGGACATAAACTCCCTCATCCGGAGGCAGGGCTACTCGATCGACGCCTTGTCGCGCTTGTCGGAGGTGGCGGCGACGATGGGGCTGATGACGCCGCGGGCCTTGACGTTGACGCAGGCGGTCTTGCCGCTTTCCATCGCCCTCTTCAGCGCCGGAGCCAGTTCCTCGCGGCGGGTGACCAGCTCGCCATGTCCGCCCATACCCTCGAACAGGGTGTGAAACGGGATATCGCGGAAGTCGGTGGCGAAGTGAGTGCCGCTCGCAAACAGACGCTCCTGCTGCTGGCTGATGCAGTCCAGCCCGCCATTGTTGTCGATCACCACGGTGACGGGCAGCCCCTCCTGGAAGCAGGCCTCGATCGACAGGCCGCCGGACAGGAACGCGCCGTCGCCTGAAATGAGAACAACGTTTCTGTCGCGGTGAACATTCTTTGCAGCAAGGGCGAAGGAGACTCCCACGCCAAGCAGCGAGTAGTTGCCGGGGTGCAGAACGCCGCCCAGCTTGAGGCCGTCAAACCCGGCCAGATTAACCGCGATCTCGTTCCAGAAATGGGTGTTGCCGCCGTCGAAGACCAGCCAGTCTCCGTCTTCCATGCCGTCCAGCACGTCGAGCCCAAGTTGAAGCGGATGGATCTGGCGGTCTTCGGCAAGATCCGTTGCCGTCTCCTCGGCGATGTGGTCCGTCCACTTGGCAACCCAGCCGGTACGCCGGTCCTGCTGGAGTGCGAGCCATTCGTCGAACCGCACATCGAGTTCGGACAGGGTGTCGAGAAATGCGCCGGGATCGGACAACAGCTGGAGGTCGGCCCCAAGATTGTATTCCAGCTCCTCATGGCTGCCATTGACGCAGACCAACCGGGTGCCTTCCGGGATGAAGGGCGGATTGCCGAAATTCATCTGGTTGTCGAGCCGGCAGCCGACCATCAGCACCAGGTCGGCTTCCTGGATGGCGTCCCTTGAGGGATGATACTGGTGAAAGTCCGCCAGCCCCATGAAGGCATCGCACTCCTCGCCCAGCATCTTCGTGTGATACGGAACGTTGAAAACCGGTATGCGCAGCTTCGTTCCTGCTGCCGCCAGTGCTGCCTCCGTCTTCGACCACCAGATGCCGTGCCCGCCGATCAGCACGGGCCGCTCCGCCTGGCGCACCGCCGTCAGCACCGTCTCCAGGGCGGCCGGGTCCGGCCAGGCGCGCGGCGGCGCTACGGCGGACCGGTCGAACGGCCGCTCCTGCCGTCCGGCGTCGGCCGGGAAGGAGGAGAACATGATGTCCACCGGCAACGAGAGGTGGACCGGGCCGGGGTAGCCCGTGGTCGCGGCCTGCCATGCGCGGGACACGAACTCGCTGATGCGCTCGCCGTCCGTGATCTGGGCGGAGTACTTGGTCAGCGGTGCGGCGATCGCAACATCATCGATCTCCTTGAAGCCGCCGGCGCCCTGGCGCTTCAGGGTCGATGAGCCCGTGACGAAAATGATCGGCGTGCGCTCGCCCCAGGCCTCCAGCATGGCAGGCACTGCATTGGCGAAGCCCTCCGGCCCCACCAGGCAGACTGACGGCTTGCGCGTGATGCGGGTGTGGCCGTCAGCCAGGTGGCCGGCCACCTGCTCGTGCGGGCAGTTGATGACCGGCATCTGGCATTCCATGAAGCCTTCCAGCGCCGGATTGCAGAACCCGCCTGCAAGCGTGAAGACGTGCTCCACGCCCTTTTCCTTGAACGCCCGGGCCAGGATGGCTCCCCCGCGAATCATTTCAGTGCTGGTCATGGCATCTCCGGTTCATCCTGTTCTCAGAGACGGACGCGACGAGGTATGTCCGTCATCACGCCAGCGCGACAGTCGCGGCGCTTCTTCAGGACAAATCTGAAACTGGACCTGGACCCTTGCATATCAGAATTCGATTGTGAAATGCCGAATTGTCACTAACATCTATCTTTATATTAGATAGTTCTTCACCGTCAGTGAGGAGAGGGGGCCGTGAAACTGAGGCAGTTGAGGTACTTCGTGAAAATCGCGGAGGCGGGAAGCTACACTGCCGCCTCGCGGCAGCTGAACATTGCCCAGTCGGCGCTGAGCCGTCAGATGAGCGAGATGGAGGGTCACCTCGGCGTAGCGCTCCTGGACCGGGGAAAATCTGGCGCCACGCTCACCGAAAAGGGGCACAGATTCTATGATCGCGCCCGGGAAATCCTGGAACTGGTCGAGGTCTCGGAGAACGAGGTCCGCTCCGATGTCGCCGGCACGCCGTCCGGCTCCGTCAGTGTGGCCTTGTCGGTCGGTGTTGCCGGGCTGATTGGGCCCAAGCTCGTGCAGCGCGTCGCCGCTGTGCACCCCGGTATCACGCTCACGATCATCGACGGCCTGGGCAATCAGACCGGAGAGGCGATCGAAAGCGGACATGTTGATTTCGGACTTGTGCCGGATGCGGAACGCCTGGCCGGAGTGAAGAGTGAACCGGTCGTCGAGGAGTCCATCTTTCTCGCTTCAAGGCGAGCCGGACCGGACCCCGATGCGCGCGACATCGAACTCTCGCAAGTTGCCGGCCTGCCGCTCGTTATGCCCGCAAGGTCGGTCCATCTGCGTCATCATGTGGAAGCTGCGTTTGCGCGCCAGGGGCGGGCGCTCAACGTTCTGTATGAACAGCAGTCCCTTGGAACCATTCTCAGCCTCGTTACGGCGGGTGTCGGATCGGTGGTGATCAACTGGCCCGCCGTTCACGAGCTATGGGCGGACGGAAAACTTGACGTGCGCCGGGTCGTGAAGCCCGAAATCACAAGGACCTTTTCCCTCGTTGCGCCGGGTGCCAAGCCGATGTTTACAGCGGCCCGCGCAACGTATGATGTTTTGCGGGAGGTCGTCGTTGAGCAGGTCGAACTCTCCCACTGGAAGGGCCGGCTGGTCTGAGGGCGGTCCTTGCCCTCCTGCCTGGCGCGGCGCAGCTCAAGCCCGCGGTCGGGCAGTGCGGATTTTGTCTTTATTCACGTTTTGTTCTTTTATACAGTGCATGCATGGAATACCTGCGCAATGCCATCTACACCTCGCTGCGGACAGCCCCGCGCGCGATCGGAAAACTGTTTCGCGGGCGCAGGCCCGATGACGGGGATGAGGCAGCGCAGCGGTTGACCGAGAGGGTGATGGATGTGCTGGAAGATTATGAGATGAAGCGCAAACCGGTGCGCTCAGGCTGGACCCCGGATGATGACGAAGCGGATCAGTGAAGCGAGCCGGTCAGGAACCAGGTCTGGGTAGAGCCGACGCCCTTTATGTCTATCTCCGGACGCTTCTCAAAATCGAATACGCCATCGAGCCTGTCCCTGGTCTGGCCTGAGACATGGATGCGGCCGGCCTCGCCATGGCTTTCGAGTCGGGCGGCAAGGTTCACTGTGTCGCCCCAGACATCGTAGGCGAACTTGGCCTGACCGATGACACCGGCCGCTACCGGGCCGGTGGCGATGCCGATGCGGATGTTGAGGTCGGCGTCCCTGGCGCGGGCCACGTCCTGGATGGCCGCCTGCATGTCAAGGGCGAGGCGGGCAATGCGCTCCGCATGGTCCGGCTGCCGTTCCGGCAGGCCCCCGACGGCCATGTAGGCATCGCCAATGGTCTTGATCTTCTCCACGCCCGCCCGCTCTGCCGCAGCATCGAACCGCACGAAAATGGCGTTGAGCAGGCCGACGATCTCGCTTGCGTCCATGGTCCGCGCCAGGCGGGTGAAGCCCACGAGGTCAGCGAAGAGGACGGTCACCTCGTCATAACGTTCGGCGATCATCTCGCCGGGCCGCTCCTTCAGCTGCTCGGCCACTGCATCCGGCAGCACGTTGCGCAGCAACCGTTCCGAGCGCTCTTCGGCATCGGCCGCCATGCGGAAGGAATACCAGACAACGATGGCGATGATCGCCATGATCGAGCTTGCGGAGAACAGGTAGGTCTGCGGCACGAACCATGGCTCGACCTGATCTGCGGCGGCCCCGGCAACAAAGTAGAATTGGGCGGTCAGGTGAAACACCAGACCGGACAGCACCACCGCAATGATCAGCGGCAGGCGGCTCAGCCCGAAGATGACGAACGCCACAGCAGCAGTGCCGAAATAGTTGAGGTGGATGCCCGCCTCACGGCCGAGGACGTATGAAAAGTAAAAGATCGTCGTGAAGATCGTGACCGCCAGAACGATCCCGCCGGCAGCGCTGCCGAAGCGATGGACGAAAGGCATTGAGGCGGTGATCGCCGCGGACAGCAGGTTGACGATCACGATCCACTTCAGAGCGGCGAAGTTGTGGAGCGCATAGGTCACCGCGTAGCTCAGCGAAGACAAGGTCGCCAGATATCCGGTGATGTTGGTGACCATGAGCCGCCGCCTGACTTGCGGGGGATAGCCGTCCGTTCCCGCCCGCACAATGCGGGTGAGCAGGCCGGCGATCTTTTTCGGCCAGGAGGTGCCGGTGCCCTCGGGAATCTGGCGGACAGGATCTGCCGTGGGTAGCGGATTTTCTGACATGGCAGGCAATGTCGCGCGCAAAGCCGGAGCTTTCAAGGCATGGAAGCCTGTCAGGCGTGCCACCCCGGGACTCACGGCATCCCAGGGCGGACGTGGATTAGCCCGCTATTGGGAACGGACCGCGCGCGGATCTTACCCGGCGTGATGCAGGCAGGTGAAGTTTGCCAGAATGTCCTGCCAGTCATCGTCCGTGCTGTCCTCGCCGCCGAACGTGGTGCCGAAGACGGCAGGCTCGCCGCTATTGCTCTTGATGGAGTAGTTGGCAACCTTGATGTCGGCTTTGCCCGTGCCGGACTTGAAGGTCACGGTGATGCCGGACCTCACTGTGAAGCGGGCGCTGCCCTTGATCACCTTCATGGGGGCGAAGTTCGTGCCCGCGCCCCGGAATACAGCGGCCGTGGAGTTTCCGTCCTTGATGGTCATGGTCCAGGTGGCGCCGGCATTGGTGTAGGCCGCAACCCAGCAGGCCTTGCCGATGCTGACATTGATATTGAAGGGCGCGCTCGTCGCGGCGCTGGCGCCTGTGCCGAAGGTCGCCGCCGCGGTGAGAACTGCGGCGCAGAGAAGTGGTCTTTTGAGCATCATGGTTCTGTTTCCTGTTTTCCGGCTGAACTGCTGTGATCGGTTGGAAGTGCCGGGCAGTTTCAACGGGTGCGTCCCCTGGAAAGCGGGTGCAGGAAACCGGTCTCTTCAGGCTTCGCGAGCGAGTTGGTTCTGCACACGCCTTACAGCCTAGGCCGCCGCGGTCCGGCGCGCTAGTGCGGCGGGCTCTTGACAGGGGATTGCGGCGGAAAGCCGGGACCTCGTGCAGGGCCGTGTCTACCTGTGCTCTTCCTCATGCGAGGCGATGAGGGCCTGGTTGTAGGTGCGCAGCGCCCCCATCTGGGTGGCATAGCCGATAATGGTTGAGGTGTCGGCCGAGCTGACCACAGAGATCCGGCTGTAGGAGCCGCTGTCGAAGGCCCTGAGGGCGGATTCAAGGGTGTCCTCAGGCGTGAGCAGAGGCAGGTCCGGATTGACCTCCGGAGGGTCCTCCTTCTCCTCGCCCTCCAGCTCGACCATGAAGTCTCGCACGCGGTGGCGCCGGACAACTTCCTTGTGCGGCCCGGCCTGAAGGAAGAGACCGCGCTGGGAGAGCTGCCAGTGGAAGAAGCTCTGGCCATGGACGGCCTGCATGATCACCGTGGCGAGGGAGACAGTCAGCATCAGTGCGATCGTCATTTGGTAGCCGCCGGTGAGCTCGAACGCGATGAGGACCGTGGAGACCGGCGCGCCCAGAACGGCCGCCGCGACCGCCCCCATGCCGAGAATGGCGTAGAGGCCTTCCGAAGAGGCGAGCTCGGGAAAAACGCCGCCGGCCATAAGGCCGTATGCGCCGCCCGCCATGGCGCCGAGATAGAGGGATGGCGAGAACACCCCGCCGCCGAACCGGCTGGCGAGTGTAATGGCGGTGGCCAGGGTCTTGGCGAACAGCAGAATGAAGAGCGTAGCCAGCGTCAGCTGGTGGCTGAGCGCGCGGTTGGTCGCCTCGTAGCCGACACCCAGAACCTCCGGCACGTAGATGGCAATGGCGCCAATCATCAAACCGCCCAGCGCAGGCCTCAGCCAGACAGGCATGGTGATGGAGCGGGCGGTCCAGTCGGCGGCCATGACGGCGAACTGGAAGCCGACGGCAACGAGCCCGCAGGTGATGCCCAGAAGCGCGAAGGCAGGGAATTCCCAGAGCGAGGTGATCTCGTAGGTTGGAATGATGAAGGCTGGGAAGTCGCCGAGATGGATGCGGGTGATGATCGTTGCCCCTACCGCCGCGATCGCTGTCGGCACGAAGGCCGAGATCGCGAAGTGGCCGAGAATGACCTCGTGGGCGAACAGAACGCCTGCGATGGGCGCGTTGAACGAAGCCGAAACGGCGGCCGCGGCGCCGCAGGCCAGGATGACACGGCGTTTCTCCGGCGGCAGCGAGAACTTGGAGCCAATCGCGGTCGCGATCGTCGAGCCGAGATGCACCGCTGGTCCCTCGCGGCCGGCACTTGCGCCGGTCCCGAGCGAAAGCGCTGCGACAAGGGCGCTCCACAAGCCGGTTTTCAGGGACATCTGTGCGCCGCCGATGGCGCGTGCTTCCATGACGTCGGCCACGCCTTCGGCCCGGTTCGCCGGCATGAAACGATGCAGAATGTAGCCCACCACGAGACCGCCGGCGCACGGCACCAGCAGCAGCAGCCACCAGTCCTGCTGGGCGGCCAACGTTGCAACATTGTGCTCGGCAAAGGTGTTCAGCCAGGGATAGTGCAGCGCCAGGATGAGGTAGCGGAAGCCGAGGATCGCGTAGGCCGCGGCCACCCCGACCGCAAGCGCGATCAGCCATGCAAGCGGCTGCCGCGAGGCCCACAGGCCGCGCATGTTCGGCGCGATGCGCTCGTACAGAAATCCAAACAGTCTGCCGACCGGACCCGGCATGATCTCTCACCCACACCCGAAGGTGGTCCCTATGAGCTGAGTCGTCTGATAGCAGGTTTTGAGCACTGACGCGCCCAGACCGTGCTGGCATGGTAAAGCACGGATCCGGATGCGTTGCAGTCACATAGATGTCAGCCGCGCGGGGCGACTCCGACGGCCGATTGGGCCACCGGTGCCCGGATTTTTGGATGATGTTCTCAAGTCACACTATAAATTTGCACTCTCGTGTTGTATGTTATCTCAACAGGTGGAAAATTTATTCTTTGATTGGCCCAAGAAATCCACCAGTGCTGGAGAAATAATCATGAAAATCAACTCTGACTATTTGAAAACACTTTTGGTCGGTGCGTTGATGGTGGCAGGTGGCGGGACCACAACTGTCTCCGGAGCAGACGAGGGACCGGAGCGTGTCCCCGGCGGCGAAAGTGAGATGATCGATGAACTGTCCGGGCTGACCACGAAGTTGCAGGATCTGCGTGAATCCCACCCAAGGCAGATGACCCATCCGCTGCGCGGTGTACACGCGAAATCCCATGGTTGCCTCGCTGCCGATTTCACTGTGCTGAAAGATCTGCCGGAGAGACTGCGGGTTGGATTGTTCTCCTCCCCCGGCAAGAGCTACAAGTCGATGATCCGGTACTCCAATGCCGCGGTCCTTGTGGCAAACGACATGGAAGTCGGTTCCGAAGGCAAGCGGGAGAACGGCAGCCGTGGCATGGCCATCAAAATCAGGGACGTGGATGGCGAAGTGCTTGTCGAAGACCCGGCAGGGCGGAACCAGGATTTTCTCATGATCAATACGCCGGAATTCGCGTTTGCCAACGTGCGCGACTATCTCCGGCTCAACCGGATCCTCTCGCTCTCAAAGCATGGCCATGACGCCGGGCCCTACTTCATTCCCTTGAGGCTGGCCCAACTGGGCGAACCAAAAGACGGCGAGCCGCCTGAAAAGACGACTGAACGCAAGAAGCTGCAAGCTGCCATGAAGGCAATTCCGGCCTTCAAGGACTTCGGCAAGCAAGACGGGGCAGGTACGCTGGCTTCCTTCAAGTCGGTGGGGAAAATCCGGTTGATGCCCGTGCGAAACCCAATCGAGATCGCCTATTTCGGAGCAGCCCCATTCGCGTTCGGCCCCGACAATGTGATGAAGGTCTCGGTTGCGCCGTGCAAAGGCCATGTGAAGCAGCAACCGTTCGAGAACGTCACCGCCGATGATCCAAAGCCTGACTACCTGCGCGATGCGATCACGAGCGTGGCCGGCGGCACGGGAGAAATCTGCCTGAACTTCAGAATCAACGTGAGGCCCGTCGACGTGGACGATCTCAAGATCGAGGATGCGACGAAGGTCTGGCCGAACGAAGAGAAGGGCTATGTCAACGCGGCCCGCATCACCATCAAGCTGCCGCA
>JBCCEL010000239.1:0-9588 GCA_039030315.1 Pseudomonadota bacterium
AATATATTTCATATGAATGCTATCGAGTGGCGGCACTACCAGATTGTCCTGGCGATCCAGAATACCGGATCGCTGACCGCTGCGGCGCGAAGCGTCAATGTCACCCAGTCCGCGGCGACTCATCAGGTCAAGGAAGCCGAGCGGCGCCTCGGCATAGACCTTGTCGAACGGCACGGACGGACATTGAAGCTGACGCCCGCGGGCCTTGCCATCGCCGAAGCCGCCTCCGCATGTGCACCCCTCCTCCAGCGGGCCGAGAGCAGGGCCCGAGAGCTCAGCCACACCGGCCGGATGCGGCTGCGCATTGCCTTTGGCGTGCAGGACGGGTTGGACTGGGTGCCGCCGGTGAGCCTTCTGTTGTCCCAGGAGCCTGTGGCCATCCAGCTTGATCTCGTGGATGGGGGTCGGCGCCCGCCATCGCAAAGCGTTCGCCAGGGCGAGGCGGAGATGGCGCTGGAAATCGGCGAAGCGGGGTTTCCGGATCTGGTGCGCTTTGAAGTGGGGTACGACGAGCTCGTTTGTCTGCTGGCCGTCGATCATGCGCTCAAGGATGCTCCGGCCATTGGTCCGGACGAAATCCAGACTGAAACCTATTTTGCCCACTCGCTCGTGCCCCAGCCCGGCTTTGAGCTGGAGGCCTTCTTTCAGCCTGCAGGAGCGCATCCAGGACATGTGGCGCAGATCGAATCGCTGCAGGCGATCCTGCGGCTGGTCTCGGCGGGGCTGGGTGTCAGCATCCAGCCACAATCCGCCGCCGCCAGCGCCGTTGCGCGGGAGCAGCTTGCTGCCGTTCCCCTCTCAGGGGGTCCGATCCGCCAGCCGTGGTATCTCCACGTCCGGCCTAATACCGCCGCCGCTCTCGGAGAGGCCGCGCTCGTGAAAGTCGCCGATGAGATTTCCAGCGCACTTTGCCTCGTCCCTGCGCGCGGCAAAGCCTGACGCAGATTCGCTTGAGCTAGCTCGCGTGGGGTCCGCGCAGGGCATGCACAGCGGTCCGAACCTGACGCCATTGCTCCGCCTCGCCGGTGTTTCCTGCGCGGTCGGCTATTGTGGCCCGCTGTGCGGCTTCAGCCTCGGCATTGTCGCCATGGGCGGCCAGAAGCTGTTCGGCAAGCACGGTCACCTCGGTGATCTTCATCTCCTCCTCCTGGGCAAGTGTCCAGGCTACATGATGCCGCGACCGGATGGATCGCACGATGACATGAATCAAAGGCGCTGGTGAGAGTAGCGCCTACCTCGCGCCCCGCACCCGGCCAGCCGATGGAGCAGACCTTCCCGGCGACTCAATCGCCGGGCCTATAGACGATGGCGCGGATCGGTGTGGGGCCGGAACCGGTCGCGGCGTTGAGGGCCTCCGGGCAGTTTGAGAGAACCGCCAGCACATCCATTTCAGCTCGCAGATCAACGAAGTCTCCCGGCTGGGACTGGCTTTCGACGATCTGTGCCGCGCCGTCGCTGCCCACCGGCACGTTCATGAAGAAGTTGACGTTCGAGACGATGTGTTCAGCGCCGATCCCGTGCCGGGCGAGCTCGCGTTCGAAGTTTCGCTGGCAGCATTCCGCGTTGGTGGCGCCATAGCGCACCTCGTCGACTTCGAACGAACAGCAGCCGAATATCGTGTCGTGCCCTCCACAGGTGTCCTCCGCGATCGTCATCATGGGCCGGGCGAGACTTGAGCGGAGAACGGATCCTTTCTCCAGGTAGATCCGGCAGGGCACCTTGATGGTGTTCGCCGCGTGATAGCGCTCGGCAGGATTGGCAGCGTTGTAGCAGAGGAAATCGATCGCCTGCTGGCCTTCCAGATCGATCAGGCGGAGATGCTGATCCTTCTCGATCCGTGCGCTCCAGGGGGCCTCTGCCGGAACGACCGTGTCCTCAATGATGATAGAGCCCTCAGGCAGCTCAGCGGGATCAGTCATCTTCATTGCTTTCCAGGAACTCCACATACCTTCCGATGGCCGTGGCGGTCCGCGTTGCCATCTGCCGCCACAGAAGGATGATGATGACAAACACGGTCGCCCCGATGCAAGGGCCGGGACCGGCAAACAGAAAGAGCGCGGCCACGGCGAAATAGTAGCCTCTGATCCCTGAGTTGAAACTCTTGACCGCCTCGGTCAGCACGGTTGCGGTGGCCTCCACGAGGCCGTCACGGCGCGGTCCGACCGGCGGGTTTATGGGCAGGCCCCCAAGCATCGCCGCTGTGTAGATGAGCTTGCGCAGGGCATAGGTGTACAGGAAGAACGTGACGATCAGGACCACGCCCACAACCGCCAGGTTGAAGGAAAAGAGTTCAACGGACATGGGGCCGATGAAGGGCAGATCCGAGGCAAGGCCGTGCATCCGGTTGATGTTTGCTGCGGCACCAATGAGGCCCGCAAGGACGATAAGCGTTGCCGAGCCAAAAAAGGCCACCGAGTTGATCATGTGGCCGAGCAGCATGGCATCGGGCATGCGCAGTTCGCGGCTCATGGAGGTGTCCATCCAGCGCTGGCGCACGACGGTGAGCTGGGCGTTCAGGGAACCCTTGCCCAGAATGCTTAGAAAGGTCGAGTATCCGGACCACGATGCCGCAAGCAGCGCCACCGCGATGAGGTGCAAAAAGGTGATGTCAGCGGGCACGGAAGTCAGGCCTTGGTGGTTTTGTCCTTGCCCAGTTCGCCGGCGGGCAGCTCACGCCCGGCATTGCGTCTGGCATACATGGCCCGGTTGATCTCGCCGCCGAACTGGAAGATTGCCGCAGATATGTAGAGGAAAATCAGCGCTGCGAACAGGCCGCCGAGGCCGGCATAGAGCGAGGCGAAATGGGCGAAGTTTGCCAGATAGATCGAGTATCCGATCGCGGTGACAAGCCACAGCACCATCGTCAGCGCGATGCCCGGCCAGAGGATACGGAGCGGTAGCGAACGGGCCGGGAGAAACTTGTGCCCGGCAATGAGGGCAATCACCAGGAGACTGATCCCGACGATGAAGCGCAGCACTTCAAGCGGGACGGACAGGGCGTCCAGCGCCGGGACGTAGCGGATCACAAGCGACCAGACTGCAGGGGCAAAGACGATGGTCAGAGCCAGGATGATGGCGGTAACGGCACCGATGATGACAAACAGCAGATCCTGTATCATGCGCAGCCAGGCAGGCCGGCTCTCGGTCAGGCGATAGGCGCGGTTAAGGCCATTGCGCAGGGATTCGACACCGCGCGACGCTGCCCAGAGCGTGAACAGCCCGCTGATCGTCAGGAGGTCATGTCTCGTCTCGGTGAGCAGCGCTTTGATCTCACTTTCCAGCGGCGCGAGAATCTCTGCCGGAACGATCTTGAGAAGCTGATCCACGGCCCGGGCCGCCATGGCGTCGTCGACAAAGATGCCGGTGAGGGCGAACAGAAAAATCAGGAACGGAAAGATCGCCAGAATGATGCAATAGGCGATGTTGCCCGAGTTCGGGAAACCGTCGTCGGCGTAGAAGCGCGCATAGGCGTCTTCCAGAACGTCCCAGACTCTTTTCAGCATGTCCATCTGCCTGAATGCGGGCATAAATGCTAGGTGGGTGCGGTGATTCCCTCAAGCAAGGGGGCTGGGAACGGGCTGGTTAATGGCGTATCACGGCGCCGTTCCTGGAACGGAGACCGTCGTGGCGGAGCAGAACCAATCCCCAGATCCGCCAGCCTGGCTCAGTGCAACACCGCTGTTCTTCGTGTTCATGTGGTCGACCGGGTTCATCGGCGCCGGACTGTCCATGCCGCATGCGGAGCCGTTCACGTTCCTGACCGTCCGTTTCGCATCGGTGGTCCCGCTCATGGCGTTTCTGGCCCTGATCCTCCGATCAGAATGGCCGAGAGGGATCGACGTCTTCCACGCATTCCTGGTCGGCGCGGTGATCCACGGGATCTATCTCGGTGCCGTGTTCTGGGTCGTCCATGCGGGCATGCCGGCGGGCATCTCCGCCCTCATTGTCGGGCTTCAACCCATCGCCACGGCGTTTGTTGCCGGCTGGGTCCTGGGCGAGCGGCTGGAGGCCAAGCACTGGACAGGCCTGGTTCTTGGTCTGTTTGGAGTGATCCTCGTGCTGTGGCCGAAGCTGAACCTGCAGGACAGCGGGATCACCGCCACGACCGTTGTGGTCGGATTTCTCGGCGTGTTTTGCCTGACCGCCGGATCGCTCTACCAGAAGCGCTTCGCCACGCGGATCAATCTGGTGACCGGTGCCGTCTGGCAATATGTGGGCGCGGCGGTGGCAAGTGGGCTGATCGCTCTTGTGACGGAAAGGCTCCATATCACCTGGAATCTTGATGTCTTCATCGCCCTGGTCTGGCTCGTGCTTGCGCTCTCGATTGGTGCCGTGAGCCTTTATATGGTGATGCTCCGGCACGGTCAGGTGACCCGTGTGGCGGCGGTGTTCTACCTGGTTCCCGGCACGGCGGCGGCGATCGCGTGGCTGATGTTCGGCGAGACGCTCAGCATTATCCAGATCCTCGGGATGGCGGTCTGCACATTCGGTGTCGCGCTGGCCACGCGCGAGAAATGAGACGTTCTGCTGGGCGTCAAAATGTCATTCGATTGGCCCATGTTGCAGCGCACAAGGTGAGGGTATAACTGCGCGCCAGAGATTAGGGGAATGACAGATGAGCGCCGTAGAAGACTTTGCCCCCACAGGGCCCGTTCTTGATGGATTGAGCGAGCTCCTCCGGGAAGCCGTGGACGCGGTGGAGGGGATCTATGCACTGGCCCGCAACCGGGTCGCCATTTTCGTCAGCGGGCATGACGGCTCGATTGTCTCCGAACTTCTGGAGCGCGATCAGCATTCGACGCATGGGCTGGCCTGGCTTGCCACATACACGCAGACGCTGGCCCAGATGGCTGACTATGCCGATCGCATGGAAAGCGAGGGCCGCTATGGCGAGCTGGAGGCCCTGCTGGTCCAGGCCTGTTTCGGAGAATATCTGAACCAGATCAATGGCGGCATCCCCATGACCCAGATGGAGATGGTGCGCCCGTCCGACCTCGGGGTCACCTGGGAAGAGATGGCGCCCATGCGCTCAGGCGCGGCGGCCACGCTTCGCGCGCACGGCAATACCTCGACGGTGCGGAAGCGCATCGTGGAGCTGATGCTGGAGGCCGACGGCGCAACCACCATCGGCGATGCCGGCATGGACGAGACCATGAACCAGATGCGCGAAGAGATGCGCCGGTTTGTGGAAGCCGATGTGGCGCCGCACGCCCATCAGTGGCATCTCGACAATGCCTACGTGCCGCTGGAGGTGATCGACAAGCTGTCCGAGCTTGGCGTGTTTGCCCTGACCCTGCCGGAAGAGCATGGGGGCCTGGGGCTCGGCAAGGAGAGCATGTGCGTGGTCTCCGAGGAGCTGTCGCGCGGCTGGATCGCCGTCGGCTCCATCGGCACCCGCGCGGAGATTGCCGCTGAACTCATCATTGGCGGGGGCACGGATGAGCAGAAGGAAAAATGGCTGCCGAAGATCGGCTCGGGCGAAATCCTGCCGACGGCGGTCTTCACTGAGCCCAATACCGGCTCGGACCTTGGGTCCCTGCGCACCCGTGCTGTGCGCGACGGCGATGTTTACAAGGTGACGGGAAACAAGACCTGGATCACCCATCCCGTCCGTGCCGATGTGATGACGCTTCTTGCCCGGACCGATCCGGACGAGAAGGGCTATCGCGGTCTTTCCATGTTCCTGGCGGAAAAGCCGCGCGGCACGGACGAGGATCCGTTCCCGGCCGAAGGCATGACCGGCGGCGAGATCGAGGTTCTGGGCTACCGGGGCATGAAGGAATACGAGATTGCCTTCGACAATTTCGAGGTAAAGGCGGAGAACCTGCTCGGCGGCGAAGAGGGCCAGGGCTTCAAGCAGCTGATGCAGACCTTCGAATCCGCGCGCATCCAGACGGCCGCGCGTGCCATTGGGGTTGCCCAGAGCGCCCTTGATCTGGGCTTCCGTTATGCAACGGACCGCAACCAGTTCGGCAAGGCGATCGTCAACTTCCCGCGCGTCGCCAACAAGCTGGCCATGATGGCGGTGGAGACCATGGCGGCCCGTCAGCTGACCTACTACTCCGCCCGTCAGAAGGACGGCGGCAAGCGCTGCGATCTGGAAGCCGGCATGGCGAAGCTCCTGGCCGCCCGCGTCGCCTGGTCGTCTGCCGACAATGCCCTGCAGATCCACGGCGGCAACGGCTTTGCGCTGGAATACGAAATCTCCCGCGTCCTCTGCGATGCCCGCATCCTCAACATCTTCGAGGGCGCCGGCGAGATCCAGGCCCAGGTCATCGCAAGGCGGCTGCTGGACGGCGCGAACTAGGCGCTTGCGTCAGCCCCGCGTTGCCGTCAGCTTGTGCGCCGTGAGCGGAACAATCGGGCAGGGGCGCCATGGGGGATGCCACAGGGCATGACATTCTGAGCGCGGCGGAGTGGCTGAACCCGAGCGCGATCCTCAGTGCGCTTGCCCTGCTGGTTGCCGTGGCCGGCCTGATCTGGCCCTCCTGGAGCAAATCCCTCGCCGAACAGCTCGATAACCCGGCAGACCGCGCCGGGATCAAGCGGGCGTTATCGGCCGCCAGCGGCTTTGAGCGCTATCAGGCGTGGATCGGGCGCTGGACAGCCCGGTTCGACCGCTGGTTCGGTCCGCCCGGCGGATACAGGGCCTTCGATGTGTGTGTGCGCCTCGCCCTCTTCTACCCAATCGGACTGTTCCTGTTGGCCTGGCTGTTGGGCGGACCGGGAGAGCTTGGGAGAGTGGAGATCTTCCCCGCAATCGATGAGTTTCCGGCCCGGCTCTGGCGGGCGGCGCTCCTGGTTGCGCTATCTCTATGTGCATACTTTTTCTTCGCGAACCTCGAAAAAATTATTCAATGGATTGATCGCTCGATACGGCGCTTGTTTGGGATCAGTCAGGAGTCAACTGCCCCTATAACTGGAGTTATAGGGGCAGTTGCCGTTGCCGTTGCCGCTGCCGCTGCCGTTGCGATTGCCGTTGCCGTTGCCGCTGCCGCTGCCGTTGCCGCTGCCACTGCCGGTGCCGTTGCCGTTGCCGCTGCCGCTGCCGTTTCTTCGATAGTATTCTACGTGCTTTTCCCTCTCATCAATGCTGCATTGGACTGGCTGTCGTGGCGGGCGACCCGCTACTTCCTGAGCAAGGCGAAAGGGCTGAAGGGTAGAGATGCGCTCTTCTGGCTGCTGGCCGATTTGACCTTCGATCTGGTTATTGCGTTCGGCTGCCTGGTCCTTCTCGTTGTCGCTCTGCCGAACGTTCTGGAAATGTCGAACCTGATCTTTGCATGGCTGGGCTGGCCCGCCATCACCTGGATCGCCCAGCTCGAGCAGGCGCTGGCCTATCCCTTTACGCGCGGTCTGATGGTGACGGGCATGCTCTGCACGACCCTGCTGCCGACCTTTATCCATCTCGTCGCCTGCACCGGCGGCGTCTTTTTCAGCTGCATCCCCCAGGCCCGGCAGGCGGCCGCACTCATCCCGGACGGCGATGGCTCATTCCCCGCGGGGCGAGATAAACAGAGAGTCATCCGCACCCTCATGCTCGGCCGTCTCGCCTGGGCGCCGGCGGCGTTCGTGGTGACGGGCTTTCTGGCGTTTATTGTCTGGCTGTTCCAGACGGCCGGATGGCCCCTGGGCCAGGGCCTCGCCAACATCGCGCTGTGCTCGACCGCATGGAGCCACGGCACTTGCGTCCTCTTCTGATCTGCGCTCTATCGGGCGCCGCGGTGCATTCTCAGGCGGAGTACGTTCATGAAAACCATCGGTCTCATTGGTGGGATGAGCTGGGAGAGTACGGTGGTTTACTACCAGTTGCTCAACCGCATGGCGCGGGAGCGGCTGGGCGGGCTGCATTCGGCCAATCTGCTGCTCTGGTCGTTCGACTTTGCCGAGATCGAGGCGCTGCAGGCGGCCGGTGACTGGGGCCGGGCGACCGAAGCCATGGTGGATGCCGGCAGACGGCTGGAGCGGGGCGGGGCGGAGTGCCTCGTGATCTGCACCAACACCATGCACAAGATGGCCGGCGACGTGCAGGCCGCTGTCTCCATCCCCCTCATCCACATCGCGGACGCCACCGCGGAGGCCATCAAGCCCAGCGAGTCGCGCCGGCCCCTTCTGCTGGCCACGCGCTATACGATGGAACAGGATTTCTACAAGGGCCGCCTGAAGGACGAGCACGGCATCAATGTTTCCGTGCCGGACGATGATGGCCGGACCACCGTTCACGACATCATCTATGAAGAACTGTGTCAGGGTGTGATCTCGCCGGACTCAAAGCAGAAATATCTCGATCTGGTCCAGACCGAGCAAGCCGGCGGGGCGGACGGTGTCATCTTCGGCTGCACCGAAGTCGGCCTCCTGATCCGGCCGGAAGATCTCAGCGTCCCCGCATTCGACAGCACTGAGCTGCACGCCCGCGCCGCACTCAATTTTGCTCTTGCGGAGCGTCCCGGTGTCTGACCGCTCAATCCTCATCACAGGCTGCTCCACCGGCATCGGTTACCACTGTGCCCATGGCATGAAGAAGCGCGGCTGGCGGGTGTTCGCCACGGCGCGGAAGCCGGAGGATATCGAGCGCCTGGAGGCTGAAGGGCTTGAGACGTTTTACCTCGACTATGCCGAACCAGCCTCGATCGCGGCCTGTGCAGAGGATGTCCTGAAAGCCACAGACGGCCGGCTCTTCGCGCTCTTCAACAACGGCGCCTACGGCCAGCCGGGCGCCGTGGAGGATCTGAGCACGGAGGTGCTCCGGGCCCAGTTCGATGCGAATTTCTTTGGCTGGCACGATCTGACCTGCAGGCTGCTCCCGTCCATGCGGGAACAGGGCCGGGGCCGGATTGTCCAGAACTCATCGGTGCTGGGGCTGGTGGCGATGAAGTGGCGCGGCGCCTACAATGCCTCGAAGTTCGCCCTCGAGGGCCTCACAGACACGATGCGGCTCGAACTGCGCGGCAGCGCCATCCATGTTTCGCTGATCGAGCCTGGTCCTGTGGTCTCCAACTTTGTGCCCACCGCGCTGAAGCATTTTGAGAAGAACATCGACACGGAAAACTCAGCGCACATGGTGAAGTATGCCGAGCAGCTGGCCCGCATGAAAGGCACGCGGCAGACCTCGGCCGCACGGTTCCGGCTGGGGCCGGAAGCGGTGCTGGCCAAACTGGTTCATGCGGTGGAGAGCGAGCGGCCGAAGGCGCATTACTATGTGACCACGCCGACGTATCTGATGGCGGGGTTGAAGCGCGTCCTGCCGCAGCGCCTGCTCGACCCGCTCCTGTCCCGCTTTTCGGACAATTGAGTATCGGTAGACTGCGGCAAACTGCTGCCCGTCCTTGAAAGCAGCCGGCCTTGGGCGCAAGTCAGCGTATCGTTTTGTTTGCCGGAGCGCCTCGAGCCGCCGGCTAGAGGGAACCGACGCGTACCATGAATATCTTCGACTATCTTGTGCCTATCGCCACCGGCGCTGTCCTGATCGTTCTCGTGATGGGGTTGTGGAACATGATGCGGGGCGGCAGTCCAAACCGGTCCCAGACCCTCATGCGCTGGCGCGTTATCCTTCAATTCGTCGCGGTTTGTGTCATCATGGGGGCCGTC